>NZ_CP109073.1:1595000-1930000 GCF_035917415.1 Streptomyces sp. NBC_01803
GCCGTCGTACCTCCGAGGTGCTCCGGTTTCCCGTCTCGGTGGTGGCGTAAACGTACTGGAGCGGGGCGCCTGGATGCAAATCCTGGCGCCCCGCCGCCTGCTGACGGTCAGACGTCCACGACCACGGGCATGATCATCGGGCGTCGGCGGTAGGTGTCGGCCACCCACTTGCCCACCGTCCGGCGTACCAGCTGCTGGAGTTGGCGCGGCTCGACCACGCCGTCCTGGGCCGATCGCGCGAGGACCTCGTCGATCTTCGGGAGGACCGCGGCGAAGTCGGAGTCGTCGATGCCGGAGCCGCGCGAGTGGATGCTCGGGCCGCTGACGATCTTGCCCGTGCTGCTGTCCACCACCACGAAGATGGTGATGAACCCCTCGTCGCCCAGGATCCGACGGTCCTTCAGGCTGGACTCGGTGATGTCGCCGACCGACAGTCCGTCGACATACACGTACCCGGCCTGCACCTTGCCGGTGATCTTCGCCTTGCCGTCGATGAGGTCGACCACGACCCCGTCCTCCGCGATGACGATGCGCTCCGCGGGCACCCCGGTCGCCGCGCCCAGCTCCGCGTTGGCGCGCAGATGGCGCCACTCGCCGTGGACCGGCATCAGGTTCTTCGGCTGGCAGATGTTGTAGAAGTACAGCAGCTCGCCGGCCGAGGCGTGGCCCGAGACGTGGACCCGCGCGTTGCCCTTGTGGATGACGTTGGCGCCCCAGCGGGTCAGGCCGTTGATCACGCGGTACACCGCGTTCTCGTTGCCGGGGATCAGGGACGAGGCCAGGATCACCGTGTCCCCCTCCACGATCCGGATCTGGTGGTCGCGGTTGGCCATCCTGGACAGCGCCGCCATGGGCTCGCCCTGGGAGCCGGTGCAGATGAGGACCACCTCGTTGTCGGCCAGGTCGTCGAGTGTCTTCACGTCGACCACCAGTCCGGCGGGCACCCGCAGATAGCCGAGGTCCCTGGCGATGCCCATGTTCCGCACCATCGAGCGGCCTACGAACGCGATCCTGCGGCCGTGTTCGTAGGCCGCGTCGACGATCTGCTGGATGCGGTGCACGTGGCTGGCGAAGCTGGCCACGATGATGCGCTTCTCCGCGCGGGCGAAGACCTGACGCAGCACTCCGGAGATCTCCCGCTCCGGGGAGACGAATCCGGGCACCTCGGCGTTGGTGGAGTCGGCCAGCAGCAGGTCGATGCCCTCCTCGCCGAGCCGGGCGAACGCCCGCAGGTCGGTGAGGCGGCCGTCGAGCGGGAGCTGGTCCATCTTGAAGTCGCCGGTGTGGACGGCCATGCCGGCCGGGGTGCGGATGGCGACCGCGAGGGCGTCGGGGATGGAGTGGTTGACCGCGACGAACTCGCAGTCGAACGGGCCGATCCGCTCGCGGTGTCCCTCCTTGACCTCCAGGGTGTAGGGGCGGATGCGATGCTCCTGGAGCTTGGCCTCCAGCAGCGCGAGCGTGAGCTTGGAGCCGATCAGGGGGATGTCCGGCTTCTCGCGCAGCAGGAAGGGCACCCCGCCGATGTGATCCTCGTGTCCGTGCGTCAGCACGATGCCGTCGATGTCGTCGAGGCGGTTCCTGATGGAGCTGAAGTCCGGCAGGATGAGGTCGATTCCGGGCTGCTCCTCCTCGGGGAAGAGCACGCCGCAGTCGACGATGAGCAGCCGACCGCCGTATTCGAAGACGGTCATGTTGCGGCCGATCTCGCCGAGCCCGCCGAGCGGGGTAACGCGTAGGCCACCCTCAGGAAGCTTCGGCGGCGGGCCGAGTTCTGGGTGCGGATGACTCAAGAGACTCTCCTGACCACGCGCGCCACACGCCCGCGAGGGGCACGGCGCGCGTGACTGTATGCACTGGTCGGTATTCAGTTATCACCCTGGGCGCGGCGATCCGCGTCCCGGGCAACGTCTGTGTTGTCAGATCTGTACCCCACCGGCGGTGAGATCCCGCTTGAGCTGTTCGGTCTCCTCCTCCTTGAGGCCGATCAGAGGAAGCCGGAGGGGGCCGCCGGGCAGGCCCAGGAAGCCGAGGGCGGCCTTGGAGGTGATCACGCCCTGGGAGCGGAACATGCCGGTGAAGACCGGGAGCAGCTTCTGGTGGATCTCGGTGGCCTTCGCCACGTCGCCGCTGGTGTGGGCGTCGACGAGCGCGCGCAGCTCGGGGGTGACGATGTGGCCCACGACGGAGACGAAGCCCACCGCGCCCACGGACAGCAGGGGGAGGTTCAGCATGTCGTCCCCCGAGTACCACGCGAGGCCGGTGGTGGCGATGGCCCAGCTCGCCCGGCCCAGGTCGCCCTTGGCGTCCTTGTTGGCGACGATGCGCGGGTGGGCGGCCAGGCGGACCATGGTCTCCGTGTTGATCGGCACTCCGCTGCGGCCCGGGATGTCGTACAGCATCACCGGGAGGTCGCAGGCGTCCGCGATGGCGGTGAAGTGCCGGTACAGGCCCTCCTGCGGCGGCTTGCTGTAGTACGGCGTGACGGTCAGCAGTCCGTGGGCGCCGGCCGCCTGGGCGGCGCGGGCCAGCTCGACGCTGTGCCTGGTGTCGTTGGTGCCGACGCCCGCCACGACGTGGGCCCGGTCGCCGACCGCCTCCACCACGGCGCTGATCAGCCGGGATTTCTCCGCATCGCTCGTCGTCGGGGACTCACCGGTGGTGCCGTTGACGATCAGGCCGTCGTTTCCGGCGTCCACCAGGTGCGCGGCGAGCCGCCGCGCGCCGTCGAGGTCGAGTGATCCGTCCGCCGTGAATGGCGTGACCATGGCGGTGAGGACCCTCCCGAAGGGGGTCTGCGGTGTGGAGGTCGGAGCCATAGGTTCCACGCTACTCGCAGCTCAGCGGGTCCGGGGCCATCGGGGCGGGCATCCCGTGGATCCCGGCACTGCCTGCTCGGGGGTTCAGACAGTGCCGGGTCCGTTCATTCACCCTAAATGAACTTCGCGAAATGGTGCAATACGGACACTTCGAGCGGCTCTCCGGAGAATGCGCCCGCCGGCTAGGGCGCCACGCGGCCATGCGCGTTGAACGCCGCGTGCGTCAGAGGCATCAGACGGGCCCACTCGGCCTCCATCCGCTCGGCCACCATCTCGATCTCGCGCTGCGGGAACGAGGGCACCCGGGCCCGCTCGTCCTGCGTGCGCAGCCCGAGGAAATGCATCAGCGAGCGGGCGTTGCACGTGGCGTACATCGAGGAGAACAGGCCGACCGGCAGCACCGCCCGGGCCACCTCCCTGGCCACACCCGCGGCGAGCATCTCCTGATAGGCCGCGTACGCCTGCCGGTAGGACTCCTCCATGACCTTCCCCACCAGCGCGTGCTGCTCGGGGGTGCCCGGAACGAAGTCATACTGCCCGGGACGTCCGCGCTGGACGAGCCTGCGGTCCTCCGCCGGCACGTAGAACACCGGGCCGAGCTCCCGATACCGCCCGCTCTCCTCGTTGTACGACCAGCCGACGCGGTGCCGGTGGAACTCGCGGAAGACGAAGATCGGGGCGCTGACCAGGAAGGTCATCGAGTTGTGCTCGAACGGGCTGCCGTGCCGGTCGCGCAGCAGATAGTTGATCAAACCCTTCGAACGCTCCGGGTCCCGGCCGATCTCCTCAAGGGACTGCTCCCCCGCCGTGGACACGCGGGCCGCCCAGAGCACGTCGGTGTCGGAGGCACTGTGCTTGACCAGCTCTACGGTCACGTCACTGCGGAAACTGGGGGTCTCGGTCACCTTCGAAATCCTTCCGTGCGGAACGCGACTCACCCTAAGGGCAGCCACTGACAACGGCCCACGCCCCGGGTCGGGCAAAAGGGGCCTCACGCCCGGAGTCGGATTCTTCCCCTGATAGATTTGTATGAGGTCACTCAGGGGGAGGAACACTCGCATGGCGTACGACGACGGTTTCCACGACGACGTCACTCCGCCGCACCACCGTCCGACCGCCGGCTCGATTCTCGGCGGCACTCTTATCGCTCTTGTCCTGATATGCGGCCTCATAGGGGCCCTGCTGCTGGCGCGCCCCGCCCTCGATGTCGACCGTCAGTCTGTTCCTGATGCGCCCGAGGCGGCCGAAGGCCGCTGAAGCGCGGTAGCCTCACCGTTCACAGCACCACCCCCACGTGATGTCTCTGTGAATTCGAACGAGGACCAGCCGTGCCCCTGACCTTCCTCGCGGCCGACCACGACTCCGCCACCTCCGTGCCGGACGAGCCACTGCCGCACGCGAACCGGGACTATTGGCGCCGCCCCTACCGGCCGGGCCCCTGGCGCGTGGCCGTCGCCGCGCTGACTCTGCTGATCGCCGCGTACATGCTGCTCTGCGCCATGATCATCACCATGGCGGGCTCTCCGACCGGCGCCACCGCCACCGGTCTCGCCGCCGCGCTGACCATCGCCTTCGCGCTGCGCCTGCTGCGCGTCGGCATCTGGGTCAGCCCACGTGGCCTGCGCCGCGTCGGCCTGCTGAGCACCACGACGCTGCGGTGGCGCGACATCACCCGCGTCTCCACGGTCCAGCAGCCGGTGAAGTGGCTCGGCCTGCCGCGCGGCGTCCAGGGCCAGGCCCTGCAGATCGAGCGGCGCCGCGGCGAGTCGCTGCGTACGCTGCTCACCGACCACAACGCGGACTTCCTGTCCCGGCCCGAGGCGTTCGACCGCGCGGCGGACGTACTGGAGGCGTGGGCGGCCGAGAACCGCTGAGCGGGGCTGGGACAGGCGGGGGCCGCGGCGGACCGCGCTAGGCCCCGGCACGGGAGCGGCGGCCCGCGCGCAGGGCGATCGCGTGCTGCATCGCCCTTCTGGCCCGGGGTGTGTCCCGCGCGTCGTGATAGGCGACGGCCAGCCGGAACCAGCACCGCCAGTCCCCCGGAGTCGCCTCGGCCTCCGCCCGCCGCCGCGCGAACACCTCGTCGGCGGCGGCCCGGTCGACGCGCCCGCTGGGCGTGCGCGCGAGCTCGTCCACCGGGAGCCCGCCCTCGGCATCCAGCTCCCTGGCCAGCCGGTTGGCGTCCAGGACGAACCGCAGACTGCGCCAGAGGAACCAGCCGCCGAGCAGCGGCAGGACCAGCACGGCCGCGCCCAGCGGCACGGTCACCCATGTGCCCTCCAGGACGAGCAGCACCCCGCGATGGCCGATCAGCGCCGCGTACACCAGCATCGCGGCGCACAGCACCAAGTAACCGATCTTGGCGCGCACGGCTAGCCGTCCAGCTCCATGAAGTGCTCCAGGCCGAACGTCAGCCCGGGCGCGCCGGGAATCCGCCGCACGCCGAGCAGCACGCCCGGCATGAAGGAGCCGCGGTTCATCGAGTCGTGGCGGATGGTGAAGACCTCGCCCTCGTCACCGAAGAGGACCTCCTGGTGGGCGACCAGCCCGCGCAGCCGGACGGCGTGCACCGGCACCCCGTCCACGTCGGCGCCCCGGGCGCCCTCCAGGGCCGTGCTGGTGGCGTCCGGCTGGGCACCGAGCCCCGCGGCGTGGCGGGCCTCGGCGACGAGCTGGGCGGTGCGCACGGCGGTGCCGCTGGGGGCATCGGCCTTGTTCGGGTGGTGCAGCTCGACGATCTCGACCGACTCGAAGAAACGCGCGGCCTGCCGCGCGAACCGCATGGTGAGCACCGCGCCGATACCGAAGTTCGGAGCGATCAGCACACCGGTGGCCGGGGAGCCGGCCAACCACCCCCGGAGGGTGGCCAACCGGTCCTCCGTCCAGCCCGTGGTCCCGACGACGCCGTGGACGCCGTTGCGGACGCAGAACTCCAGATTGTCCATCACCGACTCGGGCCGCGTCAGCTCGACGGCCACCTGGGCGCCGGCCTCGATCAGCGTCTCCAGCTTGTCGCCACGGCCCAGCGCGGCGACGAGCTCCATGTCCGGCGCGTCCGTCACGGCCCGGACGGCCTCGGAGCCCATGCGCCCGCGAGCGCCGATCACGGCTACGCGCAGCTTGCTCATCCCACTCCTTCTTCAGCTCTCCCGGTCGTGCCGTCCCTCGTCGCCCCGTCGGCCCGTCGCCCGGTCCCGCCTCAGCCGACGGCGCCGGACAGGCGCGCGGTCTGCCGGTCGTTGAGCGGACCGATGACGGACAGCGAGGGCCGGTGCCCGAGCAGCTCGCGGGCGACCTGCCGGACGTCGTCCGGGGTGACCGCGGTGATCCGCTCCAGCATCTCATCCACCGAAAGCTGCCTGCCCCAGCACACCTCGCTCTTGCCGAGCCGGTGCATCAGGGAGCCGGTGTCCTCCAGACCGAGCACGGTGGAGCCGGCGAGCTGGCCGATCGCGCGGCGCGTCTCGTCGTCACCGAGGCCGTGTTCGGCGACGTCGGCGAGCTGGTCGCGGCAGATCTTCAGCACGTCGTCCAGCCGGTCGGGGCGGCAGCCGGCGTAGACGCCGAACAGACCGCAGTCGGCGTAACCGGAGGTGTGCGTGTAGATGTTGTAGGCCAGACCGCGCTTCTCGCGGACCTCCTGGAAGAGGCGCGAGCTCATGCCGCCGCCGAGCGCGGTGGACAGCACGTTGAGCGCCCAGCGGCGCTCGTCGTGGCGGGAGACGCCCGGCATGCCGAGCACGACGTGCGCCTGCTCGGTGGGGCGCTCGATCACGTCGAGACGCCCGGTCGTCTTGATGGCGCGCCGGCCGGAACGCGGCCCGACGGGCTCGGCGTCCGCGCGGGCGAGCGCGCCCGCCCCTTCGAACGCGGCGGCCACGCGCTCCACGACGGCGGCGTGGTCCACGTTGCCCGCGGCGGTGACGACGAGGCGGGTGGGGTCGTAGTGCCGCCGGTAGAACCGGGCGATCTTGTCGCGGGTCAGCGCGTTGACCGTGTCCTCGGTGCCGAGCACCGGGCGGCCCAGCGGGCTGTCGCCGAGCAGGGTGTGCGCGAAGAGGTCGTGGACGCCGTCGCTCGGGTCGTCCTCCGTCATCGCGATCTCTTCGAGGATGACGCCGCGCTCGGCGTCCACGTCCTGGGCAGCGATCAAGGAGCCGGTGAGCATGTCGCAGACGATGTCGATGGCCAGCGGCAGGTCATTGTCGAGGACGCGGGCGTAGTAGCAGGTGAACTCCTTCGTGGTGAAGGCGTTCATCTCGCCGCCGACCGCGTCGATGGCGGAGGAGATGTCCAGGGCGGTGCGCCGCTCGGTGCCCTTGAACAGCAGGTGTTCCAGGTAGTGGGTGGCGCCGTTGAGCGCCGGGGTCTCGTCGCGCGAGCCGACCCGGGCCCAGATGCCGAACGTCGCGGAGCGGACCGAGGGCACGGTCTCGGTGAGGACGCGCAGTCCGCCGGGGAGCACGGTCCTGGCGACAGCGCCGGGGCCGTTCTCCGCGCCGCGCGGACGGGGCACGGCCCGCCCCACCTCAGCGGTGGGGCGGGCCGTCGCACGCGATGCCGTACGAGAGGGACGGATCACTGGTCGGCAGCGGCCTTCTCGGCGTCCTCGGCCTCGGCGGAGGCGCTCTCGGCGGCCTCGTCCAGGACGGGGATCAGGGAGAGCTTGCCGCGCTGGTCGATCTCGGCGATCTCGACCTGGACCTTCTGGCCGACGCCGAGCACGTCGTCCACGTTCTCCACGCGCTTGCCGCCGGCCAGCTTGCGGATCTGCGAGATGTGCAGCAGACCGTCCTTGCCGGGCAGCAGGGAGACGAAGGCGCCGAAGGTGGTCGTCTTCACGACCGTGCCCAGGTACCGTTCGCCGACCTCGGGCATCGTCGGGTTGGCGATGCCGTTGATCGTGGCGCGCGCGGCCTCGGCGGAGGGACCGTCGGCGGCACCGATGTAGATCGTGCCGTCGTCCTCGATGGTGATGTCGGCGCCGGTGTCCTCCTGGATCTGGTTGATCATCTTGCCCTTCGGGCCGATGACCTCGCCGATCTTGTCCACCGGGATCTTGACGGTGATGATCCGCGGCGCGTTCGGGGACATCTCGTCGGGGACGTCGATGGCCTCGCTCATCACGTCGAGGATGTGCAGGCGGGCGTCACGAGCCTGCTTCAGGGCGGCGGCCAGCACGGAGGCCGGGATGCCGTCCAGCTTGGTGTCGAGCTGGAGCGCCGTGACGAACTGCCGGGTGCCGGCGACCTTGAAGTCCATGTCGCCGTACGCGTCCTCGGCGCCGAGGATGTCGGTGAGGGTGACGTAGTGCGTCTCGCCCTCGATCTCCTGGGAGATCAGGCCCATGGCGATGCCGGCCACCGGCGCCTTCAGCGGCACACCGGCGTTCAGCAGCGACATGGTGGAGGCGCAGACCGAGCCCATCGAGGTGGAGCCGTTGGAGCCGAGCGCCTCGGAGACCTGGCGGATGGCGTACGGGAACTCCTCGCGGCTGGGCAGCACCGGCAGCAGGGCCCGCTCGGCGAGCGCGCCGTGGCCGATCTCGCGGCGCTTGGGGGAGCCGACGCGGCCGGTCTCACCGGTGGAGTAGGGCGGGAAGTTGTAGTTGTGCATGTACCGCTTGCGGGTCACCGGGGAGAGCGTGTCGAGCTGCTGCTCCATGCGGAGCATGTTCAGCGTGGTGACACCGAGGATCTGCGTCTCACCGCGCTCGAACAGCGCCGAGCCGTGCACCCGCGGGATCGCCTCGACCTCGGCGGCCAGCGTACGGATGTCGGTGACGCCCCGGCCGTCGATGCGGACCTTGTCGCGGATGACGCGCTCGCGGACCAGCTCCTTGGTCAGCGACCGGTAGGCGGCGGAGATCTCCTTCTCGCGGCCCTCGAACTGCGGCAGCAGCTTCTCCGCGGCGACCGTCTTGACGCGGTCCAGCTCGCCCTCGCGCTCCTGCTTGCCGGCGATGGTCAGCGCCTGGGCCAGCTCGTCGCGGACGGCCGCCGACAGCGCCTCGTACACGTCGTTCTGGTAGTCCAGGAAGACCGGGAACTCGCCGGTGGGCTTGGCGGCCTTGGCCGCGAGGTCGGCCTGCGCCTTGCACAGCACCTTGATGAACGGCTTGGCGGCGTCCAGGCCGGCCGCGACGACCTCCTCGGTCGGGGCCTGCGCACCGCCCTTGACCAGCTCGATCGTCTTGTCGGTGGCCTCGGCCTCGACCATCATGATCGCGACATCGCCGTCCGGCAGCACGCGGCCGGCGACGACCATGTCGAAGACGGCCTCCGCCAGCTCCGTGTGGGTCGGGAAGGCCACCCACTGGCCACGGATCAGGGCGACGCGGGTGCCGCCGATGGGGCCGGAGAACGGCAGCCCGGCGAGCTGCGTGGAACAGGAGGCGGCGTTAATGGCGACCACGTCGTACAGGTGGTCGGGGTTGAGCGCCATGATCGTCTCGACGATCTGGATCTCGTTGCGCAGGCCCTTCTTGAACGAGGGGCGCAGCGGACGGTCGATGAGGCGGCAGGTGAGGATCGCGTCCTCGGACGGACGCCCCTCGCGCCGGAAGAAGGAACCGGGAATCTTCCCGGCCGCGTACATCCGCTCCTCGACATCGACGGTGAGCGGGAAGAAGTCGAGCTGATCCTTGGGGTTCTTCGACGCGGTGGTGGCCGACAGCACCATGGTGTCGTCGTCCAGATACGCCACGGCGGAGCCGGCCGCCTGCCTGGCGAGCCTCCCCGTCTCGAAGCGGATGGTGCGGGAACCGAAGGAACCGTTGTCGATGACGGCCTCGGCGTAGTGGGTCTCGTTCTCCACCTTGGAAAATCTCCTCTTCTGTGCCCCGCCGACCTCGGCGGGGCGATGAGGTGGAGCGCCTCCGGACTGGCCGGCCATCGATCGAAGCCCCCGGGGTCTGAACGCCCGGAAGCCACTACCGAGGACCGGCGACGTGCGAAGGGGCCCCGCCCCGTGCGTTTCGTCGTTTTCTCGGTCGTGCCGTTGGAACCAGCCTACAAAGGCATACGGTTCCCGGCTCGGTTTCCGTCCGTGACGGACCGGATACGGCGAAGGGAGCGGCCCCGCCTGCGGGTGGCCGCTCCCTCTCGCGCGTGTTACCTGGCGCCCGCCGCGCCGCGGCGGATGCCCAGCCGCTCCACCAGGGTGCGGAAGCGCTGGATGTCCTTGCGCGCCAGGTACTGCAGCAGGCGCCGGCGCTGGCCGACCAGGAGCAGCAGGCCCCGGCGGGAGTGGTGGTCGTGCTTGTGGATCTTCAGGTGCTCGGTCAGGTCCGAGATGCGGCGGGACAGCAGAGCCACCTGGACCTCGGGGGAGCCGGTGTCGCCCTCTGCGGTGGCGAACTCGGCGATGATCTTCTGCTTCGTGGCGGCGTCGAGCGACGACACACGGACTCCTTGACGTTGTCTGATCTGGCCACCGAGTGCCCCTGGGCTTATCCACAGGGGAGCTTCCGGAACTCGGGAGGCGGGGTCCGCTGAGCGCTTCCTCCAGAAGACTCCGGGGGCGCGTACGCAAACGGCCGGTAAGCAGGCTACAACAGGATGACCCCGCTGGCACATCCGGCCTGCTCAGCCGCTGGTCAGCCCCCGGGCCTCACCGTATACACCGAGCACCGCGAGACACAGCGGGATCAGCGACAGCAGCACGGCGCTCTCGGTGAGATCGAGGGCCCTGCCCCAGAACGGGGTGAGCCCGGCGCGCGGCACGATCAGCGCGATCGCCGCGAGCATACCGGTGGCGGCGGTGAGTGCGGCGGCCAGCCAGAGGGTGCGCGGGTCCGGGTCGCCGCCGCCCGCGGTGGACGTGTCGCCGGCGAAGCCGAGGACGAGCAGCGCCAGGGAGCCGAGTCCGGCGGTCAGCAGCACCGTCACCTGGACGGCGTAACGGAACAGCCGGGCGCGGGTCAGCAGCGCGAGACCGGTGGCCAGGGCGAGCAGCTGTCCCCAGCCGCTGTCGGAGAAACCGAGGACGCCGACGGCGGTGGTGGCGAGCACGGCGCAGCCGCCGGTGAGGCCGAGCAGAAGCTGATGGCCGCGGCGGGCCTGGGCGGCGACACGCTCGGTGTCGACCGGCCCGTCGGTCGGCTGCCGCGGCTCGGGCGCCACCGTCTCGTAGCCGGGGCGGGGAGCGGTGTAGCCGATGGGCAGCCGGACGAGGCTCGCGGCGAGGGCCGGGAGGAAGGCCAGCGCGCCGAGCGCGACGGGCGCGCAGACGGCGGCGGTCTCGGCCGGCTCGGCCTCGGTGACGGTGGCGAGGAACGCGGCGACGGTACCGAGCGTCGCGGCGCACGCGGTGGCCACGAACCAGGCGGCGGCCTCCGGCATGACGGCGATCAGGATGACGGAGACGACGAGGACGGCGGCGCAGCCTAGCAGCAGCTCCAGACGGCCGACGCCGTGGCCGTCGTCGAGGGGCAGCATGCCGGTGCCGCCGACGAAGGCGTGCGGCAGGGCTGCCAGGCCGGACGCGACGGCGGCGTGGCCGTCGTCGTACACCCGGGCGCGGACGGCGGCGAAGGAGAGGAGGAGGATCGCCAGGACGCCCGCGAGAACGCCGGGCAGCCCGTGCATCTCGTGGCGGTCCGGCTCGCCGTACCAGAGCACGGCGGCGGTCAGCGCGCCGAGGACGGCGACGGCCGTCAGGCCGGCCGGCCGCAGCATCCGGTCCTGCCACAGCCGCCGGTCACCGCCCACCGCGTCGGCGACGGCGTCCGTCACATCGTCGTGGACGGGCGGCGGGAGCGAGTCGGCGAAGGGGCGCAGGGCCAGCACGTCGCCGTCCAGGACCCGCTGGGCGCCCAGGGTGCGGGAGCCGTCCAGCACGGAGCCGTCGCGGCGCACCAGGTGGTGGCCGACCGGGGCCTCCTGATCGGGTGTCAGGCCGGTCAGCCGGAAGATCTCGGGGTAGAGGTCGGCGAGCGGGATGTCCTCGGGCAACGCCATGTCGGTCCGGCTGGTGGGCGCGGCGACGGTGATCCGGCAGAAGCCGGTGGCTGCGGTCGTGCTCACGGAATAACTCCCCTCCCCTGGCGGCTCCTTGTGCACAGACTGCGTCGAACACCCTACCGTGCGCCAACTAGGATCAGTCACGACGCGACCATCCAGCCGTTGGCGCGGGGGGTTTGATGAGCCAGATCGTTGTGAAGCGCCCGCCGCGGGCGTTGCCGAGGAAGCTGCCGGACGAGGCCGTTCCGCTGCTGCCGCCGCCCGAGCTGCCCAAAGGGCAGCAGGAGGGCGTGCTGATGCAGATCGTGCCGATGCTCGGCATGGGCTCGTCGGTGGTGTTCTTCTTCATGCCGGGCGCGCATCCGTTCATGCGCGTCATGGGGATGCTGATGATGATCTCCACGGGCGGCATGCTCATCGCGATGATCGTGCGCGCCCGGCGGGGCACCCAGGGGCAGATGGCGCAGGTGCGGCGGGATTATCTGAAGTACCTCGCACGCACCCGGCAGGAGGTGCGGGCGACGGCGCGGGAGCAGCGGGACACGCAGTGGTACCTGCACCCGGCACCCGAGCAGTTGTGGGCGCTGGTCGCCGAGGGCGGCCGGGTGTGGGAACGGCGGGCCGGCGACGCGGACTTCGGGCAGGTGCGGTTGGGCCTGGGCGAGCACCAGCTCGCGACGCCGCTGATGGCGCCGCGGACCGCGCCGGTGGATGAGCTGGAGCCGCTGACGGCGGGGGCGATGCGGCGGTTCCTGACCACGCACAGCACCGTGCGGGACCTGCCGATGGCGGTGTCGCTGCGCGGTTTCTACCGGCTGACGCTGGCGGGTGACGCGGAGCCGGTGTACGGCGTGGCGCGTTCGCTGGTGGCCGCGCTGACGGCGCTGCACTCGCCGGAGGACGTGACGCTGGCGGTGGTGGCGGGCGGCGGGGAGGCGGCGGACCGCTGGGAGTGGACGAAGTGGCTGCCGCACACCCAGTCGACGGCGCTGGACGGGGCGGGCACGCGGCGGCTGATCGGCGGCACCGTCCCGGAGGTCGAACAGGAGCTGACGCGGCGGTTGGAGGGGCGGGGGCGGTTCGCGCCCCAGGGCAAGCCGGTGCCCGACCAGCCGCACGTGGTACTGCTGCTGGACGGCGCGCGGATTCCGCCGCACTCGGCGTTCGCCGGCGCGGAGGGGCTGCAGGGCGTCACCATCGTGGAGATCGCGCCGGGTGAGGCGGGCCCGGCGCGCGGCGGTCTGTCGGTATTCTGCGCTCCTGGGCTGCTGCGGCTGGAGGCGCCGGACGGCTCGGTGTTCGAGGGCGAGCCGGACGCGCTGCCGTCGGCGGCGGCCGAGGCGCTGGCGCGGCAGCTGGCGCCGCTGCGGCTGAGCACGGCCGTGGACGAGGACGAGCCGCTGCTGGCGAATCTTGACTTCGCGGAGCTGCTGGGCCTGGGCGATCCGGCGTCGGTCGACGTGGCGCGGACCTGGCGGCCGAGGTCGGCGGGCGAGCGACTGCGGGTGCCGATCGGCGTGGACGAGGAGGGCCGGCCGGTGATGCTGGACCTGAAGGAGGCCGCACAGGAGGGCATGGGTCCGCACGGGCTGTGTGTGGGGGCCACGGGGTCCGGGAAGTCGGAGCTGCTGCGGACCCTGGTGCTGGGCCTGGCCGTCACCCACACGTCACAGACGCTGAACTTCGTGCTGGCGGACTTCAAGGGCGGCGCCACGTTCACCGGGATGGCCGGGCTGCCGCACGTGTCGGCGGTCATCACCAACCTGTCGGACGACCTGTCACTGGTCGACCGCATGGGCGACTCGATCCGCGGCGAGCTCCAGCGACGGCAGGAGTTGCTGCGGGCCGCGGGCAACTACGCGAATCTCCACGACTACGAGCGGGCGCGGGCGGCGGGCGCGCCGCTGGAGCCGCTGGCCTCGCTGGTCCTGGTCATCGACGAGTTCAGCGAGCTGCTGACGGCGAAGCCCGATTTCATCGACATGTTCATCCAGATCGGCCGCATCGGCCGATCGCTGGGCGTGCATCTGCTGCTCGCCTCGCAGCGGCTGGAGGAGGGCCGGCTGAAGGGGCTGGACACGTACCTGTCGTACCGGATCGGCCTGCGGACATTCTCGGCGGCCGAGTCGCGGACGGCGATCGGCGTCCCGGACGCCTACCACCTGCCGCAGGTGCCGGGTTCCGGCCTGCTGAAGGCCGGCACGGACCAGATGACGCGCTTCAAGGCGGCGTACGTCTCCGGCGCGTACCGGGAGCCGTCGGCCGAGCCGGAGACGGCCGGGCCGCGTCCGATGCGGCGGCGGCCGGCGCTTTTCACGGCGGCGCCGGTGCCGGTCACCTACGCGGAGCCCGAGCCGCGCCCGGAGCCCGCCGGGACCGCCGGTGCCGGCGGGACCGCCGGTGCCGGCGGGACCGCCGACGATCCGCTGGCGGACTCGGTCCTGGACGTGATCGTCCGGCGGCTGGAGGGGCAGGGTCCGGCCGCCCATCAAGTGTGGCTGCCGCCGCTGGACGACGCGCCGACGCTGGACGAGCTGCTGCCGGGCGTGGGCGTGGTGGCGGCCCGGGGCCTGCAGGCGCCCGGGGCGACGGGTGGGCTCTCGGTGCCGCTCGGCGTCGTGGACAAGCCGTTCGAGCAGCGCCGGGAGATCCTCACCCGCGACTTCTCCGGCTCGGGCGGGCACATGCTGATCGTCGGCGGCCCGCAGTCCGGCAAGTCCACCTTCCTGCGCACGCTGGTCGCGTCATTCGCCCTCACCCACACGCCGCGCGAGGTCCAGTTCTACGGGCTGGACTTCGGCGGCGGCGGGCTGTCCGCGGTGGACGGCCTGCCGCACGTCGGCGGCATCGCGTCCCGGCTGGACCCGGACCGGGTGCGCCGCACGGTGTCCGAGGTGGCGGGGGTGCTGGCGCGGCGCGAGGAGTTCTTCCGGCGCGAGGGCATCGACTCGGTGGTCACCTACCGGCGGACGCGCGCCGCCGGGCAGCTGCCCGACCAGCCGTGGGGCGACGTCTTCCTGCTGATCGACGGCTGGGCGGCGTTCCGGCAGGACTACGACATGACGCTGGAGCCGGTGATCCACGACCTGGCGGCGCGCGGCCTGGGCTACGGCATCCACCTGGTCGTCACGGCCGCGCGGTACATGGAGATCCGGCCCGCGCTGAAGGACCAGCTGACCAACCGGCTGGAGCTGCGGCTCGGGGACCGGCTGGACTCGGAGTTCGACCGCCAGGTGGCCGGCGCCGTCCCGGCCGACGTGCCCGGCCGCGGCCAGACGCCCGACAAACTGCACTGGTTGTCCGCGCTGCCCCGGCTCGACGGGGAAAGCCGCTCCGACGACCTGGCGCGGGGCACCGCCGCCCTGGTCGAGGCGGTCCGGGGGGCGTGGACCGGCGCGGCGGCGCCGCGGGTGCGGATGCTGCCGAGGGTGCTGGCCGCCCACGACCTGCCGAAGGGGTTCGAACGCCCGGACCAGGGCATCGCGATCGGCGTCGGCGAGACCGATCTGGAGCCGGTGTTCGTCGACTTCGAGCGGGACCCGTTCCTCTTCGTCATCGGCGAGAGCGAGTCCGGCAAGACGTCCGCGCTGCGGCTGATCATGCGGAAGCTGGCCGAGCGGTACACCCGGGACGAGGCCCGCTTCATCCTCGCGGACTACCGGCGGGCCCTGATGGCGGCGGCGCCGGAGGAGCACGTCGCGAGCTACACGACGACGGAGGCCAAGCTGGTCCCGGACGTGGTCTCGCTCAACGGCCTGTTCGAGAAGCGCAAGCCGAGCGACGACATCAGCATCCAGGAGCTGCGGGCGGGCAGTTGGTGGCAGGGGCCCCGGCTGTTCGTCATCGTCGACGACCACGACCTGGTGGGCGCCACCCCGAAGAACCCGCTGAACCACCTGACGGAGCACCTGCCGTACGCCAGGGACGCGGGGATCGGCTTCGTCATCGCCCGCACGTCGGCGGGCATCTCGCGGGCCATCTTCGACCCGTTCCTGCAGCGGATGCGCGACCTCGGGGCGCAGGGCATCATCCTGTCCGGCGACCCGAAGGAGGGCGAGGTCCTGCCCTCGGTCCGGCCCCGGCCGCTGCCCCCGGGCCGCGCCGTGTTCGCCACGCGACGGCGGGGCAACTCGCTGATCCAGCTCGGCTGGTCACCGGAGGAGTAGCGCTCAGCCGGCGGGGACGGGCTCGGGCGGGGCGGCGCAGAAGGCGACGCCGCCCCCGGGTGGTGGGAGAAGGCGTCGAGGAAGCCGGTCACCGGGACGGCTGTGGTCGTTCTCCGTCAGGAACTCGGGTGAGGTGGCCCTGCTCGGTGGTCCACGCGGACGACGGCGCGAGCCGGTCGTAGGCGACGAGGACGTCGCCGTACGCGGTGAGGAACGCCTCCCGGAGCCGCGCGCATTCCTCGTCGAACGAGATGCGGCGGGGGCGGCGCCGATGGCGGTCCGGCGCCGCCCCCGAAGAAGTGCGGGGTGGCTCAGCCTCCCAGCAGGCGGGCGCCCGCGCGGTCCGTGCGCTGGTAGTCGCCGATCGCGTTGCTGAGCTGGTTGCCGGTCTGGGCCAGCACCATCCGCAGCTTGTCCAGCTCCTCGTTGAGCACGCGCATGTTCGCGTCGAAGGCCCGCATCGCCTCGCCCTCCCAGCCGGCCGCGACCTGCCGCAGGCTGGCCTGGAGCTCCTCCATGCGGTTGAGCAGCTCGCGCTCGGTGCGCGACATGCCTTCCGAGCCGGCGCCGAGGGCCGCGTAGTTGACGCTGAGGTTGAAGTCGGTCATGGCGTTCCTCTCCTCAGAAGTTCAGGTTCGGGTTGCCCGGCCCACCGAGGCCGGCGTTGACGGTCCTGAGGGCGGCGACCTGCTCGGCCTCCTCGGCCTGGAAGCCGTCCCTGCTGAGCCGGACCAGCTCGTGCAGGTTGCCCATGGCCTTGATCAGCCTGTCGAGGTCGAGGCCGAACTGGTTCTGCCCGGCGTTGAACTGTCCCGCCGCGCCACCGCCCCACTGGGCCGCCAACTCGTCGGAGACCGACGACAGCTCTCGCCGGTTCGCGTCCAGGACGCCCGCCTCGCGCTCCAGCGCGGCGAGCACCCTGTCGATGGCCTCGCCCTCTTGCCGCAGATCGCTGTTGCCGCCGGGCATCGGAGTCGACATGTTCGCTCCCTTCTGTGTGTCTGTTCGGTATGGATGGAACGCTTCAGGCGCGGCGACGGCGGCCGAGGATCACGGCCGTCAGCACACCGCCGACGAGGACGACGGCCCCGGCACCGATGAGAAGCCAGGGGCCGTCACCGTCGCCGTCACCGTCGCCGGCCGCCTGGCTCCCGGCGGCGTCCGGGACGTCCCGCCGGGGCTCGGTCGCGGGCTCCGAAGGCTCGGGGTCCGGCTCCGGCTCGGGGGACACGGGCGGGTCGAGCAGCGCCTCGTACGTCGGGAAGAGCGGGTTGGTGTCCGGGTCTCCCGGGTCGATGCCGCCGTCGAGGATGACGCGGTCGGGACGGACCATGCCGTAGCCGACGTAGTCGTCGCGCTCGCCGCTTTCGGGGGCGTCGGCCGTCTCCATCATGGCGCGGAGCACCTGGTTCTTCGTCCAGTCCGGGTACGCCGAGCGGATCAGGGCGGCGGAGGCGGACGCCAGCGCGGTGGAGATGCTGGTCCCGCCCTCCTCCACCAGACACGGGTCGCCGTGGCGCTCCGGGCAGTACGCCGGGACATCGTCACCGGGTGCCACCATCGCGACCTGGGGCCCATAGTTCGAGTAGCGGGTGTGGTCACCGTTCCGGTCGACCGCTCCCACTCCGACGACGCCCTCGCGGTTGGCCGGGAACAGCGGGCCGTTCTCACCCTCCGCGTCGTTCCCCGCGCCCGCGAAGATCAGCACATCCTGACGGGCGGCCTCGGCGAGCGCCGCCCGCACGATCTCCTCGTCGTCGCCGATCTCGTCACCCGCCAGGGAGATGCTGATGACCTGCGCGCCGGCCTCGACGGCGTACTCGATCCCGCGCGCCATCCGCCCTTCCTCGCCGAAGTCGAGCAACGAGCCGCCGACCGTCACGCGGACGGGAAGGATCTCGGCCCCGGGAGCGAGGCCGCGGAGCCCTGCGTCGGCCCCGGTGCCCGCGATGAGCGACGCCATGAGGGTGCCGTGGCCATGCGAGTCGTAATGCGCGCCGTCCTGCTGGTAGGTCAGGTCGGTCCCCTCCAGCACCTGCCCGGCCAGCTCCGGCGTCACCGAGTCGTCGACGCCGCTGTCGATGACCGCCACGGTGACGCCCTCGCCCCGCGTCCGCTCCCAGATCTCCTCGACGCGCCAGGTGTCCATGTACCAGGGGTCGGCCGGTCCGTCGGCCGCCGCCTGGGGGGCCAGCGCCAGAACTCCCAGCACCGTCGCGGCCAGCGCGGTCGCGACGGTCCGGCGGCCGCGCGAGCGGGCGGTTGGTGGGTGTGGCATGTGCTCAGATGTCCTTCCCCGGTCGGTCGTCGTCTTCCCGCCTGCTCCGGCGGCGGGCCGTGCCCCCGGTGGCCCGGAGGCCCGCCGTCCCGGTCTCGCCGGCGCGTCCGGCCGGCCTGCCGACCAGTCCGCCTCCGGTGCCGCGCACGGCCCCGGTCGCCGGATCCCTGACCGCGGGCACGGCCCCGGGACCGACGACCCCGCCCCGCGGTACGCCCCGGATCAGCCGCTCCGCCGGGCGCGGGATGCCCCCGACGACGCCTTGGTGGCCCGGCACGAGCGGCACGGCTCCTCCCGTGGTCGGCATGCCGACCACGGGAGGCCGCCCCGTGGGCGCCTGCCCGCCGGTGCCGACGACCGCGGGTGCCGGGCGGCCCGCCGCGTGGGGGTCCGTGCCCGAGGTGCCGGTGCCCGTGCCGAAAACGGCGGGACGGCCGACGGCCCGGGCGGTCCCGCCGGGCCCCGGGGGAACGCGCCCGCCCCCGGCCCCCGTGGGCGGCGGAACGGGCGGCGTCGCCAGGCCGACCTGGCCGTCCGGATGAGGACCGGCCGACGGGACGGGACTCACCGTCGGCACCGGCGGCGCCACCTCGGGAACGGGACCCACGGAGTCCAGCGAGGTCCCGATCCCACTGTCCGCCGGCCACACGACGCCCGGCGTCGAGGCCGCCCCGAAGCCGCCCCGGCCGGGCCCGTCCGGGGCGTACGGCGCGGGCGCGTACGGGGTGGCCCGGCCGCCCCCCGCCGGTGCCGCGTCCCCGCCCGGCGGCGGACCCGCTTCCGAGGCGACCGGAGCCGCGTAGGGCCCGCCGCCGGATGAGGACGGACCGTTCTCCGCACCCGACGGCAGCCGGACGTGCTCGGGTCTGATCTCCAGCGGCTGGAACCGCGGCTCGTCGGCCGACGCCAGCAAGCTGTTGGCGGCCCGGTAACGGGACGCCAGGCGCTCCATCACACCGATGGCCTCCTGCCGCTCCGGCTCGGCGGCGATCTGCTCCAGGAGGCTCGGCTCCCCGGTCGTGGGAGCGAGGGGCGAGAGGGGGCCGGCGGGAGGCATGGAGGACCGCGCCTCGGCCAGGGCCTGACCGGCCTCCACCATGCTCTTGCTGATCACCATGGCGTACTTGGCCAGGGCCATGGACTCACGGCGGAAGTGCTCTCCCCAGGCCCGGATCGCGTCGGCCGTCTCGCCCCGCCACTCCAGGTTGGCCATCCGGGTCGCGATCAGCTCGCCCACCTCGGCGAAGTGGGGGGCGACTTCGTGCAGGAAGTGACCGCGATCCGTCAGTGCCCCGGGGTTCCCCTCGGCGATCATCGCCGCCAGCAGCTCGTGCGACTGATGGTCGAACTCGCTCATGCCCCTTCCCCTCCCCTGTCACCCGTTCCCCTGTCACCGCGCCATGGGCGGCGCGCCGCCCCCACCACCGGGCGGTGAGGCACCGGCCGGCGTGGTGGAACCACCGTCGTCGGCGTACAGCGATGCGAAGCCGGCCATGATCTGCCGCAGCCGGTCCACCTGGTCGGCGTCCGTGGCCACCAGATCGCGCTGAACCAGCTGGGTCGTGATGCCCAGCAGCTCGATCGCCTCCTGCTGAGCGCGCACGAAGCGCTCCAAACGGGCGCGGACCCCCTCGTACCGCGCGTGGATCTCGTCGGCCGCGGGCAGGTCGCCGAACTGATGGGCGGCCGTGTCGAGCCGACCGATCTGATCGGGACTCAGTGCCGAGCCGCGCAGCGACGCCAGGCACTCGTCGAGCCACCCGACGAAGCTTCCGAGCTCTCCGTCCGCGAGATACAGATCAGGCTGACCCGTCGACTGGTACGGATCGCTCACCCCACCCCTCCTCCACAGGTCGTGCCCCCTCAGTCACCGTGGGCCACCCATCCTAAGCGGTGACGCCGAGGGCGACGCAAGGCGGATATGTGAACACCCGTCAAAGAAAACGCAGTTGCCACAAAGGTCGGATCATCCGCCGAATGCGCCGGATGGGCGAGGGGCGGGCGAGACCGAACGCTTATGCTGCTCCCGTGACATCGACTCAGCAGGGACTCACCCCGCGCCAGGCCCGCCGGCTGCGGATGGGCATCGCCGCCGCGGCGATGGTCGCGATGGCTGTCGTGCTCGTCATACAGCTCGGTGACGGCTCGTCCCTGCGGTCCATAGGTCTGTACGGCGCCGCGTTCGTCCTCTCCGGCGCCGTGATCGAGATGAGCCGACGCGGCCGGACCCGGCTGGGGATGGCCGTGCTCGTCACCGGGTTCGTGCTTCTGCTCGGCGCCGACTGGTGGTTGCGGAGCTTCTAGCCGCGCGTGGGGCGGTGACAGTGAGCCGCGCTACGATCACGTTCGGGCGTTCCGCCCGCCCCATGTCCCGCTGAGCGAAGGGAAAGTGCGCCGATGGCCGCGACCGAGACTCCGGAAGAGATCGCCGCGCGCAAGGAGCGCGAGAAGAACGAGCTGTACGCCCTGGACATCTCCGGCGTGGAGTGGCTGAGCGCCCCCGGGGGCCCGGAGGACGAGAAGGTCGAGATCGCGTACCTGCCGGGTGGCGGCGTCGGCATGCGGAACTCGAAGGATCCCGCCACCGTGCTGCGGTTCACCGCGGCCGAGTGGGAGGCGTTCGTGCTGGGCGCGCGGGACGGCGAGTTCGACGTCGACGCCGGGTGAGGGCGGGCCGCCCCGGCGCGGTCAGCGTCTGACGCGGGTGTGGGCCCCGAGGGCCGCTCCCGGAAATCCGCCGAGACGATCTCGGAGCCGACGGGTCGCCGGCATCGGTTCCCGGAGCCAGCGGTAGGTGCTGTGCTCGGTGCGGACGCCTTCCGCGTAGTCGGGGTCGGCGTGGGCCGGTTCGTCGACCGTCCAGGGCCCGGACCTGTGCCGCCCCGGCCACGGCGGGGGACGCGCCCGCCGCCGGTCCTCAGCGGGCGCGCCACCGCCGGTCGCGGTGGACAAGGGCCGCGCCCGCCAGGACGGCGACCAGGACGGCGACGGCCAGCACGGCGAACGTGCCGAGGCGCTCGGCCCGTTCGGCGTGCGTCTCACCGAGCACGACGTCCGGCACCTCGGGGGCCGGGGCCGCGGCGACCCCCTCGTCGGGGACGGGCGCCTCGGCGGGCCGGGTGTCGTCCTCGGTGAGAGCGCGGACCGGGTCCACGACGCCCCAGCCGATGTACGGGTCCGGGCCGGGGATGGCGCGTTCGGCCGTCTGCTGGAGATGGGTGACGATCTCCGGCGCGGTCCAGTCGGGGTGATCGGCGCGCAACAGGGCGGCGACGCCCGCGACGAAGGGGGCGGCGAAGCTGGTGCCGTTGTCCACGCACTGGCCGCCGCCCGGCACGGTGGAGACGATGTCCACGCCGGGGGCCGCGATGCCGACGAAGTCGCCGGACTGGGAGAACGGCGCCCGCTCGTTGTTGCGGTCGGAGGCGGCCACGGCGAGGACCCCGTCGTAGGCGGCGGGGTACGTCTCGCGGAGGCGGCCGTCGGCGCCGTCGTTGCCGACCGAGGCGATGACGACGATGTCCGCCGCCAACGCCCGGTCGACGGCCTGCTTCAGCACGGATTCGTCGCTGGGTACGCCTTCACTGTCCTGGGAGATGTTGATGATGTCGGCGCCCGACGCGACGGCGTGGTCGATGCCGTCGGCCAGGGTCCGGACGGTGCCGTTCCCCCGGGCGTCGTTCTGCCGGATCGGGATGATCATGGCCCCGGGCGCCAGACCGACGAAGCCGGTGTCCTCGTGCGGGCGGGCGGCGATGATGCCGGCCACCTTGGTGCCGTGGCCCACGGTGTCGGTGGTGGGGCCGCCCTCCCCGCCGGTGAGATCGGCGCCGGAGCGGGCGTCGACGGCCTCGGTGAGCTGCCGATTGCCGGTG
Organism: Streptomyces sp. NBC_01803; assembly: GCF_035917415.1. Lineage (NCBI taxonomy): Bacteria > Bacillati > Actinomycetota > Actinomycetes > Kitasatosporales > Streptomycetaceae > Streptomyces > Streptomyces sp. NBC_01803. Next base: position 1,617,102 of record NZ_CP109073.1, read on the forward strand.
TCGACGCCCGAGTCGATGACGGCCACGCGCACGTTCTCGCCCCGGGTCGTCTCCCAGAGCTCGTCGAACAGCAGGCGCTGGAGCGGCCAGGGGCGTTCCTCAATGGGCTCGGCGGGGAACGCGCACTCGGCGCCGGCCGCCCCGGCGGTGGGCGCGCCGGTGGCGCCGAGGGCGGCGGTCAGGCCCAGGGCCGCCGCCGTGCGGGCCGTGCGGGGAAGGGACATGGTGCTCACGATCCCTGGGGCTGCTTGGCGCTGTCGGTGTCCAGGCGCGGTCCGGTCGGCAGCAGGGTGGACCAACTCGCGGGCACCGGGACCGGGCTGATGTCGCCGTAGCCAAGCCTGAGCTGGGCCTGATCGGCCTCCTCGCCGGTGGCGGTGGCCTGGACGGCGTAGCGCAGCCCGGTGTCGGTGGCGAGGAAGACGCCGCCCGCCTCGGCCTGTTCACCGACCACCTGCCGGTAGAGCAGGCCGGTGCCGGGGGTGACGTACGCGCTGGTGGCGCCGGAGGCGATGGTCGCCGGGTAGGCGTCGCCGGCCCAGGTGGCCTGCTCGGTGCCGCCGTCGCCGTCGACGGAGAGCAGGACGGAGCAGATGGTGTCGCGCGCGCCGACGTTGACCTGGGTGACCGGCTCGGCGGGCCAGTCCAGGCCGTGGTCGGGCGCGGCCTCGGCCGAGCTGGGAACGAAGCTCGCCGCGCCGACGTCGAGGGGCTCGCCGGCCTGCCCGAGGAAGTCCAGGGCCCGGCTGCCGAGCAGCAGCCGCGCGGTGAAGTCGGAGACGGGGACGACCTGTTCCGGCAGGACGACGTACTGCTGCGGCCCGCCGCCGGTGGGGGCGCGCAGGACCATGCCCACGAGGTTCGCCTCGGCGGCGAGTCCCGGGACGCCGGCCGGGTCCCCGGGGCGGCCGGGCAGGTCGGGGAAGGCGATGGGCGTGCCGTCGTGGAAGGTCTCCAGCCACTCCTGGCCGACCGGCTGCGGCTCCCCCCGGGTGAGCAGCAGGAGCAGGAGATCCAGCTCGTCGCCCCGCTCGTCCAGGCGGTACTTGGTGCCCGCCGGGTCCACCAGGTACAGCGCGCCGTCGTCCTCGGTCGAGCGGACGAACAGCACGTCGCCGCCGGTCAGCCGCTCGCGGCCCCCGACGCGCGCGGCGTCCCGATCCGCGAGGATGAACACGGCCTGCTGCACGCCGCCCTCGCCGCCGCCCGGCTGCTGGCAGACGGCCCAGCGCTTGGCCTCCCCGGCCTCCTCGGCCGAGGGCAGGCGGTCGGGCGCGTAGGGGATGCCAAGGGTGGGCCCGCGCGGGATCGTCCCGCTGTCGAGCTCCTCCTCGTCCACACTGACGATGCTGAGATCGCCGGGGTTGTCGAGCAGGAGCCGCGCGGACGACAGGTTGAGCACGGGGTGCAGCTGGGCACGGTCGCCGGTCTCCAGCACCACGTAGCGGGTGGTGGAGTCGCTGCCGATGATGACGTTCTCGCCCGGCTCGTCCCACCCCTCGGGGACGGCGGGCCGGAACATGCCCCACGCGCCGAAGCCTGCCAGGATCAGCGCGCCGACAATCATCCCCGGCAGGACGGCGCGCAGCGGGCGCGGCGCGCCCTCCTCGGTGACGGTCGACGCGGGCCGCAGGAACGCCGCGACAGTGCGCCGTTTCGCGAACGTGTAGGCGTTCAGCTCGTCCTTGCGCGACGCCATGGGTGACCGCTCCTCCCCGTGCCCGTGAACGGGCTGTCAGTCCGGGGATCTACTATGCCGGGTGACGGAGCGCTCACTGTCAGGAGGGGGGCCCAGGATGGCGACTGCCGCGACGGCCGCGAGGGCGGGGGCGGACCGGTCGGCCCGGGGAGTGGCGCCGCGGGCGCTGCCCGGGCCCGGCGGGCTGCTTCCGCTGTGGCCGCTGCTGTGTCTCCAAACCGCGGGCGGGCTGGTGCTGGGCGCGGTGGCGGCGGACAGCCCGCTGCTCGGCGCGCTGGCCGTGGTGCCCGTGGCGTTGCTGGCGCTGGTGCTCGTCGCCTGGCGGCAGGGGGAGCCGCTGCCGGTGTGGATCGGCTCGGCGCTGGCGCTGCGGCGCAGGCGGCGGGCGGCGGCGGTGCCGTTGCCCGCGGGCGAGGACCCGTTGTTCTCGCTGGCCGCCGAGTGCCGCCCGGGGCTGCGGGGTTATCCGTTCGCGGCGCGCGGCGGGCGCGGCGGCCGGGAGCGGCGCGAGGTCGGCATGGCCGGGGATGGCGGGACGCTGACGGTGGTGCTGCGGGTGGAGGCGGCGCCGGCGCCGCTCCAGCCGGGCCACGCGGTCAGGCCGCTGCCGCTGTCGCTGCTCCACGACGCGCTGGAGACCGACGGCATCAGTCTGGAGTCCGTGCAGTCGGTGCAGTACACGCAGCCCGCCCCGGCGCCGACGCTGCCGGAGCGCTCGGTGGCCGGGACGAGTTACGCGCTGCTCCAGGAGCGAGGGGCCGCCGCGCCCGCGCTGCGGCTGACCTGGGTGGCGCTGCGGCTGGATCCCGAGCTGTGCCCACGCGCGGTCGCGGAGCGCGGTGGCGGCCTGGTGGGCGCGCAGCGCTGTCTGGCGCGCGCCGCCGACCAGTTGGCGAGCAGGCTGACCGGTGCGGGCTTCACGGCGACGGTGCTGACGCAGGCCGAGCTGCTGTCGGCGGTGGCCGCGTGCACCAGCTCGGACCCGGCGGCGACGACGCTGATAGGCCGCGGCGACGGGCCGCGGCGACGGCGGACGGCCGAGGGACCGCGGGTCTGGCGGTGCGACGACCGGTGGCACTCGACGTTCCGGGTGGCGCGCTGGCCGGTGCTCGGTCCCGACGCGACGCCGCTGCCGGGGCTGGTGGCGCTGCTGACGTCGTTGCCCGCCTTCGCCACGACGTTCGCGCTGACCCTGCGGCGACGGGGGCGCGGCGCGGTCGAGTTGAGCGGCCATGTGCGGATCACCGGGCGGGGTGAGGAGGAGCTGCGGGTGGCCGGCGGTCAGTTGCTGCGGGCCGCGCGGGCCGCCCGGGTGGGGCTGGCGCGGATGGACCGGCAGCAGTTGCCGGGCGTCCAGGCGACGTTGCCGCTGGGCGGGGTGCGCTGATGGGCCGCGCGGGGCACGTGCTCTCCGCGGGGGAGCTGGCGGCGCTCTCGCTGCCGGTGGGCGACGACGGCATCATCGTGGGCGTCGACGGCCGGGCCCGGCCGGCGGTGCTGGGCATCCACCATCCCGTGCCGTTCGACATGGTGCTGATCGGCGGCGTCTGGACGGCGAACGTGCTGGCGCTGCGCGCGGTCGCCACCGGCGTGCGGGTGGCCGTGGAGACGGGCCGCCCGCAGCTGTGGACGCGGCTGGCCCAGGCGGCGAACGGCGGCCTGGAGTGCATGACGCTGCACGAGGTCGGCAAAGTGCCGCCGCTCGGGGCCACGCTGGGCAGTCCGGTGCTGGTGATCCGGGACTGCGGAATCCGGCCGCCGCGCGGGCGGGTGGCGTCCGCGCCCTGGCAGCCGGTGCTGACGCTGCTGCCCTATGTGGGCCCGGTGACCCCCCGGTTGATCGAGCGGGCCGCGCTGGTGGGGGTGCAGCAGGTCTCCCCCGAGGAGGCCCGGCTGATAGGCCGCGTCATGGCCCTGCCCGAGGCGCAGGTGGAGGCCCTGTCGACGTTCGCGGAGAATGTGACGCTGTGGTGCACGCGGACCTCCCGGCGGATGGTCAGAATGGTGCCGACGGACAGCGAGACGGGGCTGCTGGGGAATCCCAGCCGCCTCGACCCGGTCGCCTGAAGCGACTCGTCCGTTCCGCCCGGCCGGACGCCCCCTTTGCCCCGGTACGCACGGCGGGGTGGCCCTCGCCGCGAGGGGAGGTATAGGGGAGTTCGCGGGGGGCGATTAGGGTGAGGGTGGGCGCGGCACCAGTGTCGTAGAGGCAATGACCTGAGCCCACGTCGAGGGAACCGCCCGGGGGTCCGGCCCGTCTTGCGCACAGCGACCCCACGGCGCGCGGAGCGGAAAGCAATATCAGGAGCGGGAGGCGTCGTGAACAGCGACCGGGACAGGGTTCGCACCGCGGAGGAGACCTCCGCCGACGAACGCCCCGATGACGAGCTCCTTGAGGAGGACTCGGAGAGCACGGGGCAGTTCACCATCGACTACACACCGCCCGCCTGGTATTCGGGCGGGGGTGCCGCCACGGGTGACGACACCGCCGCCCCCGCGCCCCAGCCCGCCGCCGCCCCGGAGCCGCCCAGCGCGGGTCCGCCCCCGGCGGGGCCAGGTGACGTGGTGAGCGGGGAGACGATGAAGTTCTCCGGGCCGCCGCAGGCCGGTCCGGCCGCTCCGGCCGCTCCGGCAGCGCCGGCCGACGCTCCGCGGGCCACGCCGACACCCCCGCCGCCGCCCAGCCCGCCGGGCGGACTGCCGCCGCTGCCGCCGGACTTCCAGCTCAGGCCGCCGACGGCACCACCCGCCCCGCCGCCGGCCTTCCCGGCGCCCGCGCCCGCACCGGAGCCGGAGCCGGCTGCGGAGACGCCGACCGGCGAGGTGGCCGGCGCCGAGCCCGTGCTGTCGGACCACGCCGTGGTCTTCGCCCCGGTGCGCGCCGACCGGCCGGAGGAGCCCGAGGAGCGCGGCATCGAGGTCGAGTTCGCGCGCCCGGCCACCATGCCCGAGCCCGCGCTCGACGCGGAGCCCGAGGACGAGCAGGGGCCGGAGCCGCTGGACGCGGAAGCGTCGCAGCCGGGCCTCATGGCCCCGCCGCTGGGCCTCCCCATGCCGCCCGGCATGGCGGCGCCCCAGACGCCGGCCCCGCCGCCGGCGGGCGGGACCGACCCGAGGAGCGCGCTGGGCACGCCCGCCCCGGCGGGACAGCCGTTCCCTCCCGCCCAGCCGTTCCCGCGCCAGTCCGTGCCCGCGGAGGAGCGGCCCGCGGCACCGCAGCCGCCGCAGCCGCCGCAGTCCCCACCGCGACCCGGCCCGCCCGCGCCGTGGCAGCCGGAGCCGGCCCCCGGACAGCCGTCGCTGCCGCAGCTCCCCCAGTCGGCCGCCGTGCCGGAGCAGTTCGGGCAGTGGCCCGACCCGGCCGCCGGACAGCCCGCGCTTCCCCAGCCGCCCGCACCGCAGCCGTTCGGGCAGCAGCCGGAGCCGACCGCCGGCCCGCCCGCGCCGCCGCAGTTCCCCCAGCAGTCCGGCCCGCCCGCGCCGCCGCAGTTCCCCCAGCAGTCCGGCCCGCCCGCGCCGCCGCAGTTCCCGCAGCAGCAGGCGCAGGCGTATCAGCCGGACCCGGCCGCCGCGCAGCCCCCGCCGCAGCAGCTCCCGCAGCCCCCCGCGCCGCGGTCCGGCCGGCCCGCGCTGCCGCCCGCCGCCCCGCAGGACCAACGGGACACCACGGGCTGGCCGGACCCACAGCAGTACTCGGGCCAGATGCAGCCGGGCGCGCTGGGCTACACGGCCTCCGTCGAGCTTTCCTCCGACCGCCTGTTGCAGGACAAGCGGCGGAACAGGCCGCGTTCGCAGCCCGCGAGCAAGCCCGCGTCCCGCTTCCGGATCGGCGGCAAGACGGCCGACGCCGACCGCCAGCGCAAGCTGGACATCATCCGCACCCCGGTCCTGTCGTGCTACCGCATCGCGGTGATCAGCCTCAAGGGCGGCGTGGGCAAGACCACGACGACCACGGCGCTGGGCGCCACCCTCGCGAGCGAGCGCCAGGACAAGGTCATCGCGATCGACGCCAACCCCGACGCCGGCACACTCGGCCGCCGGGTGCGCCGCGAGACCGGCGCCACCATCCGGGACCTGGTCGGCGCGATCCCCTATCTCAACAGCTACATGGATATCCGCCGGTTCACCTCGCAGGCGCCGTCGGGCCTGGAGATCCTGGCGAACGACGTGGACCCGGCGATCTCCACCACGTTCAACGACGAGGACTACCGGCGCGTCATCGACGTCCTGGGCAAGCAGTACCCGATCATCCTCACCGACTCCGGCACCGGGCTGCTGTACAGCGCGATGCGCGGGGTGCTCGACCTCGCGCACCAGCTCATCATCGTCTCCACGCCCTCGGTGGACGGCGCGAGCAGCGCCAGCACCACCCTGGACTGGCTGTCGGCGCACGGGTACGGCGATCTCGTCCGGCGCAGCGTGACCGTGATCTCCGGTGTCCGGGAGACCGGCAGGCTGGTCAAGGTCGACGACATCGTGGCCCACTTCCGCACCCGCTGCCGCGGCGTGGTGGTGGCGCCCTTCGACGAGCACCTGGCGGCCGGCGCCGAGCTGGATCTGGACCTGATGCGGCCCAAGACCCGGCAGGCGTACTTCGATCTCGCCGCGCTCATCGCCGAGGACTTCGCGCGCGTGCAGCAGGAGCAGGGGCTGTGGACGCCGGACGGCGGCATGCCGCCACACATGGCGCCCCCGCTGCCCGGACAGGGACAGGGACAGGGACAGGGACAGGGCCCTCAGGGCTACGGCTACCCACAGCACGCCCAGCCCCCGGCGCAGCCGCCCGGGTACGGCTATCCGCAGCAGCAGCCACCCCAGCAGCCCCAGCAGCAGCCCCCGTACGGGTATCCCCAGCAGCCGGGCCCCTGGCCGCAGCAGCCGCCGCAGGCCCCGCCGCACTGAGCCCGACGACGCGAGGGCGGGCCCGGCCGGGTCAGCCCTCGCGCGTCAGCCCGCGCACCTGACGGATGTCCTCCGCGATCCGCTCCATCAGCGCGTCGAGCGAGTCGAACGACTCCTGGCCGCGCACGAACGACTGGAACTCGATGGCGGCCCACTGGTCGTAGAGGTCGAGGTCGGTCCGGTCCAGCGCGTATGCCTCGACCGTCCGCCGCGTGCCGTGGAAGTGCGGGTTGGTGCCGACCGAGACGGCGGCGGGCAGCCGCTCCCCCGCCTCGGTGAGAAGCCATCCCGCGTACACGCCGTCCGCCGGGACCGCTGCGTACCGCACGGTGTCGAGGTTCGCCGTGGGGATACCCAACTCCCGCCCGCGGTGGGCTCCGTGGACCACGGTGCCCTCGACGCGGTGCGGGCGGCCGAGGACCCGGGAGGCGCCCGCCACGTCGCCCTCCAGGATCTGCCGTCTGGCCAGCGACGAGGAGAGCGGCTCCCCGTCCGCCGCGCCGCCGGGCGCGAACAGGTCGATGACGTGCACGTCGAAGTCATAGGTCTTGCCGAGCTCGGCCAGGGTCTCCACCGTGCCCGCCGCCCGGTGCCCGAAGCGGAAGTTGGGGCCCTCGACCACGGCGCGCGCGTGCAGCCGCTCCACGAGCAGCTTGACCACGAACTCCGACGGCGAGAGCTGCGAGAACCCCTGGGTGAACGGCAGCACCAGCACGGCGTCCACCCCGAGCCCGGCCATCAGCTCGGCCCGCCTGTCGTGCGTGGCGAGCAGCGGCGGATGAGTGCCCGGCCGGGTCACCTCCTTCGGGTGCGGATCGAAGGTCACCACCACGGTGGGCACGCCGAACTCCCGCCCGAACGCCACGGCCCGGCCGATGATGAGCTGATGTCCTCGGTGCACCCCGTCGTACGAACCGATGGTGACGACGCTGCGTCCCCAGTCGTCGGGGATGTCCGCCATGTCACGCCAGCGCTGCACCGTTCTCGCTCCTCGCTGCTCTCCGGGTGGGCCTGCCGGTCAAAGGTACCCGGCTTCACTCCCACGGGGGATGCCTGCCTCGCCGAGCCGGGGCGCCGCTCCCGCCGGGCGCAGCCGGTGCGGCAGGTCGAGCGGATCGGCCGCCGACAGCCGCAACCCGTCCCAGAACGACGGCCCGAACGGCCCGGCGTCGATCGCGCCCGCCGCGATCCGGTCGGCGAGCAGGCGCAGCTCGGGCAGCAGCGCGCCGGCGTCGGGCAGCGCGAGCGGCACGTCGCGCAGGAGCCGCCGGGCCCACCAGCCGCCGTCCGCCCACCGGTCCTCGCCATGACGGCCAGTCAGGTCATCGACCAGGGAGCGCAACCGGCGCCGCAACGGTCCCGGCCCGCGGTCGCGCCACAGGTGCAGCATCGCCCAGGTCACCGGCCCGATCCGGTGGTGCGGCACGGCGGCGCGCGCGACCGTGGCCAGGGTGGCGTCGAGATCGAGGTGCCTGCCGTGCAGCCAGTCGCCGAACTCCTCGTCGGCGAACCGGTATCCGGGTCCGGCGGGCCGCAGGACACCCTCGTCCAGCACGGCCCGGGCCCAGCCGAGGCGGCCCGGGAACAGCGTCTCGAAGACCCGCGCGCCCAAGGCGCCGGTGGCCACGGAACGGCGGGCGGCCTCGTGCAGCCGCGCCGCGACGTGCGCGGCCAGGCGGCGCTGGGCGCCCACGGTCGACGCGGCCCGGCCGCCGGCCGCGAGGGCCACGGCGATCCGCAGCGCGGAGAGGTCGAGATGCGCGGCGAAGATGTCGTGCCGGTCGGGTCTGCCGCCCGCGTCGGTCCGCTGCGCGGCGCGGACCCGCGACAGCATCCGTAGGGACAGCGGATGCCGGTCCTCGCCCGGCGCCATCCCCGCGTCGCCGAGGCCGAACGCCTCACGGGCCCGCCTCGCCTCGGCCGCGGTGAGGTCCCCCAGCGGAAGGCTGTCGAGCATGCCGGGCGGGAACAGCGTCCGGGCACGCTCCCAGAACTCGGGTCGGCAGGCGAGGGCGAGCCGGGCGCCGACGGTCCGCAGCCAGTCGGCGGTCGCCGCGCTCCACTCGGGCAGCCGCCCGGCCAGTGCCTCCGGCATCTCCTCGGGACCGTCGAGCACCACGAGCAACGGCAGGCCCTGGTCCCGGGCCAGCCGGGCCACCACGTCGGCGTTGACGTGCGCCGGGTCGCCGCAGGTGGCGGTCGGCCCGGCGGCCAGCTCTCGGCCGGCGGCGATCAGCGCGCGGGCGACCGCGTCGCGCAGGCCGTGGTCGGGCTGGTGCAGGTCGGCTCCGCGCAGCCAGAGGGTGGGCGCGGGGTCGGCGGCGCGCCGGCGGCGCCCGGCGTGCGCGGCCAGGGCGGTGGTCCGGCCGGTGCCCGGGGCACCGACGACGCTCAGCACGCTGACCCGGCCGGTGTCGAACTCCGCGAGCGCGGCGGCCACGTCGGGCCGCTCCAGCCGGACGTCGGGAGCCGGGAGCGCGGCGGCGGTGAGAGTCAGGGCTCCGGCGAGGTTGAGGTCCTGGCCGTAGCCGGGCACGGTGGCGTCGTTGCGGCGCAGCAGCCGGGCCAGCGGCCCGTCCGGGGCCAGGGCCGCGGCGGCGCGCGGCGGGATCGCGTCGGCGACGGCGTCGTGGCGCGACGCGACGAGAACGGCGACCACGGCTCCGGTGGCGGCGTGCAGCACGGGGCTGCCCGAGTGCGCCGCGGTCAGGGGCCTGGACAGGGCCAGCGGCACGGCCGGCGACCCGGCGCCGTCGGCCGGGGCCGCGCCCGCGGCGCCGCCGATGACGGCGTCGACCGTGCGGTCCGACCAGGCGCCGAGGTGCGCCCGGACCGCCACGCCGGGAGCCGCCGTCCGGTCGTGGCCCATGACCAGGGGCGTCAACGGCAGCCCGGGAGCGTGGATCAGCGCCAGGTCGCAGTCCGGCAGCGCGGTCACCGCGTCGGCCCGCACCAAGCGGCTTTCGCCCGAGGGGGTGACCAGGACCAGGCGGGCCAGGCCGTCGATCGCGGCGTGGCTGGCGACCACGGTCCCCTCCCGGTCGGCCAGGAAGCCGCTGCCGCGCGGGCGCCCGGCCGGATCGCAGATACGGACCAGAGCGGGCCGCGCGTCCACCGTCATCGCCGAACCAACCTCCCGAAGCCTCCGGCGTGGAACAGGGTTCTGCCCCGGAAGCGGCCGGATTCAGCGGGAATGCCCGTTGGCCACTCGTTCAGGTGAAGACGGCGAGGCTCTTCGAGCGCTCTCCCGACGCCTCGATCAGTGCGATGAAACGGTCTTCGGGCCCGAAGACGGCGACCGGTCCGGCGGGCAGCTCGGGGGTGGTGATCCGGGCGCCGTTGCCGAGCAGCTCGGCCTGCCGGCCGTCCACGTCCCAGCGGGGGAACGCCGCTGCCGCCGCCGCGCCGAGGGGCAGCACGGACGGCTCCGCCCGCAGCTCGTCCAGGGTGCGGGCGGCGTCGAGCAGGTACGGGCCGACGCGGGTGCGGCGCAGCGCCGTCAGATGCCCGCCGGTGCCCAGCGCGGCGCCCAGATCGCGGGCCAGGGCCCGGATATAGGTGCCGGACGAGCAGACGACGGACACCGCCAGGTCGGTGACGACGGTGCCGTCCCCGGCGATCAGCTCGGTGACCTCGTGCGCGGTGAACGAGCGGACGGTGACCGGCCGGGCCGGGAGCTCCACGTCCTCGCCCGCCAGCACCCGCCGGTAAGAGCGCTCGCCGTCGATCTTCACCGCGCTGACCTTGGCCGGGATCTGCAGGATGTCACCGGTCAGCGCGGCCACCCCGGCGTCGAGGGCGACTCGGTCCACGCCCGCGGCCCCGGCGCGCGCGGTGACCTCGCCCTCGGCGTCATCGGTCACGGTGGCCTGGCCGAGCCGGATGGTTCCGGTGTACTCCTTCTCCGTCAGCGCCAGGTGGCCCAGCAGCCGGGTGGCCTTGCCCAGGCCGAGCAGGAGAACGCCGGTGGCCATCGGGTCCAGCGTCCCGGCGTGCCCGACCCGGCGGGTGCGGGCGATGCCCCGCATGACGGCGACCACGTCGTGCGAGGTGAACCCGGCGGGCTTGTCGACCACGACCAGCCCGTCCGGACCGTCCGCGCGGCGCTCGGCGGTGCTACGGCTCATCAGAAGGTCAGTCCTCGTCCGCCGCGTCGCCCAGCGTGCCGTCGGGGGCGGCGACGGCTCCCCCGGCCCTGTCGGCGGCCTCGCCCTCCTCGTCATCCCCGGCGTCCCCGGCATCCCCGGCATCCTCGTCGTCCTTGACGTACGGATCGGCGCCGGCCGCGTACTCGGCGCCCGCCGAGGCCCGCCGCACCTGCTCGTCACGCTCCCTCGCCCGCACGAACAGATCGTCCAGGTTGCGCGTGGTCTCGGGCAGCGCGTCCGGGACGAACTCAAGGCTGGGCGTGTGCTTCACGCCCGCCGCCGCGCCGACCGCCGAGCGCAGCACGCCCTTGGCGCTGCGCAGCCCGGCGGCCACCTCCTCGCGGTCGGCCTCGTCGCCGTACACCGTGTAGAAGACGGTCGCCTCCCGCAGATCCCCGGTGACCCGGGTGTCGGTGATGGTGACCCTCGTGCCCAGCCTCGGGTCCTTGATGTCCCGGTGCAGCTTCTCGGCCACCACCTCACGGATGAGGTCCGCCAGCCTCTTGGCCCGCGCCTTGTCGGCCACTGGTCCGTCTCCTTGCTCTGTGGTGCTCTTGGTGGTGCTACTCGACTGCTACTCGTCGTCGTCACCGTGGATCCGCCGCCGCACCGACAGCAGCTCAACCTCGGGGCGGGCGGCCACCCACCGCTCACACCTGTCGAGAACGTCGGTGAGATGCGCGGCGTCCCCGGAGACCACGGCCAGACCGATCTCAGCCCGGCGGTGGAGATCCTGGTCGCCCACCTCGGCGGCGCTCACCGCGTAAGCGCGGCGCAGTTCCGCCACGATCGGCCGTACCACGGAGCGCTTCTGCTTCAGCGAGTGAACATCGCCGAGCAGCAGGTCGAAGGACAACGTCCCGGTATACATGGCGGTGATCGTAACGGGAACGGCCGGGGCCGATCGACGGAGAATCCTCCGGCCGACCGGCCCCGGCCGGCTGTGTCACGCGCGGGGCTTCTCCCGCATCTCGTACGTCGCGATGACGTCGTCGACCTTGATGTCGTTGAAGTTCCCGAGGTTGATACCGCCCTCGAACCCTTCCCTGATCTCGGTGACGTCGTCCTTGAAGCGGCGCAGACCCTCGATGTTGAGGTTCTCCGCGACGACCTTGCCGTCGCGGACCAGGCGGGCCTTGCTGTTCCGCCTGACCTCGCCCGAGCGGATGAGGACACCCGCGATGTTGCCCAGCTTGGACGAGCGGAAGACCTCGCGAATCTCCGCCGTGCCGAGCTCGACCTCCTCGTACTCCGGCTTCAGCAGGCCCTTCAGGGCCGCCTCGATCTCCTCGATCGCCTGGTAGATGACCGAGTAGTACCGGACGTCCACACCCTCGCGTTCGGCCGCCTGCGTGGCACGCCCCTCGGCGCGCACGTTGAAGCCCATGACGATGGCGTTGGAGCCGGCCGCGAGGTCGATGTCGGTCTCGGTGACCGCGCCGACACCCCGGTGCAGGACCCGCAGGTCCACACCCTCGCCGACGTCGAGCTGGAGCAGCGAGGACTCCAGGGCCTCGACCGAACCGGAGGCGTCGCCCTTGATGATGAGGTTGAGCTGCTGGATCTCGCCCGCCTTGAGCACCTTGTCCAGGTCCTCCAGAGAGACCCTGCGGGTGCGCTTGGCGAACGCCGCGTTCCGCTCGCGGGCGGCACGCTTCTCTGCGATCTGCCGCGCGGTGCGGTCCTCACCGACCACCAGGAAGTTGTCCCCGGCACCCGGCACGTTGGTCAGACCCTGCACCAGGACGGGCGTCGACGGCCCGGCCTCGGCGAGGCTCCGGCCCGCGTCGTCGAGCATCGCCCGGACGCGGCCGTGGGCGTCGCCCACCACCATCGTGTCGCCGACCCGCAGTGTGCCGCGCTGGACGAGCACGGTGGCCACGGCGCCCCGGCCCCGGTCGAGGTGTGCCTCGATCGCGATGCCCTGGGCGTCCTGCTTCGGGTTGGCCCGCAGGTCGAGCGAGGCGTCGGCGGTCAGGATGACGGCTTCCAGCAGCCCGTCGATGTTCGTCCCCTGGCGCGCGGAGATGTCGACGAACATGGTGTCGCCGCCGTACTCCTCCGCCACCAGCCCGAACTCGGTGAGCTGGCCGCGCACCTTGACCGGGTCGGCGCCCTCGACGTCGATCTTGTTGACGGCGACGACGATCGGCACGTCGGCGGCCTTGGCGTGGTTGAGCGCCTCGACCGTCTGCGGCATCACGCCGTCGTTGGCCGCGACCACGAGGATCGCGATGTCCGTCGACTTGGCACCGCGGGCACGCATGGCGGTGAACGCCTCGTGGCCCGGGGTGTCGATGAACGTGATCGCCCGGTCCTCGCCGTTGACCTCGGTCGAGACCTGGTAGGCACCGATGTGCTGGGTGATGCCGCCGGCCTCGCCCTCGATGACGTTGGTCTTGCGGATCGCGTCCAGCAGGCGGGTCTTGCCGTGGTCGACGTGGCCCATGACGGTGACGACCGGCGGCCTGGAGACCAGGGCCTCCTCGCCGCCCTCGTCCTCGCCGAACTCGATGTCGAAGGACTCGAGCAGCTCGCGGTCCTCCTCCTCCGGGCTGACGATCTGAATGGTGTAGTTCATCTCGTCGGCGAGGAGCTGCAGCGTCTCGTCCGAGACCGACTGGGTCGCGGTGACCATCTCGCCCAGGTTGAACATGACCTGGACCAGGGACGCGGGGTTGGCGTTGATCTTCTCCGCGAAGTCGGTCAGGGAGGCGCCACGGGAGAGACGGATCGTCTCGCCCTTGCCGCGCGGCAGCATCACACCGCCGATGGACGGGGCCTGCATGGCCTCGTACTCCTGGCGCCGCTGCCGCTTCGACTTCCGGCCACGCCGGGCCGGACCGCCGGGACGGCCGAACGCGCCCTGCGTACCGCCACGGCCACCGGGACCGCCGGGACGGCCACCGCCGCCCGGGCCGCCGCCGAAGCCGCCGCCACCACCGGGACGGCCACCGCCGCCGCCGAAGCCGCCGCCACCCGGACGGGTGCCGGTGCCGGGACGGCCACCGCCGCCGGCGAAGCCGCCGCCGCCACCGCCGCCACCGGGACGCGGGCCGCGGCCGGCGAAGCCGCCGCCACCGCCACCCGGACGCGCACCGCCGCCACCGCCACCCGGACGGGCGCCGGGGCCACCGGGACCGCCACCGGGACGGCCGGCCGCGGAGGGCCGCTGCGGCATCATGCCCGGGTTCGGACGGCTACCGCCCGGGCCCGGACGCGCACCGCCGGGGGCCGCGCCCTGCGGACGCGGCATGTTGCCCGGGGTGGCGGCACGGCCGCCACCGGGCGCCTGCGGGCGCGGACCGGGACGGTCCTGCCCGCCGGGACGCGGACCGCCTTGGCCGGGGCCGCCGGCCGGACGCGGCGCGGGGCCGGGACGGGGCGCCGCCTGCGGGCGCGCCATGCCGGTGGAACCGCTGGTCGTGAAGGGGTTGTTGCCGGGACGCGGACCGGCCGGACGGCCGGCCGGCTTGGATCCGGCGGGCTTGGCCGGCGCGGGCTTCGGCGCCGCGGCGGCCGGCTTGGCCGGCGCGGGCCTGGCGCCCGGACGCGGGCCCGGGGCGGACGGGCCGCCGCCGGTGGCCGGCCTGGGCGCGCCCGAACGCGGCGGCGCGGTCTCGCCGGTGCCGGTGCCGGCACTGGTCGGCTGGGTGAACTCGGGTGCCGCGGGACCCGGCCTGACGGCCGGCTTCGGCGTGACACCGGGGGTGGCCGGCTTGGGAGCCGCACCACTCGGCTTGGGGGCCGCTACGCCCGGCTTGGGCGCGGGCGGCCGGGGGGACATGGCGCCCGGCCTGGGGGCACCCGGCCTGGGCGCGCCACCGGGAACACCCGGCTTGGCGGCCTTCCTGCCGCCGTTGCCGCTGAACGCGTCGGTCAGCTTTCGCACTACTGGCGCCTCGATCGTCGAGGACGCCGAACGGACGAATTCACCAAGTTCTTGGAGCTTGGCCATGACGACCTTGCTCTCCACTCCAAGCTCCTTGGCGAGCTCGTATACCCGGACCTTAGCCACTTCGCTCCTTTAACGGTCCGGGGTCGGTCGTCCGCCGGACCTTCGCTACTTCATGGGCGTACTCATCGCGTACTCATCGAGTGCTCATCGCAATCTCGACCTACTTCCGACTCGCGAGGTACCTGACCGCGCGGAGACCTTCCGCACGACGTTTCTTACGGTTTCTTACGGTTCTTGCGCTGCGTCCTGGCCGACCGCCCGCCGCAGCCCGCCGGTGTCGAGCGGTCCCTGGACCCTGAGGGCCCTGGGAAACGCCCGACGGCGCACCGCCAGCTCCAGACAGGCCGGCGTGGGATGCACATACGCACCCCGACCGGGCAGCGTACCGCGAAGGTCGGGGACACAGCGACCCTCGACCAGCGCCACACGCAGCAGTCCGTCTCGGGCTGAGCGCTGCCGGCAACCCACACAGGTGCGCTCCGGGCAGACAGAAGCCCGCGTCCGGCTAGACACTGACGATTCTACCTCCCCGTGCGCGCGGCCCCAGGGGGCGGGCCCCCTACCGACGCAACTGGTAACGGCGCGGCCACCACCGGTATTCCCGGTGGTGCCACGGCACTATCAGATCATTCGCCGCGGGGCGCGCTCTCCCCGGGCCGCTCGCTCGGCTCGGTGTCCGGCCGGATATCGATCCGCCAGCCGGTCAGCCGGGCCGCGAGCCGCGCGTTCTGGCCTTCCTTGCCGATCGCCAGCGACAGCTGATAGTCCGGCACGGTCACCCGGGCGGACCTGGCCGCCTGGTCGACCACGTCCACCTTGTTGACCCGGGCCGGGCTGAGCGCGTTCGCCACCAACTCGGCCGGGTCGTCCGACCAGTCGACGATGTCGATCTTCTCGCCGTGCAGCTCGGCCATCACGCTGCGGACCCGGCCGCCCATCGGGCCGATGCAGGCGCCCTTCGCGTTCAGCCCCGGGCGCAGCGAACGCACCGCGATCTTGGTGCGGTGGCCGGCCTCCCGGGCGATCGCCGCGATCTCCACCGAACCGTCGGCGATCTCGGGGACCTCCAGCTCGAACAGCTTCCGCACCAGGTTCGGGTGGGTCCGCGACAGGGTGACGGACGGGCCGCGCGGGCCCTTCACCACACGCACGACGTACGAGCGCAGCCGCGATCCGTGCGAGTACACCTCGCCGGGCACCTGCTCCTGCGGCGGCAGGATCGCCTCCAGCCTGCCGATGTCCACCAGCACGCTCTTGGGGTCCCGGCCCTGCTGCACGACGCCGGCCACCACGTCGCCCTCGCGGCCCGCGTACTCGCCGAAGGTGATGTCCTCCTCGGCGTCCCGCAGCCGCTGCAGGATGACCTGCTTGGCCGTGGTCGCCGCGATCCGGCCGAAGCCCTGCGGGGTGTCGTCGAACTCCCGTGGCTCGGCGGCCTCTTCGGCGTCGGCGAGATCCTCCGGGTCCTCCTTGGCCCACACCGTCACATGACCGCTCGCGCGGTCCAGCACGACCCGGGCCCGCCGGCGGCTGCCCTCGGTGCGGTGATAGGCGATCAGCAGGGCCGACTCGATGGCCTCCACCAGTACGTCGAAGGAGATCTCCTTCTCCCGGACGAGGCCCTTCAGTGCCCCCATGTCGATGTCCACGGCTACGCCTCCTTCGGGCTCTCGTCGTCGGCGGGCTTGCGGCTGAACTCGATTTCCACCCGGGCGGCCGCGATCCCGGCGAAATCAACCCGGCGGGCCGTGGGCTTGCGGCCCTTCTCCCCCGGAACCTCCAGATCAAGCCCCTCGTCGTCCACCGCGATGATCCGGGCGGTCAGCTCACCGCCCTCCGCCAGCCGGATCCGGGCCAGGCGGCCCACCGACCGGCGGTAGTGCCGCGGCTCGGTCAGCGGACGCTCCGCGCCGGGCGAGGTCACCTCAAGCACGTACGGGGCGGCGCCCATCACGTTCGTCTCGTCGAGCACCTCGGAAGCCGCCCGGCTCAGCTCGGCGCAGGCGTCCAGCCCCACGCCGCCGTCCGCGTCCACCACCACCTGGAGCACCCGCCGGCGGCCGGCCGGGGTGACGCGCACGTCCTCCAGGTCCATCCCCCGCTTCCCGGCGAGCGGCTCCAGCAACTGCCGCAGCCTGTCGATCTGGGTGGTGCTCATCCGGGTGACTCCTCGGCCGCGTCTGCTGTTGTGGGGACGGCGCGTTCGGGCGCTCGCGCAACAGCCTAATGCCTGTGGCACCGTACGCCGACCGGTCCGGTGGCGCGGACGGGCACGCCGGTGGCGGGGCGGGGCCGGTATCGACGCGCCGCACGGGTACGCTCACGGGGCGGTGATCTCCCCGGCACGGCCGGGAGTCGCCCGCAGCCCAACGGTCCGCTGCGCCAGTCCCCCGGGAGAACGGGAAGTGCGGGAAGCCATGTCCTCCGGTGTACCCAGACGCTCTCTGCTGGCCTGCTGCGCCATCCTCGGCGCGTCGGCCGGATGCACGTCCGGGGACGACGGCACCGGCCAGGGCGGACAAGCCGCCGCGGCCACCCCCCAGGGGCTGCGCCGCCGGGCCGCCCGGGACAGCACGGCGCTGCTCGCGCGCTACGACGCGACGGTCTCGGCCCATCCCGCGCTGGCCGGCACGCTGACCGCGTTCCGGGACACGGTGGCCGCCCACGTCACCACGCTCAACGAGTCGGAGACGGCCGCGCCCGGCGCGGCCGGAACCACGCCGGAGGTGCCCGCGGAGCCGGACCGGGCCCTCACCGCGCTGGCCGACGCCGAACGGCACACCGCCGACGAACGGCTGCGCGATCTGGCCGAGGCCCCACCGGAGTTCGCCCGGCTGCTGGCCTCACTCGCCGCGGCCGGAGCGGCCCAGTCCTATCTGCTGAGCGAGGCGCGCCCATGACGGAGAGCACCGGAGAGCTGGACGCCGCCCAGGCCGCGCTGGCCGCCGAGCACGCCGCGGTCTACGGCTACGGGGTGGTCGGAGCCCGGATCGGCGACGAGCGCGGCGGCGAGGCCACCGAGGCGTACGACGCGCACCGCGCGCGGCGCGACCTGCTGCACCGGACCGTGCGGGATCTGGGCGGCACCCCGGTGGCCGCCGATGTGGCGTACGCGCTGCCGTTCGAGGTCGGGGACAGCGCGGGCGCCGCGGAGCTGGCCGCCGAGCTGGAGACGCGGCTGGCCGGCGCCTACGCCGACCTGGTCCTGGCCGCGCGGGGCGAGCGGCGGCGCGACGCCGCGGCGGCGATGCGCGACACGGTGGTCCGGGCGGCCCGCTGGCGCGGCGCGCTCCCTGACCCGTTCCCGGGGCTCGCCGAGTACGCCCCCGGCGGTGGCGGCCGGGCGGAGGAAGGCGGCACGGACGAATGACCTCCGCCATCAGCCTGGAGGCCCCCGGGCGGCTGACCCGGGCGCAGCCGCCCGAAGCCGCCGGCTGGCTGGCCGCGCTGCCCGCCCTCGTCGGCGGGCTGTTGCGCCGCTGGGAGCTGACCGCCGAACGGGTCGCCGCGCCCGGTGGCAGGACCAGCATGACCGTGCTGGTGCGCCGCGCCGACGGCGCCCCGGCGGCGCTGAAGATCTGCGCGCCCACCGCGCCGGCCGCCCTGGAGGAGGCGGCGCTGCGCCACTGGGACGGCCACGGCGCGGTGCGGCTGCTGCGCGCGGCGCCGGAGGACGGCGCGCTGCTGCTGGAGCGCGTGCACGGCGAGACGTCGCTGCGGGCGCTGCCGGACGCCAAGGCGATGCTGGAGGCGGTCTCGGCGGTGCGGCGGCTGTGGGTGGAGCCGGGCGCGGGGCATCCGTTCCCCTCGGTCGCGGAGCGGACCGGAGAGCGGGCGGCGAAGCTGCGGACCGGCGGCCCGGCGGAGGCCCGCGCGCTGACCGGGGAGGCGCTGCGGCTGCGGACGGAGCTGCTGGCCGGCACCAGGGAGGAGCTCCTCCTGCACGGCGACTTCCGGCAGGGCGCGGTGCTGGCGTCCGACGCCGAGCGGTCGCCGTGGCTCGCGGTGGGGCCGGAGCCGCTGGTGGGCGAGCGGGCGTACGACCTGGCGCGGCTGGTCCCGGACCGGCTGCACGACCTGGTGGCCTCGCCCGGCGCGGCGGCGCTCACCCGGCGGCGGGTGACGCGCCTGGCCGAATCGGTGGACGTCGACCCGGAGCGGCTGCGCGCCTGGTCCCTGTTCCGGGCCGTGGCGTCGGGCGTGCAGGACCTGGCCGCGGGCCGCCGCGAGGACGGCGAGGCGCTGCTGGAGTTCGCCTCCTGGCTCTGATCCCGTGCACGACCTGACCACCTGCACGACCTGACCACCTGAACGGCCAGCCCGCGTGAACGACCAGCCCGCGTGAACGACCAGCCCGCGTGAACGACCAGCCCTCGGCGCGGTCAGCGGCGCAGCGGCAGCGGCGCTCCCATCACGGCGTACGGGGACGGCGCGGAAGGGAAGAGGACCCGGCGGGCCAGGTCCTGGTAGCCGAGCTTGCGGTACAGGGCGCGGGCGGGGCTCTCCGTGTCGATGGCCGACAGGATCGAGCGAGGCTCGGTGGCGCCGTCGGCGAGGGTGGTGATGAGCCGGCGCCCTATGCCGCGGTGCTGGTAGGCCGGGAGCACGTGGAGCTCGGTGACGGTGAACGAGTCGTCCAGCCAGGACTCGTTCCCGGCGCGGCGCAGATAGGGCTCCACGACCGTGGACCACCACTGCGCGCGGTCGTTGGGCATGCCGTAGACGAAGCCCACCAGCCGTCCGGTGCCGTCGGTGGCGCCGAGGGCGCGGGCCCCCGGACTGGCGAGGTGCCGCAGCACGATGTGGCGGCGGACCGCGACCTCCTCGGGACCGAGTCCGAATGCCTGCGCCTGCACGGCCAGCGCCTCGTCCACCCAGGTCGCGAGGTCGAGAGGGGCGATGACGATGTCCCGTGCGTCCGGGGCGGCTCCGCCGGCGGATGGTGTCATGCCGGGAGGCTAACGCGCCGGGCGGGTGAAGTCGCGCCCGGTGCCGCGAATGATCACCCGCGCATCAGAAGAGGACGCTCATCAGGGTCCCGACCCTGGTGAAGCCGAGGCGCCGGTAGACGGTGAGGGCCGGCGCGTTGAAGTCGTTGACGTAGAGACTGACGACGGGCGCGGCCTCGGCCAGGGCGTGCCTGAGGACGGTGGCCAGGCCCGCGGTGGCCAGGCCCCGGCCGCGAAGGTCCGGGGCGGTCCAGACGCCCTGGAGCTGGCAGGCGTCCGGGGTGACCGCGCCGATCTCGGCCTTGAAGACGACCCGGCCGTCCTCCACGCGGGCGAAGCAGCGGCCGGTGCCGACGGTCTCGGCGACCCGCGCCTGGTACGTCAACCCGCCGTCCTCGGCGTCGAGGGGCGAGATGCCGACCTCTTCGGTGAACATCGCGACGGACGCGGGCAGCACCAGGTCCATCTCGTCCTTGCGGACCCGGCGCACCCGGGGGTCGGGGGTGACGCCGGGCGGCATCGCGCGGGTGGCCAGCAGCGGCTGGCAGGGGCGGAGCTGACGGGCCGGGCCCCAGCGCGGCTCCAGATGGGCCCAGAGCCGGGCGGTCGACTCGGCGGGGCCGACCAGGGAGGAGCAGCGGCGGCCCTCGCGCAGCGCGCGGTCGGCGAACGCGCGGACGGCGGCGGGTCCGGCGCGCACCGGCACCAGGTTGGCCCCGGCGTAGGCGAGCGAGGTCAGGCGTCCCCGGCGGTAGTAGCCCCACATCTCGCCGCCCAGATAGGGGGGCCTGAGCCCGGACGCGAGGACCCGGGCGGTGACGAAGGCGTTGGCCACGGGGTCCTCGCCGAGCAGGGCGAGGGCGTCACGGAGATCGGCGGGACCGAGCACCCGGGTGGTGGACGTGGTCAGCACGGCACAAGACCTTGCGATCGGGGACGTACGGAACGGGTGTCCGCACGATACCGTGCCCGGCCGCTCAGCCCACGGAGACCTCGGGCCGGCCCGAGGCGACGCCGTCCTTCTCCATGCCCTCGGCCAGCTTCATGGCCTCCTCGATCAGGGTCTCCACGATCTTCGACTCGGGGACGGTCTTGATGACCTCGCCCTTGACGAAGATCTGACCCTTGCCGTTGCCGGAGGCGACGCCGAGGTCGGCCTCGCGGGCCTCCCCCGGGCCGTTGACGACGCAGCCCATCACGGCGACGCGCAGCGGCACGTCCATGCCGGTGAGCCCGGCGGTGACCTCTTCGGCCAGCTTGTAGACGTCGACCTGGGCCCGGCCGCAGGAGGGGCAGGAGACGATCTCCAGGCCGCGCTCGCGCAGGCCGAGGGACTCCAGGATCTGGTTGCCGACCTTGACCTCCTCCACCGGCGGGGCGGAGAGCGAGACCCGGATCGTGTCGCCGATGCCCTCGCTGAGCAGGGCGCCGAAGGCGACGGCCGACTTGATGGTGCCCTGGAAGGCCGGGCCGGCCTCGGTGACGCCGAGGTGCAGCGGGTAGTCGCAACGGGCGGCCAGCAGGCGGTAGGCGTTGACCATGACGACCGGGTCGTTGTGCTTCACCGAGATCTTGATGTCGCGGAAACCGTGCTCCTCGAACAGGGAGCACTCCCACAGCGCCGACTCGACCAGCGCCTCGGGGGTGGCCTTGCCGTACTTGACGAGCAGCCGCTTGTCGAGGGAGCCGGCGTTGACGCCGATGCGGATCGGGGTGCCCGCCCGGCCCGCCGCGTCGGCGATCTCCTTGACCTTGTCGTCGAACTGCTTGATGTTCCCCGGGTTGACGCGGACAGCCGCGCAGCCGGCGTCGATCGCCGCGAAAACGTACTTCGGCTGGAAATGGATGTCCGCGATGACCGGGATCTGCGACTTGCGCGCGATCACCGGCAGCGCGTCGGCGTCGTCCTGCGTCGGGACGGCCACCCGCACGATCTGACAGCCGGAGGCGGTCAGCTCCGCGATCTGCTGGAGCGTGGCCCCGATGTCCGAGGTGCGGGTGGTCGTCATCGACTGCACGGAGACGGGGGCGTCGCCGCCCACGGGCACGGACCCGACCTGGATCCGGCGGCTGGCTCGGCGCTCGGCCAGCTTGACCGGTACGGACGGAATTCCCAGCGAGATGGCTGTCATGACTGCGTGCAACCCCACGGTGCTGATCATGGGCCCGGAATGGGCGGGCTTCCCAGGCCGAGCCTACGGCACCTCAACCCGTCAGCCGTACCGGGTTGACAATGTCCGCCGCGAGGACCAACAGAGTGAAACAGACGAAGACGCTGGCGACGACGTAGGCCACCGGCATGAGCTGGGCCACGTCGAAGGGGCCCGGGTCGGGCCGCCTGGTGACCTTGGCGTAGGTGCGCCGGAGGGACTCCCAGACCGCGCCCGCGATGTGCCCGCCGTCCAGCGGGAGCAGCGGCAGCATGTTGAAGAGGAAGAGCGAGAGGTTGAAGCCCGCGACCAGGAAGAGCGCGGTGGCGAGCTGCTGGCTGGCCGGGATGTCGAGGGTGAAGATCTCGCCGCCGACGCGGGCCGCGCCCACCACGCCCATCGGGGAGTCCTGCTCGCGCTCGCCGTTGCCGAGGGCGGCGTCCCACAGACCGGGGATCTCGGACGGGATGTTCACCAGCGCCTCGACGCCGCCGGCCATGATGTCACCCATTCGGGCGACGGCCTCCGGGAAGTCCTGCTTGACGACGCCGCTGGCCGGCGAGAAGCCGAGGAAGCCGGCGGTGACGTACTCGCCCTCGACATAGCCGCCGTCGCCGTCGGTCTTGGCCACCTGGTTCTCGATGAGGTCGGCGCGCAGGTCCAGCGTGCGGCCCTCGCGCTCGACGGTGATCACGGCCTCGCCGGTGGTCTCGCGGATGCGCTTTTGGAGGGTGCTCCACTCGTCGATCGGCTCACCGCCGAAGGCCACGATGGTGTCGCCCGGGAGCAGGCCGGCCGCCGCGGCGGGGGCGGGGGTGTCGCCGTCCCGGCAGTCGCGCGGCTCCTCGTCCTGGGCGATGACGCACTCGGAGACGGTGGCGACGGTGGTGGTCTGGGTGCTGATGCCGAAGCCCATCAGCACGCCGAAGAAGATCAGCACGGCGAGGATGAGGTTCTGGAAGGGGCCGGCGAACATGACGATGATCCGCTGCCACGGCTTGCGCGTGTAGAACAGGCGCTTCTCGTCCCCGGGCCGCAGCTCCTCGTAGGCGGCGGCGCGGGCGTCCTCGATCAGGCCGCGGAACGGCGAGGTGGAGCGCTTGCGGATCTTGCCGTCGTCGCCGGGCGGGAACATCCCGATCATGCGGATGTAGCCGCCGAGCGGCACCGCCTTGACGCCGAACTCCGTCTCGCCGCGCTTCCGCGACCAGACGGTGGGGCCGAAGCCGACCATGAACTGCGGCACACGGACGCCGAACATGCGGGCGGTCGTGAAGTGTCCGAGCTCGTGCCAGGCGATGGAGAACAGGAGCCCGAGAGCGAAGACGAGTATGCCGAGGATGAACATCAGGGCGGTCATGCGGTCATCTCCTGGTTCGCTCCGCCGGCCGTCCCGGCCAGCTCCCGGGCGCGCCTGCGCGCCCCGGCCTCCGCTTCCAGGACGTCCGAGAGGGTCAGAGAGGTTCCGGAGCGGGCGGTGCCCCGCTCCTCGACGACCTGGGCGACGGTGTCCACGATCCCGGTGAACGGCAGCAGCCCGGCGAGGAAGGCGTCCACGCACTCCTCGTTGGCCGCGTTGAACACCGCGGGCGCGGTACCGCCGAGGCTACCCACCTTCCGGGCGAGCGGCACCGAGGGGAAGGCATCGGTGTCCAGCGGGAGGAATTCCCACGTGTGCGCGCGCGACCAGTCCACGGGCGCCGCCGCGGCGGGCACCCGCTCCGGCCAGCCGAGGCCGAGCGCGATCGGCATGCGCATGTCGGGCGGGCTCGCCTGGGCGAGGGTCGAGCCGTCGGTGAACTCGACCATCGAGTGCACATAGGACTGGGGGTGGACGACGACCTCGATGCGGTCGAACGGGATCCCGTACAGCAGGTGCGCCTCGATGACCTCCAGGCCCTTGTTGACCAGGGTCGCGGAGTTGATCGTGATCACCGGGCCCATGTCCCAGGTCGGGTGGGCCAGCGCGTCGCGGGGCGTGACGCCCGCCAGCTCGGCGCGGGTCCTGCCCCGGAACGGGCCGCCGCTCGCCGTGACGATCAGCCGGGCGACCTCGGCGCGGGTGCCGCCCAGGAGCGCCTGGAAGAGCGCGGAGTGCTCGGAGTCGACCGGGATGATCTGGCCCGGCTTGGCGAGCCCGGTGACCAGCGGGCCGCCCACGATCAGGGATTCCTTGTTCGCCAGTGCGAGCACCCGGCCGGCCTCCAGGGCGGCCAGGGTCGGGGCGAGGCCGATCGAGCCGGTGATCCCGTTGAGCACGGTGTGGCACGGGCTCGCCGCCAGCCCGGCGGCGGCGTCGGGGCCGGCCAGGATCTCGGGCAGCGGCTCACCGGCCCCGCACCGCTCCCGCAGCGCCTCGCGCAGCGCGGCGGCCCGGTCCGGCCGGGCGACGGCCACGGTCCGCGCCCCGAGCCGGTGCGCCTGCTCGGCCAGCAGATCGACCCGCCCGCCGCCCGCGGAGAGCCCGGTCACGGTGAACAGCCCCGGATTGCGCAGGACCACGTCGACGGCCTGGGTGCCGATCGACCCGGTCGAGCCGAGGATCACCACCTCCCTCGGCCCGTCGGGCGGCGGCTGGGCCGGATAGCGCAGGTGCGGGTCGGCGAGACAGAGGGGGCTTTCGGTCATCCCCCCATCATGACCCGTCGGCGCGGCCCCTTGGCCACCGGTCAGCGGATCGTGCGGTGGACGTTCTTCTTCGGGGAGGCTCCGGGGAGGCTTTCGGCGATCCAGGGACCTTCCGAGGAGGCGTCGAGAACGCCCTCCTCCAGCCAGGTGTGCCGTCCGTCCAGCAGGGCCCGGACGACCCGGCGGTCGGCGTCGTCCGTGTTGCGCCACAGGTGGTGGAAGAGGTCGTCCACGCGCAGCCTGGCCTGGCCGCAGAAGGCGTCCGCCAGCTCGTACGCCTCGTGGCCGCGCTCCGACCCGCCGCGCAGGCGCTCGGCGTGGACGCAGGCGGCGGCCATGGCGAAGAGCTCGGCGGCGATGTCCACGACGCGGCCGAGGAAGACCTGCCTGGTCTCCAGCCGCCCCTGCCAGCGGGACATCCCGTAGAAGGTGGCGCGGGCCAGCCGGCGGCAGGCGCGCTCGACCCAGCGCAGGTGGGCGGAGAGATCGGGGTGCCGGGAGATGTGGAAGTCGCCGTAGGCCAGCGGGAGATGGCCGCGCCCGGTGGCGAGGGACGGCAGCCAGCGGAGGTAGAACGCGCCAGCCGCGGTGACGGCCTTCCGCTTCCTGGTGAAGCTGGCGTCCGGGTCGATGAGGTCCCCGGCGACCTTCAGATGGGTGTCGACGGCCTCACGGGCGATCAGCAGGTGCATGATCTCCGTCGAGCCCTCGAAGACCCGGTTGATCCGCAGGTCGCGCAGGAGCTGCTCGGCGGGGACACCCCGCTCGCCCCGGGCCGCCAGGGAGTCGGCGGTCTCGAAGCCCCGGCCGCCGCGGATCTGCACCAGGTCGTCGGCGATCCGCCAGGCCATCTCGCTGGCGTAGAGCTTGGCGAGGGCGGCCTCGATCCGGATGTCGTGGCGGCCCTCGTCGGCCAGCTCGCCGGAGAGCTCCAGCACCGCTTCGAGGGCGAACGTGGTGGCCGCGATGAACGAGAGCTTGGCGCCGATCGCCTCGTGCTCGGCGATGGGCTTGCCCCACTGGACGCGCGTCTCGGACCACTCGCGGGCGATCCGCAGCGACCACTTGCCGGCCCCGACGCACATCGCGGGAAGGGACAGACGGCCGGTGTTGAGGGTGGTCAGGGCGATCTTCAGCCCGGCGCCCTCGGCGCCGATCCGGTGCGCGGCGGGGACACGGACCTGATGGAGGCGGGTGACGCCGTTCTCGATGCCGCGCAGGCCCATGAAGGCGTTGCGGTGCTCGACCGTGATGCCCGGGGAGTCGGCCTCGACGACGAAGGCGGTGACGCCGCGGCCCGGCACGTCGGCCATGACGACCAGCAGCTCGGCGATCACGCCATTGGTCGTCCAGAGCTTCACGCCCTCCAGCACATAGTCGTCGCCGTCGGGGACGGCGGTGGTGGCCAGGCGGGCCGGGTCGGAGCCGACGTCGGGCTCGGTGAGCAAGAACGCGGAGATCGCCCCGGCGGCGCAGCGCGGCAGGAACGTCCGCTTCTGGTGGTCGGTGCCGAACAGCTTCACCGGCTGGGGGACGCCGATGGACTGGTGGGCGGAGAGCATCGCGGCGACCGCCGGACTGGCGGAGGCGACGAGCGCCAGGGCGCGGTGGTAGTAGACGTGGCTCAGGCCGAGGCCGCCGTACTCGGGGGCGATCTTCATGCCGAACGCGCCCAGCTCGCGCAGGCCGGTGACCACCGCGTCGGGGACCCGGGCCTTCCGCTCGATGGCGGCGCCGTCGACGGCGGTGACGCAGAACGCGCGGAGCCGGGCCAGGAATCGTTCCCCCACCCGGGCGGCGTCCTCGTCGGGGACTGACCGGGGATGGATCAGATCGAGCCGGAAGCGACCGAGGAAGAGCTCCTTGGCGAAGCTCGGCCGGTGCCAGTCCTGGTCCCTGGCGGCCTCGGCGACCCGGCGGGCGTCACGTTCGGAGACGGTCATGTCGCTCACCTCGCCCGGATGAGAACTACTGGCGCGTATGTACCCATTCTCGGCAGCGGGCAACCGGAACCGGAAGCACTTTGATACATACCCGGACACAGAGAGTCGCGTATGGACGCCGACGGGACGGCGCCGGACGGAATACCGCATCCGCCGCGCCGTCCTCGCCGGCCGGGTCGCTCAGAGTTCGAGCCCGGTCAGCACCATGACGCGCTCGTAGGTGTAGTCCTCCATGGCGAAGCGCACGCCCTCGCGCCCGACGCCGGAGTCCTTGACGCCGCCGTACGGCATGTGGTCGGCCCGGTACGTCGGGACATCGCCGATCACCACGCCGCCGACCTCCAGGGCCCGGTGGGCGCGGAAGGCGGCCCGCAGGTCGTGCGTGAAGACGCCCGCCTGGAGACCGAAGACCGAGTCGTTGGCCGCGGCGAACGCGGCCTCCTCGCCGTCCACCCTGGTCACCGTCAGGACCGGTCCGAAGACCTCGTCGCAGGAGACTTTCGCGTCGGCCGGGACGCCCTCCAGCACCGTCGGGGCGAAGCTCGCGCCGTCCCGGGTGCCGCCGGTGAGCACCTTGGCGCCGGCCGCCGTCGCCTCGTTCACCCAGGATTCGACGCGCCGCGCCGCGTCCTCGCTGATCAGCGGTCCGACGTCGGTGGCGTCGTCGGACGGGTCGCCGGTGACGAGCGCCTCGACGGCGGCGACGATCCGGGGCAGCAGCCGGTCGTGGACGGCCGCGTCGGCGATGACGCGCTGCACGGAGATACAGGACTGGCCGCCCTGGTAGTTGGAGAAGGTGGCGATGCGCCCCGCCGCCCGGTCGAGGTCGGCGTCGGAGGCGTAGTCGGCCAGCACGACGGCCGCGCCGTTGCCGCCGAGCTCCAGCGTGACGCGCTTGCGCGGTACCGCCTCGCGGATCGACCAGCCGACCGGGACGGAGCCGGTGAACGAGATGACCGGCAGCCGGGGGTCCTGGACCAGCGCCGGCATGGCGTCGTTGGGCACCGGGAGCACGCTCCAGGAACCGGCGGGCAGATCGGTCTCGGCCAGCAGCTCGCCGAGCAGCAGCGCGCTCAGCGGGGTCGCCGGGGCGGGCTTGAGCAGGATCGGGACGCCGGCCGCGAGGGCGGGGGCGACCTTGTGGGCGCACAGGTTGAGCGGGAAGTTGAACGGCGCGATGCCGAGCACCGGGCCGTACGGGAACCGGCGGGTGAGCGCCAGCCGGCCGGTGCCGCCCGCGTCGGCGTCCAGGCGCTGGGCCAAGCCGCTGTTGAAGCGGCGGGCCTCGTCGGCGGCCCAGCGGAAGACGGAGACGCAGCGGGACACCTCCAGGCGCGCCCATTTGACGGGCTTTCCGTTCTCCGCGCTGATCAGCCGGGCGATCTCCTCGGCGCGCTCCCCGAGGCGCCGCACCACGTGGTCGAGGGCCGCGGCCCGCGCGTGCGCCGGGGTGGCGGCGAACTCGTCGGTCACGGCCACCGCCGCGGCGACCGCCTCCTCGATCTGCGCGGGGGTGGGCACGCCGGCCGTGCCGACGGTGCCGCCGCCCCAGGGCGAGGTGACCTCAAGGGCGCGCTCGCCGGTCGCCGCCCGGCCGGCCAGCCAGAACGGGTGGGATGTCGCTGGGGTCATCGCGGTGCCGCCTTCCAGAGATGTCGTTTCCCGCTTCCACCGTAGGCGGTCGGGGCCGGGCGGGTTCTTGTCCGGCCTGTCGGAGTCGGCCGGCCCGGCGCGCCGTTCCGGCGGGGTCGGGCCGGCGGGGTCGGCCGGTGAGGCGGTGTTGACCGGGGCATGCCATATTCGCGAGCATGTTCGCTCACCCCCACCCGTCGCACTGGACACCCCAGGAGATGCGATGCGCATACGCCGAGGCCGCAAACGGCTTACCGCCGCCGTGGCCGCCACTCTCACCCTGGCCCTGGGTCTGACCCTGAACACCCAGGCCACCGCCGCGCCCCCGTCCGCCCCCTCCGTGACGCGGTACGAGGTCACCGGGGTCTCGACAGCGGATGAGAGAACCGTCCTGGCCCGTACCGGCACCGCCATCGACGAGGTCCGCGCCGACTCCGTGGTGATCACCGCGGACCAGGCGGACGCCCGGCGCCTGCGCGCCCAGGGCTACGACCTCACCGCGCTGTCCGCCCCCGCCGAGCGCGGCGGCGTGGGGGCCATGGCCCCCTCGGACTACCACACGTACGCCCAGACGCTCAGCGCCGTCTCCACCGCGCGCTCGCAGTACCCGGGACTGGTCACCAGCCAGGTCATCGGCCGCACCTACCAGGGCCGCGACATCGTCGCCGTGAAGATCAGCGACAACGTGACGGTGGACGAGAACGAGCCCGAGGTGCTCTTCACCTCCAACCAGCACGCGCGCGAGCACCTCACCGTCGAGATGGCGCTGTACACGCTGGAGGAGCTGACCACCCAGTACGGCGTCGATCCGGAGGTCACCTCACTGGTCAACGCGCGGGAGATCTGGATCATCCCCTCGGTGAACCCGGACGGCAAGGTGTACGACCAGGAGTCCGGCGCCTTCCGGAACTGGCGCAAGAACCGGCAGCCCAACACCGGCTCCGCGTACATCGGCACCGACCTCAACCGGAACTGGGCCTACCGCTGGGGCTGCTGCGGCGGCTCCTCCGGCTCGCCGAGCAGCGACACCTACCGCGGCACCGCGGCGGAATCGGCGCCGGAGACGCGCGTGGTGGCCAACTTCGTGCGCGGCCGGGTGATCGGCGGCGAGCAGCAGATCACGGCGCACATCGACTGGCACACGTACGGTGAGCTGGTGCTGTGGCCGTACGGCTACACCTACGCGGACACCGCGACCGGCCTGACGGCGGACGACGCGAGCACGTTCCGGACGCTGGGGACGGCCATGGCGAACACGAACGGGTACACGCCGCAGCAGGCGAGCGACCTGTACATCACGGACGGCTCGATCGGCGACTGGATGTGGGGCAGTCAGAAGATCTTCTCGTACACATTCGAGATGTACCCGGTCTCCAGCTCGGGCGGCGGCTTCTACCCACCGGGCAGCGTGATCGACAGGGAGACCGCCCGCAACCGCGAGGCGGTGCTGACGCTGCTGGCATACGCGGACTGCGTGTACCGGATCATCGGCAAACAGTCCCAGTACTGCGCCTGACCCCTGACTCCGCCCCGCCCACCCGCCCCCCACGGGGAGGGTGGGCGGGTCTTTCCCCGGTGGGAGGGGGCCGGCCCCAGGCCCGGCACGCCCGACAGGCCCGCACGCCCGGCACCACCGCCACGCCCGGCACCACGCGGGCCGACGAAGGGCGGGGCTATTCGGGGCGGTCGGGGGTGGTCGCCTTCAGGGACAGCCACAGCTCCATCCGGACGTCCGGGTCGTCCAGTGAGCGGTCCAGGATCTCCTCCACCCGCCGCATCCGGTAGCGCAGCGTGTGGCGGTGGACTCCGAGGTCGGCCGCCGCCGCGTCCCACTGGCCGTGGCGGGCGAGCCAGGCGCGCAGGGACGCGACCAGGTCGCCCCGGCCGTGTTCGTCGTGCTCGCGCAGCGCGCGCAGCATGCCGTCCGCGAAGGCCCGCACCGCGTCGTCCGCCAGCAGCGTGACCATCGACCCGGCTCCCACGTCGTCGCTCTCCACCAGCGTCCGCCCGCGCCTGCGCGCCACCAGCGCGGCCTCCCTGGCCCGCTGGTACGCCCGGTCGGCCGAGGACAGGCCGGTCGTCGCGGACATGCCCAGGGCGAGGCCACCCTCGGTCCGGGAGCGCGGCTCCTCCCGCGCGTAGGCGAGGCAGGCCGCCACCGCCGCGCCGCCGTCGGCCGCGACCAGCACCAGCCCGTCGCCGTCCACCGCCGTCAGCACCGACTCCCCGGCGCGGGCCGCCGCCGCCTCCACCGTCGTGGACAGCGTCTCCATCGCCTTGGCGTCCCCGCCCGGCGCCGCGACCAGCACCCGCAGCGGCGCGTCCAGCAGCCCGCCGTAGAGCTGGCCGGCCACGGCCCTGGCGTGGTCCGGCTCGCCGCTGACCAGCATCCGCAGCACCGCGCCGCCGAGCCTGGCCTCCGCCGCCCGGTACGCGCCGGAGCGCTCCGTGAGCAGGGTGAGGACGGCGACGGCGGACTGCACGGCGTACCGCTCCGCCGTACCGAGCGCCGCGTCCGTGCCGATGGCCAGCACGGCCCGGGGCAGGGTGCCGGTGCCCACCGACTGGAGCTCGACCCGGTCGTCCTCGGGGGCGGTGGCGCAGACGGCGCTGGAGGGCGCCGGCCGGTCCGCCAGCCGCCGCACCTCGGCGGCGAGCTTCGCGGCCCGCCGTCCGGCCCAGCAGGGGGCGGCGGCGGTGACGGAACCGGACAGGTCGTACAGCGCGGCCCACCCGCCCACCTGGACCGCCAGCCGCTCCAGCAGGGCGTCGTGCCCGCCCGCGGAGAGCGCGGCCGAGGTCAGCTCCCGCTGGGCCGCGAACCCGGCCGTGACCGCGCGGTACTGCTCGGCGGCTATCGCGGCCGAGACCGCCTTGCTGATGGCCATGAACGGCGTACGGCGCGGCACCTCGAGCAGCGGCAGCCCGGCCTCGCGGACGGCGGTCAGCAGCGCGGGCGGGACCTCCGGATGGTTCACCCCGACGCCGAATCCGAGCCCCACGACCCCGGCGGCGGCCAGACGGGCGACGTACGCGCGCATCTCCGCCTCGTCGTGCACGGGCAGCTGGAGGCCGGTGACCAGCAGCAGCTCACCGCCGTCCAGCCAGGGCACGGGATCGGCCAGCTCGCTCGCGTGCGCCCAGCGCACCTCGGCGTCGAGCCGGTCCTCGCCCGCGAGAACGCCGAGCTTCAGCGTTGTGTGCTGGACGAGCGTCGCGAGAGTCGGCTGCATGAGTCACCTTGGAAGAGCCGGAACGACACGTCCCCTCACGGTACAGCGGAGGTGTCACGCGGCCGATGGCGCCCGTGGCATATGCGGTGCGTCTCGGCCATGTCGTCGCGTCCCGGCCTCAGCCGAGCCGCACCAGGACCGGCGGTCCCGGCTCGCCGGAGACGCTGGTGAGGGAGAGCACCGCGTGCCGCGGCGGCACACGGTGGGCCAGCTCGGACGCCGACCAGCGCTCCCGTTCGACCCGGCGCACGGTGACGGACTCGGTGGTCGTGTCGCGCCCGGTGAACAGCTTCCGGATTCCGCGCACTGTGCGCTTCATCACACCACCACTTCGGTCAGGAGTGCGGGTGATGTCCTGATCCTCCCGCCACTCCGTGCCCCACGCCCGTGCGAAGTGCTCGGCGTCCCACGTGGTGATGCCGGAGAAGGCCATCCGGCAGCCGACCGCGCCCAGCAGCCCGGCCCGCAGCTCGGCCGGAACGTCGTCCAGGGTGCGCAGCGACAGCACGGCCCCCGCGTTGGCCGGGCGCAGGTGCGTCAGCCCGCGCACCGTGCCGGGGGTGATGGCGGCGGTGGCGTCGTCCAGCACCAGGCAGGCGAAGAGGGAACGGTCCGGACGCGCGGTGACCGCCGCGGTGAACTGGGCCAGCAGCAGCCGGGTGATGATCCGGCCGGCCTCGGCGTGCCCGGTGGCGGGCAGGTCGACACGCACCCGCAGCGGGTGGACCAGGGAGTTGAGCGAGAACGGCCGGGCGGTGTGCGAGAACCCGGCGCGGTCCAGCAGGGCGAGGCGGTCGGCCAGGTGCGGGCCGAGGTCGTCGGGACGCTGGGCCTGCCGTGCCCTGGCGTCCAGCTCGCGTTCCTGGCCGATGGCGCCCGCCAGACTCAGGTCCTCGCGCAGGGTGGCCAGCAGAGCGGGCGCGCCGTCGAGCATGGCGCGCAGCTCGGGAACGCCGGGCAGCCGGCCGTACGCCGCCTGGTAGGGACCGATGAGCTGGACGAGGACGGCCGCGGCCTCGCGCGGGTCCGTGCGCGAGCCGCCGACCAGCGCCTCGGCCACCAGTGTGGCGGCCTCGTCGGTGTCGGTGGCGCCGCCGTAGAGGTCGAGTTGATGGGTGCCGGCCGGGTCGCCGACGCGGACGATGATGTCGAAGGCGTGGTCCGGGCCCAGGGCGCTGCTGGCGGTGCCGACGGCGACGACGGCCGCCTGGCCGGTCAGCGCGTGCAGGCACATCGCCTCGGTCACGGGCCGGATGACGCGACCGGTCTTGCCGGAGCCGGGCGGTCCGACGGTGAGCAGCGAGGTGCCGAGCACGGCGGGGTCGAGGGCGACGTCCTCGCCCCGGTACTCGTACGGGTTCCGCTCCTCGTCCACGCCCTGGCCAATGCGGACCTGACGGGTGAGCAGGTCGTGCTGGGCGGCGCGGACCGGCAGGTCGCGGTCGCCGGACGGGTGGACGAACGCGGCGGCGCCGTGGGCGCGGACGGCGTCGGTGAACGCGGGCAGCGCGGTGGGCCGGGCCCTGACCGACTGCCAGGCGTGCGTTATCCGGGCGTAGTCGAGGTCGCCCATGCGCCCGCTGCGCACCTCGTCGGCCAGCCGGTCCGCGGCGCCGTCGGCGCCGGCCGCGCGCAGCTCGGTGAAGTCGGTGAGCCGGGCCAGCTCGGCGCGCCGCTGCGGCGCCGCGGACGCGCCGCGGCGGTGGGGCGGGGCGAGCGGGTAGCGGCGGGCGATGGCCCGCCAGCCGCCGAGCCGGCCGAAGAGGGCGAGCAGCGCGGCGGTGTAGAGAAGGTAGTAGAGGTTGTAGGTGACGGTGTACGCGGTGGTGTCGCCGTCCTCCCACCAGGAGTCGGGCACGATGGCGTAGAGCGGCCTCAGCCAGAACTCCCACACGCCGCGGAAGCTGAGCCGCCAGGCGGCGTACGCGGCGACCAGGGCGGCGGTGGCCCGGAGGACCGCGCGGCGGCTCATCGGCTCGATGTCGGCGCGCCCGCACACCGCGCGCAGCACGGCCGGCCGCCAGCGCCGCCACAGCATGGGCCCGTTGCCGACGCGGCCGAAGAGGTAGGCCAGCAGGCAGCCGAACAGCAGCTCGTAGACGTAGAGCACGCTGATGCCGCCGGTGGAGGCGCCCCAGGACTTCAGGCCGAGCCAGTCCAGGGGCCAGATGACCATGCGGATATAGCCGTTGGCGTAGAGGGACCAGACCAGCCAGCCGGCCAGCAGCGCCAGGATCGCGCCGCCGTGCAGCTCGCGGTCGCTGAGCCGGTCCGGATCCTCGGGCGGCTTCGGCACGTGGCCGGCCCGCCACACGCCGGGCCCGGCGGCCGGGCGTGGCGTGTGCAGCCAGCGCACGAGGGGCGGGCCCTCGGCCTCCGGAGGCTGCCGGGGAGCCGGCGGCATGGTTGTGGGCCGCGTGACGGCCTGGCCGCCTTCGCGTGTCTCCCGCGCGTCCCGCGCGCCGTTGGTGCTCATTCGGTGCCAAGCCCCCTGATCAGGCCATCGGCTGACTGAAGCCTCGGCGTTCAAATCTAGTGCAGGGCGCACGCCCGCGGGGCCGCTCGGGCGGACACGCTCCCACGCCCCACGCCCCACGCCCGGCGGCATCCGGCTGGATCCCGCCGGGCCCGCTCAGCGCCGACCACAGATGCCGCGGAGCCAGGTGGGACGGGACATCACCGTGGGCGTGCGGTCGGAGGCCGTCCGGATCGCCCCGCCGCAGCAGACGCGCGTCCCACCGAGGCGCTGCTCAACGGCCTGGTGCGGCACGTCGGGTTCCAGGGGCACGAGTCGCCGGCGCACGTGGGCGTCGGGGCGCGGGCGGCGGACGTGGCGGGGCCGGAGTCCCCCGGGCCGCCGGTCCCCCGGTGCTGTCCGCGGCGGGCCGGCGCGGGCGCGGCCGGGCCGCCGGGCCGACTGCTCAGCCGGTCCGTCACGCGACGGGCGGCCGACGGCCCACGCTGGAGAGCCCTCCCGCGCCACGCGCCAGACCCGCCGGGATCCCCGACGGGCTGGTGCTCCGGGCCGGCGCGGACGCGCGGCCCCGTGTCGGCGCACGGGTGCCGCCGCTGCTGCTGGACCTGGATCAGCTCTATGCCTTTGACCGCGACCGCGACCGCGACCGCGACGGCGCCCGCGACCGCGCCCGCGTCAGCCCGGCCCCGGCCCGCCTGCGCTCGCCGGAACGCCGGCAACGCCGGCACGCCGGAAGGCGCCGGGCACGGGGCGGCGCACCCGGCAGGCCGTCAGGTCGGGCCACCGGGGACGCGCGGCCCGGGGACGCGCGGGCGGCCGACCGCCTCCGGCCGACCGCCTGACCGCCGCCGGCGCGTGACCGGCGGGTCGCTAGGGGAGGGTGAGGCCGTAGTAGTTCAGCACCTCCGTGATCGGCTGGTAGTACGTGGTCCCGCCCGTGGAGCAGTTGCCGCTGCCGCCCGAGGTGAGTCCGATGGCCGTGTTGCCGGAGAAGAGCGGACCGCCGCTGTCGCCGGGCTCGGCGCAGACGTTGGTCTGGATCAGGCCGGAGACGATGTCGCCGCCGCCGTAGTCGACCGTCCAGTTCAGCCCGGTCACCGTGCCGCCTCGCAGGCCCGTGGTCCGGCCGCTGCGTTCCACCGGAAGTCCGATGGAGGCGTCGGCCGCCCCGGTGATCCGGCGGAAGGTGCCGTTCCACAGATAGACGTCGCCGGGGCCGGGGAAGCCCTGGTTGTCGTAGTAGACGACGCCCCAGTCGTTCCCCGGGAAGGACGAGTCGGCGGTCGGGCCGAGGGAGGACCCGGTGGTCTCGACGGACCAGGTCGGATATCCCTCGGTGCAGTGGCCCGCAGTCACGAAGTAGCGCGCGGTGCCGTAGAGGACGTTGAAGCCCACCGAGCAGCTCCAGCCGGCCGAGGCGCGGATGCCCTCGCCGCCGGCGATCAACGGGGTGAGGGTGCCGGGCACGCGCTCGACCCGGATGGCGTCGGCGAGCGTGCCCGCCTCCCGTTCCATCCGGTCGAGCTCGGCGTCGGTGACCGTGGAGTCGGCCTGGACGAGCACGGTGTTGGCCGTCTCGTCGACGGCCCAGGCGGTGCCGCCGATATCGGCGGCGAGGACGACCTCGCTCGCCACGGCGAGCTGCTCAGCGGTGAACGTGTGGGGGGTGTCCGCGCCCGCCGGCCCGTGGGCGGTGAGGGCGAGAACGACGGCCAGGCCAAAGGCCATGGCGAGCGACGGGCCACGACGGGCCCCGCGAATGGTTCGCTGGCTCTTCACACTCCGCATCGTCGTGGCCACGCCCAGCGAGTCACAAGGGCGCTGCCAAGGGAGTGCGGGCGGTCGGCGCCGCGTGCGGCGGCCAGGGCCGGCGCCAGCCCCCGGCCTGGCGCCAGAGCGTGCGCCGCGCACTCCAGCATGGACAAAAACGGGCGCGAACCACTCCGTGGCGGCGCGTGCCAGGCCGCGCGGCGCGGCCCTAGCCTGCCGGGTGAGTGACCGTATCAGCCCCTTCGCGACGAGGAGTGCCCTCATGAGCACCACGACCGAACGCTCCGGAGGCCCGACCCTCCCCCAGGAACGCCGGCTCGTCACCGGGATCCCCGGCCCGGCGTCGCGGGAGCTGATGGCGCGCAAGCTGGCCACCGTCGCCTCCGGGGTCGGGTCGGTGATGCCCGTCTTCGCGCGGCGGGCCGGGGGCGGGATCGTCGAGGACGTCGACGGCAACGCGCTCATCGACTTCGGCTCCGGCATCGCCGTCACCAGCGTGGGCAACAGCGCCGAGGCCGTGGTCCGCCGGGCCACCGAGCAGCTCGCGCTCTTCACACACACCTGCGCGATGGTCACGCCCTACGAGGGCTACGTCGAGGTCTGTGAGGAACTGGCCCGCCTCACCCCCGGCGACCATCCGAAGAAGTCGATCCTGGTCAACTCCGGCGCCGAGGCCGTCGAGAACGCGGTGAAGATCGCCCGTTACCACACCAAGCGGCAGGCGGTGGTGGTCTTCGAGCACGGCTACCACGGCCGGACCAACCTCACCATGGCGCTGACCGCGAAGAACATGCCCTACAAGCACGGCTTCGGCCCCTTCGCCCCCGAGGTCCACCGGGTCCCGATGGCCTATCCGTTCCGCTGGCTGACGGGCCCCGACGCCTGCGCGGAGGAGGCCGCCGCCATGGTCGTCGACCGGATCACCAAGGAGATCGGCACGGCGAACACGGCGGCGATCGTGATCGAACCACTGCTGGGCGAGGGCGGGTTCATCGTGCCCGCGCGCGGCTTCCTGCCGCGCCTGGCCGAGTTCGCCCGGGAGCACGGCATCGTCTTCGTCGCCGACGAGATCCAGACCGGCTTCTGCCGCACCGGCCAGTGGTTCGCGTGTGAGGACGAGGGGATCGTCCCCGACCTGATCACCACCGCGAAGGGCATCGCCGGCGGCCTGCCGCTCGCCGCCGTGACCGGGCGCGCCGAGATCATGGACGCCGCGCACGCGGGCGGTCTCGGCGGCACCTACGGCGGCAACCCGGTGGCCTGCGCCGCCGCCCTGGGCGCGATCGAGACGATGCGCGAGCTCGACCTGCCCGCGCGGGCCCGCCGCATCGAGGAGGTCATGAAGCCCCGGCTGCTGGCGCTGGCCGAGAAGCACCCGCTGATCGGCGACGTGCGCGGGCGCGGCGCGATGCTCGCGATCGAGCTGGTGAGGCCCGGCACCAAGGAGCCGGACGCGGCGTCCACGGCGTCCGTCGCCGCCGCCTGCCACCGCGCGGGCCTGATCGTGCTGACGACCGGCACCTACGGCAACGTGCTGCGCTTCCTGCCGCCGCTGGTCATCGGCGAGGAGCTGCTCACGGAGGGGCTGGACATCCTGGAGGCCGCCCTGACGGGCCTGTGAGCCATGGAGAAGGTGCGGGGGTGTGATGCGGATCCGCGGTGGGCCGCGCCGGGCCGCCCGGTTCTGCCGTACGGTCGACGCGGAAGCGAGAGCAGCCAGACTCCCGTACTCCTGAACGGACCGGATCCGCCCGCCCTACACCCCCCGGGGCGAGCGGCCGTCCGGCCGGCGACCGATGACTGCCCCGGAGCTCTCCCCCACTGCTCCGGGGCAGTCGCGCGCCCGCCCGCGCCGCGTTCCGTTCAGCCGTCGTCCGACCGCGCGATGACGGCGGCGGCCTCGTGCATGGACATCTCCAGCACGGCCGGGTCGGTGAGCACTCCCGAGCCGTCCGGCGGGACCAGCCAGCCCACCCCGTAAACAGTGCGCGACGGGTGCGGCACCACGATCCAGCTTCCGCGCCCCGCCGCCCGCACCCCGGTCCCGAGCCAGCGCCCGGCCGTGCCCGGCGGCACGAAGAAGCCGACGCGCGCGCTCCCGTGGTCCACCAGCACCGGCCCCGGCCGGTCGATCACCCGGGACAGCACGTCGAAGGTGGGATGCCCCAGCTCCCCGACGAGGATCAGCACGTCCCATAACCGCCCGGCCGGCAGGAGCGCCACGCCCATCGGGTGCCGCTCCCACTCCCACCGGCATGCCTCCGGGTCCGGCGCCGCCGACGCCAGCCACTCCATCGCCGTTCTCGTCCGGCCACTGCCACTCATCCCGCGTCCTCCTCGCACCCCCGGCCCGACGACCGGACCGGACGGGTCACGAGGTAGGAGGACGGACTCCGCGCAT
Source organism: Streptomyces sp. NBC_01803 (assembly GCF_035917415.1). Classification (NCBI taxonomy): domain Bacteria; kingdom Bacillati; phylum Actinomycetota; class Actinomycetes; order Kitasatosporales; family Streptomycetaceae; genus Streptomyces; species Streptomyces sp. NBC_01803. Next base: position 1,654,991 of record NZ_CP109073.1, read on the forward strand.
TCTTACGCCACTTCGCCCGGCTGTCCACACATGACGGAGCATCACACGTCGAGGCCGTCCGAGCCCCCGCCGTCCTCCCCGCTCCCGTCGTCACCGGAAGCCTGGCCGCCGGGCAGGTCCAGCTCCCAGTACGCCGTCTCGTAGTCGTCACCGGGCACGAAGTCGATGCCGAGGACGTCGACGCGCTCGCCCGGCCACTCGATCCGGTAGCCGACCATCGCCGTCTCCCCCGGCCGCAGGGCGCCGGAGGCCGGCCGCTCCCGCACCACGCCGTTCCCCGGGACCGCCTCGCCGTCGTAGGCGGCGGTCAGGCGGGAGCCGTTCAGCTCGACATCCTCGTCGCCCTCGTTGGCGAAGCGCATCCGCACCGACCAGCCGCCGTCGGCGTTCTCCCACGGCTCCTCGGCCACCACCACCAGACCGTCGTCGAAGACCACCTCGTCCCCGGCCCCGGCCAGGTAGTCCGCCCCGGCGGCCGACACGACGGGGACCGGTCTGAGGACCCAGACGAAGAACAGCACCGTGAGCACCGCGGAGATGACGGTCGCGCCCACCCCGGTCCACAGACCGCCCAGCGCCACCGCGCGGTTGGTGGCCGCGCCCCGGCGGGCCCGACGGACGCCGATGACACCGAAGATCACCGCGAGGGCGCCGATGATCAGCGTGACGACGCTCAGCACGAAGGTCCAGCAGAGCGTGGCGGCGATGACCCCGAGGACCAGCGCCGAGGTGCCCGGCCCGTCGCGGGGCGGCGCCGGGGAGGGAGCCGGCCACGGGGACGGGTGCGCGTGGGGGTACGCGGGATGTCCGTACGGCTGCGGCGGCACCGTTGACCCGGGCCCGGGCCCCGGAAACGGCTGGGGCGCGAGGGCCGGAGCGCTCTCCTCCGGCGGGCGGAACGGGTTGAACGGCTGGTCAGCGGCCACAGGACCTCCCCACTCTCCGCCATACCCTACGGGCCGCAGCACCGCCGGAGACCCCCGCCTACGATGATCGGGCACGCCACCGACACCGGAGGGCCCGTTGTCCGACCTGACCGCCTTCATCGCCGGCCTGCCCAAGGCCGAACTGCACGTCCACCACGTGGGATCCGCCTCGCCCCGCATCGTCGCGGAGCTGGCCGCCCGGCACCCCGACTCCCCCGTGCCCAAGGACCCGGAGGCACTGACCGAGTTCTTCACCTTCCGGGATTTCGCCCACTTCATCGAGGTCTACATCTCGGTCGTCGGGCTCATCCAGGACGCCGAGGACGTACGGCTGCTGACCTACGAGGTCGCCCGGGACATGGCCCGTCAGAACATTCGCTACGCCGAGCTGACCGTCACTCCGCACTCCTCGGTGCAGCGCGGCATCCCCGACGTCGCCTTCATGGAGGCCATCGAGGACGCCCGGATCGGCGCGGAGCGGGACTTGGGCGTCGTGCTGCGCTGGTGCTTCGACATCCCGGGCGAACTGGGCCTCCCGGCGGCCGAGGAGACCGCGCGGCTCGCCTGCGACCTGCGGCCGGAGGGGCTGGTCTCGTTCGGGCTCGGCGGCCCCGAGATCGGCTGGCCCCGCCCGCAGTTCAAGCCCTGGTTCGACCGGGCCATCGCGGCCGGGCTGCACAGCGTGCCGCACGCCGGCGAGACGACGGGACCGCGGACGATCTGGGACGCCCTGACCGAGCTGCGCGCCGAGCGGATCGGGCACGGCACCAGCGCGGTGCGGGACCCGGAGCTGCTGGCGTACCTGGCCGAGCACCGGATCCCGCTGGAGGTCTGCCCCACCTCCAACGTCGCCACCGGCGCGGTGCCCTCGCTGGAGGAGCACCCGATACGGCGGATGGTCGAGGCCGGGGTACTGGTGACGATCAACAGCGACGACCCGCCCATGTTCAGCACCGACCTCAACACCGAGTACGCCGTCGCCGCGCGCCTGCTCGGCCTGGACGCGGCCGGAGTCGCGGCGCTGGCGAAGAACGCCGTCGAGGTCTCGTTCATGGCGGCCCCGGCCAAGGCCCGGCTGGCCGCCGAGATCGACGCCCACCTCGCCGCGTGGCCGGGGTGATCGCGGTCGCCCACCGCGGCGACCCGTACCGGGCCCGGGAGAACACCCTCGCCTCGTTCCGGTCCGCGATCGCGGCCGGGGCCGACGCGATCGAGCTGGACGTCCGGCTCTCGGCCGACGGCGTGCCGGTGGTGGTGCATGACGCCACGCTCAAGCGGCTGTGGGGCCACGACCTGCCGGTGGCCGGGCTGACGGCCCGGCGGATCGCCGAGCTGACGGGCGGCGGCGTCCCGACGCTGGCCGAGGCGCTGGCGGTGACGGCCCCGGTCCGGACGCTGATCGACCTGCCGGAGCGCGGCTCGGCCACGGCGCTCGCCACGCTCCCCGTGGTCCGGGCGGCCGACGCGGAGGGGCGCGTCTACTACTGCGGGGACGCCGCCGCGCTGCGCGCGGTCCGGGCGGCCGACGCGGCGGCGGAGATCGCCCTGACGTGGAAACGCGCCGCCCGCCCCCGCGACTCGCTGCTGGCCGAGGTGCGTCCCCGGTGGCTCAACTACCGCTTCGGCCTCATCACCCGCGACACGGTCGAGCGCGCCCGGGCCGACGGCTACCACATCGCCGCGTGGACGGCGGACAGCCGCCGCACGATGCGACGGCTGCTGGCTCTGGGCGTCACGGCGATCACCACGAACCGGGTCTCGGCCCTCCGCGCGCTCCTGACCACGACGGAAGCCTGAGCCACCCTCTCGGGCGGCCCCGCCGACCGGGTGACGAATCGGCGGCGCCGGCCGGGGGCATGGCTCACAGCGCGGTCATCACGTGCTTGATCCGCGTGTAGTCCTCCAGCCCGTACGCCGAGAGGTCCTTGCCGTAGCCGGACTTCTTGAAGCCGCCGTGCGGCATCTCGGCGACCAGCGGGATGTGGGTGTTGATCCACACGCAGCCGAACTCCAAAGCCCGCGACATCCGCATCGCCCGCGCGTGATCCTTCGTCCACACCGACGACGCCAGGCCGTACTCCACATCGTTGGCGTACGTCACCGCCTGCGCCTCGTCCGTGAACTTCTGGACGGTGATCACCGGTCCGAAGACCTCGCCCTGGATGATCTCGTCGTCCTGGCGGCAGCCGGTGACCACGGTCGGGGCGTAGAAGTACCCCTGGTCGCCCACCCGGTGGCCGCCGGTGGCGACCGTGGCGTGGGCCGGGAGCCGGTCGATGAAGGCGGCGACCTTGGCCAGGTGCACCGGGTTGTTCAGCGGGCCGTAGAAGCAGTCCGGATCGGTGACGTCACCGGTCCTCACCTCGGCCGCCGCCTTGGTGAGCGCGGTCACGAAGTCGTCGTGCACCGACTCGTGGACCAGCACGCGGGTGGCCGCCGTGCAGTCCTGGCCGGCGTTGAAGAAGCCCGCGTCGCGGATGCCCTCGACGGCCGCCGGGATGTCGGCGTCCTCGAACACCACACAGGGCGCCTTGCCGCCCAGCTCCAGATGGACCCGCTTGAGGTCCTTCGCGGCGCTCGCCGCCACCTCCGTGCCAGCCCGCACCGAGCCGGTGATCGAGGCCATGGCGGGGGTGGTGTGCTCCACCATCAGCCGACCGGTGTCCCGGTCGCCGCAGACGACGTTGAAGACCCCGGGCGGCAGGATCTCGCCCAGCAGCCCGGCGACGAGGACGGCCGAGGCGGGCGTGGTGTCGGATGGCTTGAGCACCACCGTGTTGCCCGCGGCCAGCGCCGGGGCGAACTTCCACACGGCCATCATCACCGGGTAGTTCCACGGGGTGACCTGCGCGCAGACGCCGATCGGCTCCCGCCGGACGAACGAGGTCATCCCCTCCATGTACTCCCCCGCCGACTTGCCCTCCAGCATCCGCGCGGCGCCGGCGAAGAAGCGGATCTGGTCCAGCATCGGCGGCAGCTCCTCCTGCCGGGTCAGCTCCAGGGGCTTGCCGGTGTTCTCGCACTCGACGGCCAGCAGCTCGTCCGCGTGCCTCTCGAAGGCGTCCGCGATCCTCAGCAGCGCCAGCTGCCGGACGGCCGGCGTGGTGTCGCGCCAGGCGGGGAAGGCCGCCGCCGCGGCGGCCATGGCGGCGTCCACGTCGGCCGCGCCGGACAGCGGCGCCGTGGCGTACGCCAGCCCGGTCGTCGGATCCACCACATCGGTGGTCCGCCCGTCCGCGGCGTCCCGGAACGCCCCGTCGATGTAGTTGCGCAAACGGCGCGGCTCGCTGGTCACGGCACCCTCCTGCCTTCCCGGCCCGACGACTGTCAGGGCCTATAGCCTATGCCCCACCCCGGTCATACAACACTGCCACAGTCAGCAGATTCTTCCGCGCCACGCGGGCGCTGACCGGAGAAACAGCCTTCACATGGCCTCGGCAAGAGAAATCTTCCTTCCGCCGCACCCCCTGGTACACCGTTCGGAGGATTCTGCGGACCGCCCCGCCGAGTCGGCGTCCGGCGGCCCGCGTGCCTGTGTCAGCGTGCGGAGGAGTCCGTGACCGATTCCCCGGCCGCTCGTTCACCCGGTCGGGGGAGCTAAGACCGCTACGAGCGGAGGTGCCGGAGACATGGCCCCACCCGACAACGACGTCCTCTGGGCGCGCGGTGTGCACTACGCCCACAATGGCTCGCCCGCGCTGCTGGGAATCTCCCTCGGCGTCCGCCAGGGCGAGATCCTCGCCGTCACCGGGCCGCGCGGCTGCGGCAAGACCACGCTGCTCGGCTGCCTGTCCGGCCAGCACGTGCCCGACAAGGGCGAGGTCTGGTTCAACAGCATGCCGGTCCACACCCTCACCCCCACCTCGCGCGAGCGGCTGCGCCGCGACCGCTTCGGCTGGGTGGGCGACAGCCCGCAGCTCCTGCCCGAGCTGACCGCCTGGGAGAACGCCGCGCTGCCGCTGCTGCTGGCCGGCGCCGGCCACCGCAAGGCGAGACGGACCGCGATGGAATGGCTGGACCGGCTCGACGTCGGGGACTGCGCCCGCAAGCGGCCCGCCGCGCTGCTCCAGGCCCAGCGGCAGCGGATCGCGATCGCGCGGGCGCTGGTCCACCAGCCCGACGTGCTGTTCGCGGACGAGCCGACCGCGCCCCTGCACCAGGCGGACCGGGCGCAGGTGCTGCGCACCCTCACCACGGCGGGCCGCTCGCACAGCATCACCGTGGTCCTCGCGACGCACGACCCCGAGGTCGCCACCCTGGCCGACCGCACGGTGACCATCGTCGACGGCCGCGCGTCCGGCGCCGCCAGCACAGCCACATGCTCGCTCTCCGCCTAGCCCGCGGCGCGGACCCGGTCGCCCTGAGCCGCCGGGTGCTGCTCGTCGGCGCGGCGGCCGGCGTCGGGTTCCTGCTGCTGAGCGCCCTGGCCTACGCCGTCGACCACCCCGGGCAGGGGCGCTCAGCGGCACTGCGCCTGGCCTGGTGCGCCGTGCCGCTGGCCGCCACCGTGCAGCTCGCCGTCGCGGTGGCGCGGGCCGACCCGACCGCGCGGCCCGCCTCCGGCCTCGATGTGGCGGGCATGGGCCCGGCACGGCTGCCGGTGCTCGCCGCGATGTCGGCGGCCGTGGCCGGGACGGTGGGCAGCGGGCTGGCCCTGCTGGCCTTCCTGCATCTGCGCGGCGACCTGTCCGGGCTGCCGTTCGGCGGCGCCGCGGCCGGGACGCTCGCGGCCGGCCGTTCGCTGCCGCTGGGCGCCGCGCTCACCCTGCTGGCCGTCGCCCCCACCGGGGCGGCGGCCGGGAGCGCGCTCGTCATGTGGCCCCGGCCCGCGGCCGAACGTCCCCGGCCGGAGCCCGCCCGGCCACCGGCCGACCCGACTGATCCGCCGCGCCACGACCCGCCGGTGCCCACGCCACCCGGGCTGCCCTGGGGCACCGCCCTGATCACCGGGGGCATCGCGCTGAGCGCCTACGCGGGCGACGAGGCCGCGGTCGTCACCGAGGCGCCCGACGGCTGGCTGCCGCTGCCCGGTGCGCTGGGCAACGTGTCGGCGGGCGTGGTCGGCGGCTGGCTGCTGATCGCGACCGGGATCGTGCTGGCCGCGCCGGGCCTGGTCCACCTGTGCGGGCGGCTGCTGTCCGGCGGCAGGCCGGGCGTGCTGCGGCTGCTGGCCGGGCGGGCGCTCCAGGAGGAATCGCGCCGGATCGGCCGGCCGCTGGGCGCGCTGGTCGCCGCGTCGGCCGCGCTGCTGGCGGCGCGGGAGCTGGACGGGCTGAGCGAGTTCGGCCCACTGGGCGCCCTGGGCGCCGTCGTGGTGCTGGTCTGCGTGCTCGGCACGGTGGCGACCGTGGCCGACGAGGGGCGGGCGGCGCGGCGGACGGCGACCGCGGCGCTGGCGCGGCTGGGCGCCCCGCGGGCCGTGCTGCGCGGCGCGGCCGTGCTGCGGGCCACGGTCCTGGTCTCGGTGCTGGCCCCCATGACTTGGCTGGCCGCCTACCTGATCGCCCTGCCGGCCGGCTCCTAGCCGGCCGGCGGCGGGGGCGGAGCGGGCCGGGTCACCGGGTGCTCCGGCGGCCCGCGCCGAACAGCCGGCCGGCCAGCACGACGCCGACGGCCAGCGCGAACATGGCGCTGCCGATCACGTTGACCTGCACCGGCGTGCCGCGCTGGGCGGCGCCTCGTCGACGTCGATGGAGAGCGGCCAGTTGCTGAGGGCGAGCTCCTTCTCGCCGGCCGAGCGGTCCTCGGCGGCCTCCGTCGCCGCGTCACCGCCCCCGTCGTCGGTGCCGGGGATGCCGCAGGCGGCCAAGGCGGCGCCACCGGCTGCGGACGGCGCGGTGGCACGCAGCGGACAGCGCCAGGTCAGGGCGGCGCGGCCCGTGGTGAGGCCGCGCTCCCAGGCCCTGCGCACGGGCTCGGGCATGCCGTCGATCATCTTCGAACGCGAGAACCTCACCGGCCGCGTCCCGGACAACGAGCACGCCTTCCGCGCCACCCTCCACAAGCTCGGCGACCTGCCGATCGTCGGGGACGTGCGCGGCGACGGCTCCTTCTGCGGGATCGAGCTGGTCAAGGACAAGACCACCAAAGAGACGTTCACCGACGAGGAGTCCGAGCGCGTCCTGCACGGCTTCCTCTCCGGAGCCCGTACGACGACGGCCTCTACTGCCGCGCCGACGACCGCGGCGACCCCGTCGTCCAGCTCGCCCCGCCCCTCATCGCCGACCAGCCCTCTTCGACGAGATCGAACAGATTCCGCGCGGCGTCCTCACCAAAACGTGGACCAAGCTCAGACGGCCGTGGCCGTGGTGGCGGCCCGGCCCTGGCCGGGGAGGCGGTACCAGGGTCGGGCCGCGATCGAGGGCGGTCGGGACAGGCTCAAGAGAGGGTGACGAAGCCGGGGAACCGTGCCCCGGCGATCCCTCCCGCCCACCCCCTGACCGCGGTCACGGGAGCGCCGGCCGCTCCGTCTTGGTCAGCCAGCGGTCGGTCCCCCCGGGCGGCCGGGCCGTGCCGGTTGAAGACGTGGTCGGCGGAGCGGGTCGGAGTGGCGCTGTTCCCCATGGGTTGACGTTGACCCAGGCGTGGACCTCCAGCCCGGCGGCGTGCGCCCGCTCGATCACCTCGTCCAGCGGGTCGCACGGCGCGGGGGCGATGGCCGCGTCGGTGCGCGGGTTCAGCGCGCGAGTGCAGAAGCAGTCGTAGCGGCGGGCGGTCTGCACGATGAGCGCGTTGGCGTGGACGGCGAGGGCGTCGTCGATGAGGGCGGTGACCCGCTGAGGGGGTAGACGCCGGGGTCGAAGGCGTCGACCCGGTACTCCGCCACTGCTCCGGCCGGCCGTCGCCGGCCGCGGTGGCAGCGGTGGGGAGGGTGCCGGTCAGCAGGCTGAGACAGGTGAGCGGGATGCGCGGGATCCGTCTCATGCGGGCCTCCCCCTGAGGGCAGTTGAGGTACGGCCCGGACAATTTACTTCGCCCGGGTCAGCCCGCATAGATGAAGACTTTCACCCTTTCAGGAAAGGTGGACCCGCTCCGGCAGCACGACCACATCCGCGCGGTCGAAGCCGACGCCGACCGCCGCGCCCTCCGCCGGGGCGTCGCGCAGCGGACACGCCGCCTCCAGCCCGGGGCCGCGCTCGGGGTCGAGGTACAGCAGCACGTGGTCGCCGCGGAACGTGCGCGCCCGGACCGTGGCGCGCGGTCCCTCGGGCGGGTCCGCGTCCGGCGCGGTGAGCCGGACGCCGGACGGCCGGATCAGGAGCCGGCGGCGCCCCGGCGCCGTGCCGCCGGGCACCGGCACCGGCCCCCACGGCGTCACGGCGGTCCCGTCCGCGCCGACCGTGGCCTCGACCAGGTTGCGGAAACCGAGGAACCGGGCGACGAACGAGTCGGCCGGCCGCAGCCACACCTCGACCGGGCTGCCGCTCTGCGCGACGCGCCCCTCGCGCATCACCACCACCCGGTCGGCCAGCGCGAACGCCTCCCCCTGGTCGTGGGTGACGGCCAGGACGGTGGTGCCCAGGCGGCGGAAGAGCTGCCGCAGCTCGATGACCAGCCGCTCCCGCAGATCGCGGTCGAGCTGGCCCATCGGCTCGTCCAGCATCAGCAGCCGGGGCCGGGGCGCCAGCGCGCGGGCGAGCGCGACCCGCTGCCGCTCCCCGCCGGAGAGCGCGTCCACGGCGCGGCGCTGGGCGCCCGGCAGCCCCACCAGGTCGAGCAGCTCGGCCACCCGCCGCCCGGCCTCGACCCGGGGGACGCGGTGCATCCGCAGGCCGAACGCGACATTGCCGCCGACATCCCGCTGCGGGAAGAGCTGCTGGTCCTGGAACATGAGCCCGAGGCCGCGGCGGTGCGTGGGCACCCCGGCCTGGTCCCGGCCCGCCAGCCGGACCGTGCCCGCGGCGACATCCGTGAGGCCCGCGACCGCCCGCAGCAGCGTGGACTTGCCGCTGCCGCTGGGGCCGAGCACGCAGACCGTCTCGTGCTCCGCGACCCGCAGGTCCACCGCGTCCAGGGCGGTACGGCCCGGGTAGCGCACGGTCAGGCCGTCGGCTTCGAGCAGGGGCGGTGTCGTCGGCATGCTCACACCAGCTCCGTCGCGCGCGCCGGCCGCAGACTCTCCAGCGCCAGCAGGGTCAGCGCGCACAGCAGCATCAGGATGGTGCTCAGGGCCATCGCCTGCCCGTAGTTCAGCTCGCCGGCCCGGCCCAGCAGCCGGGCCACGGCGACCGGCAGCGTGGGGGCGTCGGCCCGGGCGATGAACACGGTGGCGCCGAACTCCCCGAGCGAGACCGCGAACGCGAAGCCGGCCGCCACCAGCGCGGCCCGTCGCATCAGCGGCAGGTCGACCTCCCGCCAGGCGCGCGGCGGAGAGGCGCCGAGCACGGCCGCCGCCTGCCGCAGCCGGTCGTCCACGGCGCGCAGCACCGGCAGCATCACCCGCACCACGAACGGCACCCCGACCAGCGCCTGGGCGAGCGGGACCAGGATCCAGGAGGACCGCAGATCGAACGGCGGCTCGTCCAGGGCGATCAGGAAGCCGAAGCCGACCGTGACGGCCGAGGTGCCCAGCGGCAGCATCAGCAGCGCGTCGAAGCCGCGCGTGAACCGTCCGGCCCGCCGGGTCAACGCCGCCGCCGCGAGCCCGCCGATCAGCAGCGCGATGGCGGTGGCGACGGCGGCGTAGCGCAGCGAGTTGCCCACGGCCTCCCAGGGAGCGACCAGGAACGTGCCGCCCTCGGTGGAGGCGAGCGCCCGGTAGTGGGCGAGTCCGTAGCCGTCCGGGCCGGACAGGGAGCGTTCGACCAGGACCGCGAGCGGCAGCAGGAGCAGCAGCGCGATCACCGCCAGGGTCCCGCCCAGCAGCCCCCACTGGGCCGCGCCGCGCGGCCGGCGGGCGGCGCGCTGCGGGTCCACGAGCGCCAGGGCGCTCTCCCGGCGGCGCGTGATCCGGCCGTGCGCGCCCAGCAGCAGGACGACGGCGGCGAACTGGAGGAGGGTGAGCACGGCCGCGGTCGGCAGGTCGAGGAGCTGCGCGGTCTGCCGGTAGATCTCCACCTCCAGCGTGGCGTACCGGGGTCCGCCGAGGATCTGCACGACCCCGAAGGAGGTGAAGGTGAACAGGAAGACCATCAGCGCGGCGGCGGCGACCGAGGGGACGAGCGCGGGCAGCGTCACCCGCCGCCAGGCGGCGAACCGGCCGGCGCCCAGCACCCGGGCGGCCTCCTCCTGGCGCGGGTCGAGCTGCGCCCACAGACCGCCGACGGTCCGCACGACGATGGCGTAGTTGAAGAAGGCGTGCGCCAGCAGGATCGCCCACACGGTGGTGTCCAGCCGCACCCCCCACAGCTCGTCCAGCAGTCCGCCGCGGCCGAGCAGGGCGAGGAACGCCGCCCCGGTCACGACGGTCGGCAGCACGAACGGCACGGTGACGACGGCGTGCAGCAGCCGTTTGCCGGGAAAGACCAGCCGCGCGAAGACATAGGCGCCCGGGAGTGCCAGGGCCAGCGTCAACGCGGTGGAGGCGGCGGCCTGCCAGCCGGTGAACCACAGCACGTGCAGGGTGTCGGGGTCGGTCAGCACCTCGCCGGCCCGCCCCCACGCCCAGGCGCCGTCCACGCGCAGCCCGCGCCCGGTGATCGCGGCCACCGGATAGGCGAAGAAGACGCCGAGGAACGCCACCGGCGGCGCGAGGAGCGCGAGCCGCCACCAGCCCGCGCGCGTCACCTGACGACCAGGGAGGTCCACTCGTCGACCCACTGCTCCCGGTTGGCCGCGATGGTCTCCGGCGCGAGCGTCAGCGGCTCGTCGATCCGCTCCCCGTACTGGGTGAAGAGATCGGGCAACTCGGCGTCGGGGAGCACCGGGTTGACGAACATCTGGAGCGGCATGTCCTCCTGGAACGTGCGGCTGATCAGGAAGTCGATCAGGGCCCGGCCGCCCTCGGGGTTGCCGGCGCCCGCGAGCAGCCCGGCGAACTCGATCTGCCGGAAGCAGGTGCCGGTGGAGACACCGGTGGGCGCCTCCTCGGGCCGGTCGTCGCCGCCGTAGAGGACCCCGGCGGGCGGGCTGGAGGCGTAGGAGACGACCAGCGGCCGGTCGCCGTTCCCGGCGCCGGAGAAGCGTTCGTTGTACGCCTGCTCCCAGCCGTCGACCACCTCGACGCCGTTGTCCGCGAGTCGCTCCCAGTAGTCCTGCCAGCCGTCCTCGCCGTAGGCGGCGACCGTGGCGAGGAGGAAGCCGAGGCCGGGCGAGGAGGTGGCCGCGTTCTCCACGACCAGCAGGTCCTCGTAGGCCGGGTCGGCCAGGTCCTCGAAGGTCTCGGGCGGGGTCAGGCCGTTCTCCGCGAACCAGGCGCGGTCGTAGTTGACGCAGATGTCGCCGGTGTCGACGGGGGTGACACGGTGCTCGTCACCGTCCAGCCGCACCCCGTCGGGCACCCGTTCCAGGCCCGCCGCCTCGTAGGGCGTGAAGATTCCGGCGTCCAGGGCGCGGGAGAGCAGCGTGTTGTCCACTCCGAAGAGGACGTCGCCCTGCGGGTTGTCCTTGGAGAGCACCGCCTGGTTGACCACGATCCCGGCGTCCCCGCCGCGCAGCACCCGGACGGTGTAGCCGGTCTCCTCGGTGAACGCCGCGAGCACCTCGTCGGAGACCAGGAAGGAGTCGTGCGTGACGAGCGTGACCTCGTCCCCGCCCCCGTCGGAGCCGCCGCCCGACGGGTCGTCACCACCGTCGCCGCAGGCGGTGGCGGTGGTGACGAGCAGACCTATGCCCAGGGCGATCGTGGCGGTGCGTCTCATCTGGCGCTTCCTTCGCGGGGCGCGCGGGCAGCACGGACGAGAGCGATCCGAACTTCCTACCCAGCATGACCCGGGCGAGGTTCGAGGGTCTGCGGCCGGTGCCGCACTCTCAGCGCTGCGAGCGCTCCCCTGTCGGACTGTGTGATTATTGTGTGCTCAAACGATAGCAGCAGCGTGGCTAGCGTTCGGCCGCCGCCAGCTGGCCGCAGGCGCCGTCGATCTCCTGGCCCCTGGTGTCCCGGACGGTAACCGGCACGCCATGTGCCTGGAGCCCGGCGACGAACGCCCGCTCGTCCTCCGGCCGTGACGCGGTCCACTGGGAGCCCGGGGTCGGGTTGAGCGGGATCAGATTGACGTGCGCGCCCCGGCCCCTGAGCAGCCGACCCAGCAGATCGGCGCGCCACGCCTGGTCGTTGACGTCCCGGATCAGGGCGTACTCGATCGAGATCCGGCGCCCGGACCTCTCGGCGTACTCCCAGGCCGCGTCCAGCACCTCACGCACCTTCCACCGGGTGTTGACGGGCACCAGCGTGTCCCGCAGCTCGTCGTCCGGCGCGTGCAGCGAGACCGCGAGACGGCACGAGAAGCCCTCGTCGGCCAGCCGCCGCATCGCCGGGACCAGGCCCACGGTGGAGACGGTGATGCCGCGCTGCGAGAGGCCGACGCCGTCCGGGTCGGGGTCGGTGAGTCGGCGGATGGCGCCCGTGACGCGCCGGTAGTTGGCCAGCGGCTCGCCCATGCCCATGAAGACGATGTTGGACAGCCGCGCCGGGCCGCCCGGCACCTCGCCGTCGCGCAGGGCGCGCATGCCGTCCACGATCTGGTGCGCGATCTCGGCCGTCGACAGGTTCCGATCAAGGCCCGCCTGGCCGGTGGCGCAGAACGGGCAGTTCATCCCGCAGCCGGCCTGTGAGGAGACGCACATGGTGACCCGGTCCGGATACCGCATCAGGACCGACTCCACGAGCGTCCCGTCGTGCAGCCGCCACAGCGTCTTGCGGGTCGCGCCGTCGTCACAGCTCACATGCCGCACCACGGTCATCAGCCGCGGCAGCAGCTCACTGGCCAGCCGCTCCCTGGCCGCCGCCGGGATGTCCGTCCAGGCGGCCGGGTCGTCGGCGAACCGCCCGAAGTAGTGCCGCGACAGCTGGCGGGCGCGGAACGGCTTCTCGCCCAGCGCGGCGACCGCCTCGCGGCGTTCCTCGGGGGTGAGATCGGCGAGGTGCCGCGGGGGCTTCGCGGCCCGGCGCGGCGCGACGAACGTGAGCTCTCCTGGTACAGGCATGATGCTCCAAGTGTCGCAGATCGGCGGGGCGGCCCGGCCCCCGCTCGGCGCACTCGGCCGGTCAGCCCGGTCGGCCGGTCAGCCCACTCCGACGAAGGCCAGGAACAGCAGCCAGACCACCGGGGCCGTCGGCAGCAGCGAGTCCAGCCGGTCCATGATGCCGCCGTGGCCGGGCAGCAGCGTGCCCATGTCCTTGATGCCGAGGTCGCGTTTGATCATGGACTCGGCCAAGTCGCCCAGGGTAGCGCTGATCGCCGCCCCGAAGCCGATCACGAGTCCCTGCCACCAGACGCCATCGTCGATCAGGAAGTGGACGGACAGCGCCCCGGCGACCATCGCGAACAGGACGGCACCGGCGAGCCCTTCGCGGGTCTTGCCCGGGCTGATGCGCGGGGCGAGCTTGCGCCGGCCCAGCCGCCAGCCGACGGCATAGGCGCCGGTGTCGCTGACGACGGTGAGCAGGAGGAACGTCGCCACCCGCCAGACGCCGTCGTCCGCGGCCAGCATCAGGGCCACGAACGTGGCGAGGAACGGGACGTAGAAGGCGGCGAACACACCGGCCGTGACGTCGCGCAGATAGTTCTCCGGCGGGCGGGCCATGCGCCACACCAGCACGGCCAGCGCGGTCAGCGCCGCCGCCACCCAGGCGCCCTCGGCACCGCGCAGATAGCCGCTCACCACCATGGCGGCGCCGCCGACCGCCAGCGGCGGCAGCGGCACCCTGATCCCCTTGCGTTCGGCCAGCCGCGAGGACAGCTCCCACAGTCCCACGACCACGGCCACCGCTATCACGCCGACGAAGACCGGCTTGTAGACGAACAACGAGGCGAGGACCACGGCTCCGAGGGCGAGGCCGACCCCGATCGCGGCGGGCAGGTCCCGGCCCGCCCGCTTCTTGGGCCGCTCCGCCCCGCCGCCGTCCGGCCGCTGCTCCGGCACACCGCCGCCTGGCTCGGGCACGATCGACATAGGGCGAGTCTGCGCCGCCTCCCCGGAATCGCGCAGGGGACCCGCCGGTACGGCGCGGGCAGGCTCGGGCGGCTCGAAGAACCCGGCGGCCGGGGGCGGCCCCCAGGATGAATCGTTCACAGGTGACAGCGTCCTTCAGCGGTCCTTGGCGTCTGCGGTGGCTGCGGTGGGTGTGGTGCCGGTGGCACCCGCGTCCTCGGCGGTGGCCTCAGACCGCGAGCAGCTCGCTCTCCTTGTGCTTGAGCAGCTCGTCCACCTGGGTGACGTACTTCGCCGTGGTGTCGTCGAGCTCCTTCTCGCCGCGCCGGCCCTCGTCCTCGCCGACCTCGCCGTCCTTGATGGCCTTGTCGATGATCTCCTTGGCCTTGCGACGCACGCCACGGATCGAGATCTTCGCGTCCTCGCCCTTGGTCCGGGCGACCTTGATGAACTCGCGCCGCCGCTCCTCCGTCAGCTCCGGGAAGACGACGCGGATCAGGTGACCGTCGTTCGTCGGGTTGACGCCCAGGTCGGAATCGCGGATCGCCTGCTCGATGTTGCGCAGCGAGCTCTTGTCGAACGGGGTCACGACAGCCATGCGCGCCTCGGGGACCGAGAACGAGGCGAGCTGATTGATCGGAGTCATGGTGCCGTAGTACTCGGCCACGATCTTGTTGAACATCGCAGGGTGCGCACGGCCGGTACGGATCGCGGCGAGGTCGTCCTTGGCGACTCCGACCGCCTTCTCCATCTTCTCCTCGGCTTCGAGGAGGGCTTCTTCGATCACCACGTGCTCCTGGTTCGATGTGTTGACGTGTATGACGTGACGGACCGCATCAGGCCCGCCGGCCCTGGCTGTTGACGAGTGTGCCGATCTTCTCACCCTTTACCGCACGGGCGATATTGCCCTCCGCGAGCAGTTCGAAGACCAGAATCGGCAGTTTGTTGTCACGACAGAGCGTGATGGCGGTGGAATCGGCGACCTTCAGATCCCGGGTGATGACCTCGCCGTAGTCCAGCGCGTCGAACTTCACGGCGTCGGCGTTCTTCGCCGGGTCCGAGTCATATACCCCGTCGACCCCGTTCTTCCCCATGAGCAGCGCCTCGGCGTGGATTTCCAGCGCGCGCTGGGCGGCGGTGGTGTCCGTGGAGAAGTAGGGCATGCCCATGCCCGCGCCGAAGATGACGACACGGCCCTTCTCCAGGTGCCGCACGGCCCGCAGCGGGATGTAGGGCTCGGCGACCTGGCCCATGGTGATGGCGGTCTGCACCCGGGAGTCGATGCCCTCCTTCTCCAGGAAGTCCTGGAGCGCCAGGCAGTTCATCACGGTGCCGAGCATGCCCATGTAGTCCGAGCGGGCCCGGTCCATGCCGCGCTGCTGGAGCTCGGCGCCCCGGAAGAAGTTGCCGCCGCCGATCACGACGGCGATCTGCGCGCCGCCCCGCACGACCGCGGCGATCTCCCGGGCCATCTTGTGCACGACATCGGGGTCCACGCCGAGCCCTCCGCCGCCCGCGAAGGCTTCTCCCGACAGCTTCAGGAGGAAACGCCGGGGTTTGTCGTCCTGGTTCATGGAGCTCTCCTCGTGCACACACCAAGGAGGCCACTGCCAGTGGATCCATACGGTTCCCCTGCTGGGCAATGGCCTCCTCGTCACGACTGCGGTCGTAGGGCCGGGTTTCCACCCGCGGCCGGACGGCCTTCCGCCCGACAATAGCCGGGTGACGTCCGTTCCGCCGGGATCAGGCGCCGACGCGGAAGCGGGCGAAGCCCTTCAGCGTGACGCCGGCCTCGGTGAGGACCTTCAGCACGGTCTTCTTGTTGTCCTTGGCGAAGGGCTGGTCGAGGAGGACGCTCTCCTTGAAGAAACCGTTCACCCGGCCCTCCACGATCTTCGGCAGGGCGGCCTCGGGCTTGCCCTCCTCGCGCGCGGTGGCTTCCGCGATGCGGCGCTCGCTCTCGACCACGTCGGAGGGCACCTCGTCACGGGTGAGGAAGCGCGGGGAGAACGCGGCGATGTGCTGCGCCACGTCCTTGGCCACCTCGGCGTTCTCCTGCTCCAGCTCGACCAGGACGCCCACCTGCGGCGGGAGGTCCGGGCTGGTGCGGTGCAGGTAGGTCGCGACATAGCCGCCGGCGAAGCGCGCGTACCGGTCGAGAACGATCTTCTCGCCCAGCGTCGCGTTGGCCTCGTCGACGAACTCCTTGACCGTCTTGCCGCTCTCGATCTCCGAGGCGAGCAGCGTCGCCAGGTCGGCGGGCGCGGTCGCGAAGACGTGCTCCGCGATGGCGTCGGCGACGGCCTGGAACTTCTCGCCCTTGGCGACGAAGTCGGTCTCGCACTTGAGCTCGACCAGGACGCCGGAGCCGTGGTCCGGGGCGATGACGGAGACGACCGCGCCGTTCTCGGCGGTGCGGCTCTCGCGCTTGGCCACGCCCTTCTGACCCTTGACACGCAGGACTTCGAGGGCCTGCGTGACGTCGCCGTCGGCCTCGTCCAGGGCCTTCTTGCAGTCCATCATGCCGGCGCCGGAAAGCTCACGGAGCTTCTTGACGTCGGCGGCGGTGAAGTTCGCCATGGTTACGTGATTCTCTTCCCGGGAGTCGTTCGGATCGCTTGGCCCTTCGCCGGGGACGGCGGGAGCGCCGGGCCATCGGCCCCGCGCACCCGCCGTCGGCCCGGCCGGGCCTGTCGTCCGCGTCAGCCCTGCTCGGCGGGGGCTTCCGCGACATCGGCGGCGGGAGCGGCCTGCTCCTCGGCCGGCTGCTCGGCCGACTGCTCCTCGGCCTTGGCTTCCGCGCCCACCAGGAGCTCGCGCTCCCACTCGGGCAGCGGCTCGCCGGCCGGCTTCTCGCCGTCCTTCGCCTCGGGGGCACCGGACCGGGCGATGAGGCCCTCGGCGACGCCGTCGGCGATCACACGGGTGAGCAGGGTGACCGAACGGATCGCGTCGTCGTTGCCCGGGATCTTGTAGTCCACCTCGTCCGGGTCGCAGTTCGTGTCGAGGATCGCGACGACCGGGATGTTGAGCTTGCGGGCCTCGCCGACGGCGATGTGCTCCTTCTTGGTGTCCACGATCCAGACGGCGCTCGGCACCTTCTGCATGTCGCGGATACCGCCCAGCGTCTTCTCCAGCTTCGCCTTCTCGCGGGAGAGGACGAGCAGCTCCTTCTTGGTGAGGCCGGAGGCGGCGACATCCTCGAAGTCGATCTGCTCCAGCTCCTTGAGGCGCTGCAGCCGCTTGTGCACGGTCGAGAAGTTGGTGAGCATGCCGCCCAGCCAGCGCTGGTTGACGTAGGGCATGCCGACCCGGGCCGCCTGCTCGGCGATCGCCTGCTGGGCCTGCTTCTTGGTGCCGACGAACATGACGGTGCCGCCGTGCGCGACCGTCTCCTTGACGAACTCGTAGGCGCGGTCGATGTACGACAGCGACTGGAGCAGGTCGATGATGTAGATGCCGTTGCGCTCGGTGAAGATGAAGCGCTTCATCTTCGGGTTCCAACGACGGGTCTGATGCCCGAAGTGGACGCCGCTCTCCAGCAGCTCCCGCATCGTGACGACGGCCATGGCCGTTCTCCTTGCTGACGCTCGGTTGTCAGCGCCGGCCGGGTGGCCGACGCTCCTGACGCCCCTGCGCGCTGTACCGGGAAGCGCCTGCGCGGCAGACCGCTCCGTGGACCGAGGTGCGCGGCCACCGGGGCGCCGAGGCAGGAGCCGGGGCGCCGAGGTGGCGGGGCATGCGAGGTCGATCCGGGACCCCGGATCGCCACCAGAAGTGTACGGGACCGGAACAGGGCCGGGCGACAGCCGACGGGCGGCATGACCCTTCCGTGGACACGCCCGCGTGTCCTGGCGTGCCACCCCGAACGGGTGACGGATTTTTCCACAATCCCCGGGTTGTCCACCAAGATCCACTTCGGCCCGGGCGATGCGTCACAGTCGGTGACGGAGGTGAGGTGCCATGAATCAGCGAGGTGCGCTCGGCCGCTTCGGCGAGGACGTCGCGGTACGGCGGCTGAGGGACGCGGGGCTGACCGTCCTGGAGCGGAACTGGAGATGCCGCGCGGGCGAGATCGACATCGTGGCCCAGGAGCGGGCCGCCGCCGGCCGGACGTTGGTGGTGTGCGAGGTGAAGACGCGCAGGGCCGGCCGGTTCCAGCATCCGATGGCGGCGGTGACGCCGCGCAAGGTGGAGCGGCTGCGCCGACTCGCCGAGTGGTGGCTGAGCGAGCGCTGGCTGGCGGTGTACGCGGCGCCGCCGCCCGGCGGCGTGCGGATCGACCTGGTCGGGGTGCTGCTGCCCGAGCGCGGTGCGCCGCTGGTCGAGCACGCGCGGGGGGTGGCGTGATGGCCTTCGCCCGCACCTGCGCGGTGGCCCTGGTCGGGGTCGAGGGCGTGGTGGTCGAGGTCCAGGCCGATCTGGAGCCGGGGGTCGCGGCCTTCTCCCTGGTGGGACTGGCCGACAAGTCGCTGACCGAGAGCCGGGACCGGGTCAGGGCCGCCGTGATCAACTCCGGGGCCCAGTGGCCGCAGAAGAAGCTGACCGTCGGGCTGAGCCCGGCGGCGGTCCCCAAGTGCGGCAGCGGGTTCGACCTCGCGGTGGCGTGCAGCGTGCTGGCCGCCGCCGAGCGGATCGATCCGCAGGTGATCGCGGACGTGATGATGATCGGCGAGTTGGGGCTCGACGGGCGGGTCCGGCCGGTCCGGGGCGTGCTGCCCGCGGTGCTCACGGCGGCCGACGCGGGGTACCGGCAGGTGGTGGTGCCCGAGCAGGCCGCGGCCGAGGCCGCGCTGGTGCCCGAGATGGCCGTGCTCGGGGTGCGCAGCCTGCGGCAGTTGATCGCGGTGCTCGCCGACGAGCCCGTGCCCGAGGAGCCGCGGGACGAGGCGGGCGGCCCGGTCGCCGCGCCCGGCCCCGGTTGGGGGCTGCCGCAGCCGGCCGGCCTGTTCTTCCCGGTCGGCGGCGAGCACCCGCCCGATCTGGCGGAGGTCTCGGGTCAGCGGGTGGCCCGCCGGGCGCTGGAGGTGGCCGCCGCCGGACGGCACCACCTGCTTCTGAAGGGCGCTCCCGGCGCGGGAAAGACGATGCTGGCCGAGCGACTGCCCGGCCTGCTGCCGCCGCTGAGCAGACAGGAGTCCCTGGAGGTCACGGCCGTGCACTCGGTGGGCGGCTCGCTGCCGCCGGGCCGCCCGCTGATCGACCGCCCGCCGTACTGCGCGCCGCACCACTCGGCGTCGATGGCGTCGCTCGTCGGCGGCGGCACCGGCCTGCCCCGGCCGGGAGCGGTGTCGCTGGCGCACCACGGGGTGCTGTTCCTGGACGAAGCGGCCGAGATGAGCGGTCAGGTGCTGGACGCGCTGCGGCAGCCGCTGGAGTCGGGCCACGTCGTGGTGGCCCGGGCGGCCGGGGTGATGCGGATGCCGGCCCGGGTGCTGCTGGTCCTCGCGACGAACCCCTGTCCCTGCGGACGGCACGGCTCGCCCGCCGGGGACTGCGAGTGCCTGCCCAGCACCGTCCGGCGGTACCGGGCCAGGCTGTCGGGGCCGCTGCTGGACCGCATCGATCTGCGGGTGCCGGTGGAGCCGGTGAGCCGGGCCGAGCTGATCACCGGAGGCGGCGGCGGGGAGTCGACCGCCGTGGTGGCGGAGCGGGTGCGCGCCGCCCGCGAGCGCTCCCTCGCCCGGTACGCGCAGACCCCGTGGCGGACCAACGCGGAAGTGCCGGGGCACGAGCTGCGCACCCGGTGGTGCCCGGTGCCGGGCGCGCTGGCGCGGGCCGAGCAGGACATGGAGCGCGGGCTGCTCACCGCCCGGGGCCTGGACCGGGTGCTGCGGGTGGCCTGGTCGGTGGCCGATCTGGCCGGGCACGACCGGCCCACCGCCGCGGACGTGGACGCGGCGCTGGAGCTGCGCACCGGGCTGCGGCGTGGCGCGGGCGTCGCCGGGAGCCTGCCGTGAGCCGGGACGACGGCGGTCAGGAGGCCCGGCTGGCGCGGGCGGCGCTGGCCAGGATCGTGGAGCCGGGGGACGCGCTGGTGGGGCGGTGGCTGGCGCGGCTCGGCCCGGTGGCGACCTGGCGGGCGCTGCGGGAGGACGGTCCACCGCCGGAGGGCGCCTCGGCCGACCGGTGGGCGGGGCTGCGGCTGCGGGCCCGGCGTGCCCCGGCACCCGAGCGGGACCTGGAGCGGATCGCCCGGCTGGGCGGGCGCTTCGTGTGTCCGGGCGACCGGGAGTGGCCCAGCCAGCTCGACGACCTGGGGGCGGCCCGGCCGGTCGGCCTGTGGGTGCGCGGCGCCTGCTCGCTGCGGTTTGTGTCGCTGCGCTCGGTCGCCCTGGTGGGGGCGCGCGCCTGCACCGACTACGGGACGCATGTGGCGGCCGAGCTGGGCACCGCGCTCGCCGAGCGCGGCTGGACGGTGGTCTCCGGAGCGGCGTACGGGGTCGACGGCGCGGCCCACCGGGGGGCCCTCGCGGTCGGCGGGTCCACGGTCGCGGTGCTGGCCTGCGGGGTCGATGTCTCCTATCCGGCGACCCATACGGACCTGCTGCGCCGCATCGCCGAGAGTGGGCTGCTGGTCGCCGAGCTGCCACCGGGCGACCACCCGACGCGCGCCCGGTTCGTCCAGCGGAACCGGGTGATCGCCGCGCTGACCCGGGGCACGGTCGTGGTCGAGGCCGCGCGGCGCAGCGGCTCGCTGATCACCGCCCGGCACGCCGGGCGGCTGGGGAGACACCTGATGGCCGTGCCCGGGCCGGTGACGTCCGGGCTGTCGGCCGGGACGCACCGGCTGATCCGGGAAGAGGCCACGCTGGTCGGGGACGCGGCGGACGTCATCGAGCTCGTCGGGGACATGGGAGACCTGGCGCGGGAGCCGGACGAGCCGGCGGTGCCCCGCGATCTGCTGGCCCCGCCGACGGGCGAGGTGCTCGACGCGCTGCCCGCCGACGGCGCGATCGCCGTGGAGGAGGTAGCGCGCGGCGCGTGCACCAGCCCGGCGGCGGCGCTGGCCAGGCTGCGGGAGCTGAGCTCCCTCGGGTTCGTCGAACGGGTGGGCGACCGCTGGCAGTTGTCCCGGGTCGGCCCCCGACACGCGGACGGCCCGGATGCCCGGGCGCACGCCGGCGCGTAACACCACCGTGCGGGCAGCGGAACGTATCTGCGCATACCCAAGGGTGGCGCACATGCGCACCGCGATCCTGTTGTCACGCTACGCTCACAGGGTTCTGTCGCCAGAACTCCCAGCCCCGCACGCACTCCCCGCAGAACGGCTCACAACGACGTATGCCACAGCACTCCTCCGGGCCTCAGCACGCGGCTCCGGCAGCGCCGGCCGCGGCGGAGGGCGGCACCACGGCCCCGGCCGCGCCCACCGCGCTCGACACGCTGTGGCGCTCGTACAAGGCCACCGGTGACGAGCGGCTGCGGGAGCAGCTCATCCTGCACTATTCCCCGTTGGTCAAATATGTGGCGGGCCGGGTCAGCGTCGGGCTGCCGCCCAATGTGGAGCAGGCCGACTTCGTCTCCTCCGGGGTGTTCGGCCTCATCGACGCGATCGAGAAGTTCGATCCCGAGCGGTCCATCAAGTTCGAGACCTATGCCATCACCCGCATCCGGGGCGCGATGATCGACGAGCTGCGCGCCCTGGACTGGATCCCCCGCTCGGTGCGGCAGAAGGCGCGAGCCATCGAGCGCGCCTACGCCACTCTGGAGGCGTCGCTTCGCCGCACGCCGTCGGAGCCCGAGGTCGCCGCCGAGCTGGGCGTCACCCTGGAGGAGCTGCACGGGGTCTTCAGCCAGCTGTCCCTGGCCAACGTGGTCGCGCTGGAGGAGCTGCTGCACGCCGGCGGAGAGGGCGGCGACCGGCTGAGCCTGATGGACACGCTGGAGGACACCGCGGCGGACGACCCGGTGGAGGTGGCCGAGGACCGCGAGCTGCGCCGGCTTCTGGCCCGCGCGGTGAACACGCTGCCCGAGCGGGAGAAGACGGTGGTGACGCTCTACTACTACGAGGGGCTCACGCTGGCCGAGATCGGCGAGGTGCTCGGGGTGACCGAGAGCCGGGTCAGCCAGATCCACACCAAGTCGGTGCTCCAGCTCCGTGCGAAGCTCGCCGACGTCAACGGCTGACCGGCACCGATCCGGTCCCCTCCGGCACCGGGACACCCTCGGTCGGCAGCAGCCGGGACGGCCCGGACCTCAGCAGGCCGGGTGCCAGCCGCGCGAGCGGATCGAGGTAGATCTCGCCACGCAGCAGCCCCCAGTGCAGACACGGCCCGGCGCAGTGGAACGGGCCGGCCGTCGCCACCGTGCCCACCACGTCGCCCGCCGCCACCTCGTCCCCCTGGGCCACGGTGGCGCGCACCGGCTCCAGGGTGGTGCGCGGCGGCACTCCCTCACCCTGCTGACCCGCGAGCTCGATCGTGACCACCCCGCGCCCGGCCACCTCGCCGGCGAAGCTGACCCGCCCGGCGGCCGGCGCCACCACCGGCGCCCCCGCCTCGGTGGCCAGGTCCACGCCGCGGTGTCCGGCCGCCCAGGGGGCCGGGGGCGGATCCCAGAGGCGCGCGACCAGCGGCCGGGCGGCTCCGGCGGCGCCCGGAACCGGCCACGCCCCGAAGGCAGGCGCCGCGGAGCCGGGCTCGGACGGTCCGGCGGGCGCGGCGAGCAGCAGGATGGACAGCAAGGCGGTGAGAACGCTCATCCCCGCAGCCTGCCGGGCGCGGCCGGGCCGTGGCGCGCCGGCGCGAAATCTGTGGACAACCCGGGAGCGGTGGAAACAGCGGCCCCCCGATCGGGTGAAACAGCTCGCTCAGGAGCTCCGCCCGCCGCCAAAGCCCGAATCCTCCGGCAGATCGAGCTCGCTGCGGTTGAGCTCCTCAATGTTGACGTCCTTGAAGGTCAGCACCCGCACCTGCTTGACGAAGCGGGCCGGCCGGTACATGTCCCACACCCAGGCATCGGCCATGGAGACTTCGAAGAAGACCTCACCCTGCACCGAGTGC
This sequence comes from Streptomyces sp. NBC_01803, assembly GCF_035917415.1. NCBI lineage: Bacteria > Bacillati > Actinomycetota > Actinomycetes > Kitasatosporales > Streptomycetaceae > Streptomyces > Streptomyces sp. NBC_01803. Next base: position 1,677,954 of record NZ_CP109073.1, read on the forward strand.
ACCTGCATCTCGTAATCGTTGGTGAGATAGAAACGCCGCTCGGTCTCGATCACATAAGTGAACAACCCGACCACGTCCCGGTACTCCCGGTAGAGCTTCAGCTCCATCTCGGTCTCGTACTTTTCGAGGTCCTCGGCACTCATGGCGTGATCCCCTTCAGCCGCGCGTTCCCTCATTGTGCGCCACTCCGGACGTCCGCACGCCGCGGCGGCCCGGCCGGGAGGCCCGGTGCGCCATCCCGCCGTACGCGGCCCCCACCAAAATCAGCACCGCCCCCGCGCTCGTGGCGTAGAACAGCGGGCGCAGCGGACCCTCCCCCGACACCCCGCCGGGCTGGTCCGCGAACCCCGTCGCCCGGGGCAGCAGGCCGAGCTCACCGAACGGCCACACGACGGCCTCCACCCGCCCGGAGACGGCGTCGCGCGGCACGCTTCCGGTGTTGGTGTCCGTCAGCAGGCTGCGGGAGTCCTGCGAGTCCGCCCGGTTGTCGCCCAGCATGAACAGCTCGCCCTCCGGCACCTCGACCGTGAACCCCACGGACGAGGCCCCGGAATCCCCCCCGACATACGGCTCGGCCACCGGGTCGCCGTTCACCGTGAGCCGACCCTGGTCGTCGCAGCAGGCGACTGTGTCGCCGCCGATCCCGACGACTCGCTTGAGCATCAGCGAGGGACCCCACTCGTCGTCCTCGAAGACGACGACGTCTCCCCGGCGCACCTCGTCACCGTCGATCCGCTGCGCGAGCACCCGGTCCCCCGCCGCCACGGAGGGCGCCATGGAGTCGGTCGGCACCGTGTAGGGCTGGTAAAGGACGGCGGCCAGCACGAATCCGCCCAGCAGCAGCACACATCCCAGGCCCACGGCGAGACCGGACAGCGTCCGGCCCAGCCATCCCGCGCGGCGCGGCGGCGCTCCGCCCATCACGTCCCCTCCCGAAGGGTGCTCAGGAGGACGACCCTACCCAGCGCCGGTCCGCGGGTCAGCCCCTGACCTGCTCCGCGCCCGCCACGGCCCGCGCGACGGCCCGGTCCAGCAGCCTGCGGCGGCGCCACAGCACCAGCGGCAGCGCCCCCGCCAGCCCCAGCGCGGCCGGTCCGGCGGCCGCCGCGGAGCCCAGCGTCCCGAACGTGTCGGGCACCGGCAGCGTGCCCCAGCGAGTCACGGGCCAGGCGATCACGATGGCCCGGCCCACCACGTCGTCCTCGGAGACGGTGCCCTGGCCGATCAGGTTCTGGTGGAAGCGCGAGTCCAGGGAGTCCTGCCGGTGGTCGCCCATCACCCACAGCCGTCCCTCGGGGACCTCGACGGGCCCGAACGCCTGGTCGCCGCAGGGGGTGTTCCCCGGGAACAGGTAGTCGCTCTCGTCCAGGGCCTCGCCGTTGACCATGACCTGGCCGCTCACCTGGCACTCCACGGTGTCCCCGCCGACCGCGATCACCCGCTTGATCAGGTCCTGCTCGTCGGCCGAGGGCATCAGCCCGATGAAGCTCAGCGCGCTCTGGACGGCCGAGCCGAACCCACCGCTCGACGGGGCCTCCGCCAGCCAGCCGCCCGGGTCGTGGAAGACGACGACCTCACCGCGCTCCGGCTCACCGCCGAACCAAGGGGTGAGCTTGTCGACCAGGACCCGGTCGCCCTTCTGCAGGGTGTCCTGCATCGAGTTCGACGGGATGGAGAACGCCTGGAGCAGGAAGGTCTTGATGAGTAGCGCCAGCACCACGGCGATGCCGATCAGGATCGGCAGCTCCTTCCAGAACGAGCGCTGCCGCGCGGCCCGGACGCGCCGCCGTTCCTCCTCGTCCTCGCGCTCCCGGCGCTCCCCGGAGTCCGCGGCGTCCCCGGTCTCCTCGTCCCGCTCGCCGCCCGTGTCCGCTCCCCGCGCCTCGCCCGGGTCCCCGACCGGGGCTTCGCGGTCGCGATCGCTACCGCTCGGGCCGCCGCTTCCGCCGGCGTCCTCGGAGCCGTGCCGCGCACCGGGGGATTCCTCGCCGGATGCCTCGCCACCCGGACGCACCGGACGCTCCTCCGGATCGCCCGAGCCGGCCCGCGCACCCACCGCTACATCCCCCACATTCGCTCCTCACGCTCCGCTCCGGCCTGTTCCACGCCCGGGACAGGCCCACCACTCCCATAACGAGCGGAAGTTCCGCAGGCATCGGGAGGCGGGCGAATTCGCCCGGATCGGCGGCCGAGGCGGCGTCCACGGTGCCCGAGCCGGGGTCGGGCACCGAGGAGAAGGCTCCGGTCCCGTCCAGCCGGCCCCAGTGCCCGAACGGCCAGGCGATCACCACCGCCCGGCCCACGACCAGGTCCTCGGGTACCGTACCCTGCCCGGCCTCGTCCAAGTGGAACCGCGAGTCGGAGGAGTTGGACCGGTGGTCGCCCATGACGAAGAGCCGGCCCTCGGGCACCGTGACATCGAAGGGGATCGTCGAGGGCACGTCCCCCGGGTTGATGTAGTCCTCATCGTCCAGCGGCTCGCCGTTGACCGTGATCCGGCCCTCGTCGTCGCAGCACACCACTCGGTCGCCGCCGATCCCGATGACCCGTTTGATCAGATCCTGGTCATTCTTGGTCGGCAGCAGACCTATCCAGGTCAGCGCTTCCCGGATCTGCTCGATCACGATCGGACCGTCGTCGTCGGAGACGGTCGGCTGCTCGGTCCGGAGCCAGCCGCCGGGGTCCTTGAAGACGACGACCTCGCCGCGCTCGGGCTCCCAGCCGAACCAGGGTGTCAATTTGTCGACCAGCACCCGGTCGTCGATCCGGATCGTCTGCTCCATCGACCCGGAGGGGATGACGAACGCCTGCACGAGAAACGTCTTGAGCACCAGCGCGATCAACAGCGCCGTGCCGATGAGGATCGGGACCTCGCGGGTGGCCCGCAGCCGCCTACGGCGCTTGATCCGCTTGGCCGCGCGCCGTCGCGCCGCCCGGCCCTCGCCCGGACCGCGCAGCGTCGGCCGCGGCTCGGACGCCTGCGGCTCCTGCGGCTCCCGCGGCTCCTCGGTCTCGTCCGCCCGACCCTGCCGCTGATCCCCCGGCACCCCGTGGCTGCTCGTGAACCTGGACCGTCCCCGCTCACCCATGATCCGACCGCACCCAGCTCCAGCGATCCGCCGGCCAGCCGATCAGCTCGACCCGGCCGATCACCTTGTCCTCGGGAACGGTGCCGCCCCCCGGGGAGCCCAGATACTCCCGGGAATCCGCCGAGTCAGAACGGTGATCGCCCATCACCCACAACCGTCCCTCCGGGACTATGACATCAAACCTGACATTCGAAGGAGCGTCCCCCGGATAGAGATAGGGCTCCTCCAGCGGCTCGCCGTTGACCTCGATCCTGCCCTGGCCGTCGCAGCAGCGCACGCGGTCGCCGCCGACACCGATCACGCGCTTCACGTAGTCCGTGCCGGTCGGCTGGACGAGACCGACCGCCGCGCCCGCACTCCGCAGCAGCCCGCCGAACAGTCCCGGCTGCGAGCCCTCCGCGACGAACGAGCCCGAGCCGTCGAAGACGATGACGTCCCCGCGCCGCACCTCACCGTCGAAACGGTACGCCAGCTTGTTGACCAGCACGCGGTCGCCCACCTGGAGGGTGCCCTCCATCGACCCGCTGGGGATGAGGAACGGCTGCATCACGAACGAACTGGTGCACGAGGTGAGGAGCGCCGTGCACACCAGTGCCGTGGTCCACAGACGCACCGAGCGCGACCTCCACCACCCGCCCCTGACGGGGCTGGGGGTGTGGTCGCGCTCCGGGAGTGGTGCGTCGGCATCGGTCACGCCGCGATGGTAACCGGCGGGCGCGCCGCTCAGTTGTCGCGCTTTTCCTTGATCTTCGCCGCCTTGCCCCGCAGGTTCCGCAGGTAGTAGAGCTTGGCGCGGCGGACGGCGCCGCGGGTCACGAGCTCGATCCGCTCCACCACCGGGGTGTGCACCGGGAAAGTGCGCTCCACGCCGACGCCGAAGCTCACCTTGCGCACCGTGAAGGTCTCGCGCACACCGGAGCCCTGGCGGCGGATGACCACGCCCTTGAACTGCTGCACGCGGGACCGGTTGCCCTCGATGACGCGAACGTGGACGTTGACCGTGTCCCCGGGACGGAAGGCCGGGATGTCGTCGCGCAGGGAGGCGGAGTCGACACTGTCCAGAAGGTTCATGACCTGCTGCTCTCCTCGCTGATGCCACAGGTCATCAGCGGAATGATCGTGGTGATGAGAATGGATGCGGCCCGGTCGCCCCGGCGGGCGTCGGTCCCCCTGTGGCGGGGTCGCGCGCCTGGCGAGAGCCAGCGGCCTATTCTTCCACGCCGTCCGGCACGCGCCCAAATCGGCCCCCGGCATCCGGCCGCCAGCCCAGCTCCGCGAGCGTCGCCCGGTCGTGCCGGTCGAACGCCGCGGGGTCGCAGCGCTCGATCAGGTCCGGCCGGTGGTCGCTGGTGCGGCGCAGCGCCTCGTCCCGGCGCCAGCGCGCGATCCGCCCGTGGTGGCCGCTGATCAGCACCTCGGGCACGCCCCGGCCCCGCCACTCGGGCGGTTTGGTGTAGACGGGCCCCTCCAGCAGGTCTGCCATCGGGCCAGGCGCGAACGAGTCGTCGCGGTGGCTGTCGGCGTTGCCCAGCACGCCGGGCAGCAGCCGGGCGATCGCCTCGACCATGACCAGCACGGGCGCCTCGCCGCCCGCCAGCACGTAGTCGCCGATGGAGACCTCGCGCACGTCGAGCCGGGCGCCGTATTCCTCGATGACCCGGCGGTCGATCCCCTCGTACCGGGCGGGGGTGAAGATCAGCCACGGCACGCCCGACAGCTCCCCCGCCAGCTCCTGGGTGAACGGCCGCCCGCTGGGCGTCGGCACGATGACGACCGGCGCCCCCGCCCCCGGCTCCCCCGACGCCAGCACGGCGTCCAGCGCCTCGCCCCACGGCTCGGGCTTCATCACCATGCCGGGCCCACCGCCGTAGGGGGTGTCGTCGACGGTGTGGTGCCGGTCGCGCGCCCACCCGCGCAGGTCGTGCACCCGCACGTCCAGCCGACCGCGGGCGCGCGCCTTCCCGACCAGCGAGACGTTGAGCGGCTCCAGGTACTCGGGGAAGATCGTGACGACGTCCAGCCTCATGCCCCGGCGTCCCCCTCTTGATCGTCCCGATCGTCCCGATCGTCCTGATCGCCGTCGAGCAGGCCGGGGGGCGGGGTGACGACCACCCGGCGCGCGGCGAGGTCGATGTCGGGAACGATCTCCGTGACGAACGGGATCAGCGCCTCGCCCCCGGTCTCCCGCTCGACGATCAGCAGGTCCTGGCCGGGCAGGTGCGCGATCTCGGCGACGGAACCGACGCGGGCGCCGTCCCCGGTCACCACGTCGAGGCCGACGAGTTGGTGGTCGTAGAACTCCTCGGGGTCGTCCGGCAGTTCCTCCGGATCGACCTCGGCGATCAGCAGGGTGTTGCGCAGCGCCTCGGCGGCGGTGCGGTCGGCCACGCCGACGAAGCGCAGCAGCAGCCGACCGCTGTGCACCCGGCCGTCGGCCACGGTGAGCGGGCCGGTCTCCGGTGGGTCCGTGGCCAGGATGGCGCCGGGCGCCAGCCGCACCTCCGGTTCGTCGGTGCGGACCTCGACGGAGACCTCACCCTTGATGCCATGGGCACGGCCGATGCGCGCGACGACGAGTTGCACTGTGCTTTCCGCTTTCCGTTGCATCCATGACGGACGACGAGGGCCGTGGGCGGCGATCGCCGTCCACGGCCCTCGAATTGCTGTATCGACGGCGCCCTCAGCGGACCTCGTCCACGTCGACCAGATCGACGCGGATGCCTTTGCCCCCGAGCGCACCGACGACCGTGCGCAGCGAACGCGCGGTGCGGCCGTTGCGACCGATCACCTTGCCGAGGTCATCGGGGTGCACCCGGACTTCGAGAATCCGCCCGCGGCGCAGCGTGCGCGAGGCGACCTGGACCTCATCGGGGTGATCGACGATGCCCTTCACCAAGTGTTCCAGGGCCTCTTCGAGCATCCTCAGCCCTCGGTCGACTCGGCCGGGGCCTCGGCGGCCTCGGCGTCAGCCTTCTTCTCGGCCTTCTTCGCCTTCGGAGTGATGGCCTCGCCCCTCGGCTCGCCACCCGTCTCCTTGGCCGCGGCCTCGAAGAGGATGCGCTTGTCCGGCTTCGGCTCGGGGAACTTCATGGGCGGCGGGGCGGGCTGGCCCTTGAACTTCTGCCAGTCGCCGGTCACCTTGAGGATCGCCATGACGGGCTCGGTCGGCTGTGCGCCGACACCCAGCCAGTACTGCACGCGCTCCGAGTCGACCTCGATGCGGGAGGGGTTCTGCACCGGGTGGTACAGACCGAGCTCCTCGATGGCGCGGCCGTCCCGGCGGGTGCGGGAGTCGGCGACGACGATGCGGTAGTGCGGCGACCGGATCTTGCCCAGTCGCTTCAGCTTGATCTTGACTGCCACGGGTGTGGTGTCTCCTGCGTCTTGACGTGGTGGACCGCCGCGGCTGACCGCGTGGGGCTGCGGCGCCGGAGGTCCGATGGACGCGCCAGCCGGAGGAGAGAGGGTCCTGTGCGACTGCCGAGTTCAACCGCCTATTCTGCCACAGCCCGTCAGGAGGAAGCCGCCACGGTCATGGCCTCGGCGATCTGGAACGGCTTCTTGCACGCGCCGCACATGATCGGCGCCTGCGCCAGCACTGACGGAACGACCCGCACGTTCCGTCCGCACTCGCAGACCGCCTTCACGCGCACGCCACCGCCCGACGAGCCGTGCCGGGCGGCCGGCCCGCGGAAGCTGCGCTTGGTGTCGGTCGCGGTGGCCGCCACATGCGCCTTCAGCGCGCGCGCCAGCCGCTCGGCGGTCGGCCGATACCGGCGCCGGGCCTCCGCGTTCATGGTGACGAGCGAGAAACCACTGCTCGGATGAGGGTCGTCGGCGTGGTCGAGGCCGAGCTCCTCCGCGATCGCGAGGAAGCGGCGGTTGTGATAGCGCCCCGCGCGGGAGGTGTCCCTGACCCCCCGGGCGGCGGCGATACCGTGCACGGCCTCGTGCAGCAGCCGTTCGAAGGAGAGCTCGGAGCCGCAGGCGGACGAGGACTCTCCGATCAAGGATTCGGGCGCGGCCAGGTCAGGCAGCTCCGGGTGGTGCCGTTGAATATCGGCCCACGCGTGCGCCAACTCGGCGGCGAGAACTGGTGGTGTCGTGCTCACGTCTACCTAACGAGCGAGTCCCCCGGGGTGTTCCGATTCCGGGCCAAGTCCACGAATTTGCACTTACCAGTCAGTTCGCCGTCTATGGGGATGCGAAACCCGGATCGACGCGATGAAGGGAAATTGGCCGGATCAGTACGCCCGGCCCACGATGGCGAGCGCGCCCGGCGCGTCGTCGGACTCGGGGACCGAGCCGTCCTCGCCGACCAGACAGCGCACGGTGACCGCGTCCTGGGCCAGCCGCGCCTCGCCCTCCGGGCCGAGGTCGGCCCACGGGATGCGCGCCCAGCCGCCCGCGACGGCCGCCGCGATCGCGTCCTCGATCGTCCGCACGTCCGTCGTCCGGGATTCGCGGCGCTCGCGGGACTGGCGCAGCAGCAGCGCCTGGTCCTCCTCCAGGATCCCTGGCAGCCGGGCGGCCAGCGCGTCGATGGCGACCGGCTCCTTGCCGCCGGGGATACGGCGGGCGAGCATCGCGGTACCGGCCTCCAGATCACGCGGGCCGACCTCGATCCGCGCCGGGACCCCCTTGAGCTCCCAGTCCACCGCGCGCCGGCCGAAGGGGGTGTCGGTGCGGTCGTCCACCTCGGTCCTGATCCCGGCCGCGGTCAGCGCCGCGCCGATCTCGCGGACCTTGGCCAGCACCGCCTCGTCGTCCTTGATGGCCAGCACCACGACCTGCGTGGCCGCCAGGCGCGGCGGGATGCGCAGGCCGTTGTCGTCGCCGTGGGACATGATCAGGCCGCCGACCATGCGGGTCGAGGTGCCCCAGGAGGTCTGCCAGACCAGCTCGCGGCTGCCGTCCTTCGACAGGAACCGGGTGTCGAACGCCGTCGCGAAGTTCTGCCCGAGCTCGTGGCTGGTGCCCATCTGGAGCGCCTTGCCGTCGCCCATCATGCCCTCCAGGGTGAGGGTGTTGATGGCGCCGGCGAAGCGCTCGGAGGGAGACTTGCGGCCCAGGACGACGTCGATGGCCAGCACGTTCGCCATGAAGTCGGCGTAGACGTCGCGGTGGATGCGGGCGGCGAAGTCCCGCGCCTCCTCGTAGGTGGCGTGCGCGGTGTGGCCCTCCTGCCAGAGGAACTCGGTGGTGCGCAGGAATACCCGGGGGCGCATCTCCCAGCGGACCACGTTGGCCCACTGGTTGATCAGCAGCGGCAGGTCGCGGTAGCTCTGCACCCACTTCGCGAAGGAGGCGTTGATGATCATCTCGGAGGTGGGCCGCACGACGGCCGGCTCCTCCAGCTGCTTGCCGCCGCCGTGCGTGACCACCGCGAGCTCGGGGGCGAAGCCCTCGACGTGCTCGGCCTCCTTGGCCAGGTAGCTCTGGGGGATGAACAGCGGGAAGTAGGCGTTGCGGGTGCCCGTCATCTTGATACGGGCGTCCATCTCCTGCTGCATCCGCTCCCAGAGCCCGTACCCGTACGGTCGGATGACCATGGTGCCGCGGACCGGGCCGTTGTCGGCGAGCTCGGCCTTGTTGATCACGTCCTGGTACCAGCGCGGGAAGTCCTCCGCCTGGGGGGTGAGTACGGGAGCCTTTGCCATGGCGGGAATGGTACGGGGGAAGCGCCCGGAAGCGTGAATCGGTTACTTCGGCGGGAGCATATCCCGGAATTCCTTGGGTAGTTCGAAGGATTCAGGCTCGAACGCCCCGCCGCCCTCGCCCTGCCGCTGCTCGTCGGCCTGGCGCTTCATCGGATTGCCCGAGCGACGCGCGCCCTTGGCCTTCTTCTGCTGCTTGGGCTTGCGCTTGCCGGCGCCGCCCATCCCGGGGATGCCGGGCATACCGGGCAGGCCACCGCCCTGGGCCATCCGGGACATCATCTTGCGGGCTTCGAAGAAACGCTCCACCAGGCCCTTGACCGCGCTGACGTCCACGCCTGAGCCGCGCGCGATGCGGACGCGGCGCGAGCCGTTGATGATCTTCGGGTCGGCGCGCTCGGCCGGGGTCATGGACTTGATGATGGCGGCGGTGCGGTCCACGTCGCGCTCGTCCAGGTTGTTGATCTGCTCGCGCATCTGGCCCATGCCCGGCATCATCCCGAGCAGCTTGGAGATCGAGCCCATCTTGCGGACCTGCTCCATCTGCTGAAGGAAGTCGTCGAGGGTGAACTCCTTGGGGCCCTTGGCCAGCTTGCTGGCCAGCTTCTCGGCCTCCTGCTGGCTGAACGTCCGCTCGGCCTGCTCGATGAGGCTGAGCACGTCGCCCATGCCGAGGATGCGGGACGCCATGCGGTCCGGGTGGAAGGCGTCGAAGTCGTCCAGCTTCTCGCCATTGGACGCGAACATGATCTGGCGGCCGGTGACCTGCGCCACGGACAGCGCCGCGCCGCCGCGCGCGTCGCCGTCGAGCTTGGAGAGGACGACCCCGTCGAAGCCGACCCCGTCGCGGAACGCCTCGGCCGTGGTGACGGCGTCCTGGCCGATCATGGCGTCCACGACGAACAGGATCTCGTCGGGGCGGACGGCGTCGCGGATGTCCGCGGCCTGCCGCATCATCTCCTCGTCGATGCCCAGCCGGCCCGCGGTGTCGACGATGACGACGTCGTACTGCTTGTCCCTGGCGTGGACGAGGGAGTCCTCGGCCACCTTCACCGGGTCGCCCACGCCGTTCCCCGGCGCGGGCGCGAACACCGCGACGCCGGCCCGCTCGGCGACGACGCTCAGCTGGTTGACCGCGTTGGGCCGCTGCAGGTCGCAGGCGACCAGCAGCGGGGTGTGGCCCTGGCTCTTCAGCCACCGGCCCAGCTTGCCCGCCAGGGTGGTCTTGCCCGCGCCCTGGAGACCGGCCAGCATCACCACGGTCGGCGGGGTCTTGGCGAAACGCAGCCGCCGGGTCTCGCCGCCCAGGATGCCGACGAGCTCCTCGTTGACGATCTTGACGATCTGCTGCGAGGGGTTCAGGGCCTTGGACACCTCGGAGCCGAGCGCCCGTTCCTTGACCCGCTGGATGAACGAGCGGACGACCGGCAGGGCGACGTCCGCCTCCAGCAGGGCGACACGGATCTCACGCGCCGTGGCGTCGATGTCCGCCTCGCTCAGGCGGCCCTTGCCCCTGAGGTTCTTGAACGTGGCCGCAAGGCGGTCGGAGAGTGTGTCGAACACGGCGCTGGCGGGTCCTTACGGTTCGGCGGTCGGTCGGCGGTGTCCTCCAGCGTATCCGCCCGGCGCGGGTACGGTCAGCCCGCGGTGCTCGGGGGTCAGCCGGCCAGCGCCCGTTCGAGATCGCGGGCGAGCCCCGACGCCTCTTCCCCGGCGAGCGGCTTGCCGTCCGGCCCGGTGACGTAGAAGGCGTCCACGGCGTTTGCCCCGAGCGTGCTGATGTGGGCGCTGCGCACCGTGACGCCCGCGCCGTCCAGGGCGTGGCCGATCCGGTAGAGCAACCCCGGGGCGTCCTGGGCGCGCACCTCGATCACCGTGGCCACCTTCGAGCCCAGGGGCGCGACGGTGACCCTCGGCGGCGGGGTCAGCGGGAGCCTGCGGCGCGGGCGCCGGTAGGCGGCCTCCCGCTCGGCGAGCCGGGTGGCGATGTCCAGGGAGCCCTCCAGCGCCCGCACCAGGTCCGCGCGCAGCCGCTCGGCCTGCGGCAGCGAGCCGTACTCGGCGGCCACCCGCCAGTCCAGCAGCAGGACTTGGCCCTGGCCGGCCGGGTCGACGCCGCGCAGCTCGGCGGAGCGCACGGTCAGCCGGTGCAGCGCCAGGACCCCGGCGACCGCCGGGAGCACGCCCGGCTGCTCGGGCAGGGCCACCACCAGCTCGACGCCGACCGGCTCCGGCTCGGCGTCCTCCCCGGCGCGGTCCGGTTCGGCGGCGGGGGCCCGGTCGGGGCGGGTGTGCAGGGCGAGCACGGGGGCGCCGGTGCGGAACGCCTCGATGGCCAGCCGCTCCGCCGCGATGCTCGGCTGCGAGGGGGCCGGGCGGGGCGGATCGCCGCCCTCCTCCAGCACGGCCGAGACCCGCTTGACCAGGTCGGCCAGGAGCGAGGCCCGCCAGGCGGACCAGGCGGCGGGGCCGGTGGCGAGCGCGTCCGCCTCGGTGAGGGCGTGCAGCAGCTCCAGGGTGGACCGGGTACCGACGGCCTTGGCGACGTGGGCCAGGGTGGCGGGATCCTCCAGGTCGCGCCGGGTGGCGGTCTCGATCAGCAGCAGATGGTTGCGCACGAGGGTGGCGAGCACCTCCGTGTCGGCCGCGCCGAAGCCGATGCTGGCGGCCATGTCGCGGGCGATGGTCTCGCCGGCGACGCTGTGGTCGCCGGGCCAGCCCTTGCCGATGTCGTGCAGGAGGGCGGCGACGAGCAGCAGGTCGGGGCGCTCGACCCGGCGGGTGAGCGCGGAGGCGCGCACGGCGGTCTCGACCAGGTGCCGGTCGACGGTCCAGCGGTGCACGGCGTTGCGCTGCGGGCGGCAGCGGACGCGCTCCCAGTCGGGCAGCAGGCGCGTGATCAGCCCGGCGGCCTCCATGGCCTCCCAGACGGGAACGGTGTCCGGGCCGGCGCCGAGCAGGGTGATGAACTGCTCGCGCGCCTCGGCCGGCCAGGGCACCGGAAGCGTGGTGTCGGCGGCGGCCAGCGCGTGCGCGGCGGGCAGCGCGAGGGGCAGGCCGGCCTGGGCCGCCGCCGCTGCGGCCCGCAACGGCAGCACCGGGTCGCGATCGGGCCGGGCGCCACGGGCGAGCACGACTTCGCCCTCCTGTTCGACGACGCCCTCGGCCAGCGGTGTGCGCTCCTCGCCCGGGGTACGGCGGGCGGGACGGCCGCCCAGCAGGCCGCGCAGCCGGCGCCGGGCGGAGCGGGCCCGCAGCACACGGCTGACCTCGCGCCAGGTGACGTCGGAGGCGTACGAGATGGTGCGGCCCGCCTCGTACACACGCCGCAGCAGGGTGTCGGCGTCGAGCATTCCGAGTGCCTCGGCCACCTGGTCCTGGTCCTCCAGGGCCAGCCGGTCGGTGGCGCGGCCGGTGGTCAGGTGCAGGGCGTCGCGCACGTCGAGGAGGGTGTTGCGGGCGGCGTCGAGACCCTGGCGCGGGGCGTCGGCCACCCAGGAGGCGGCGACCGCGCGCAGGGCGGTGGCGTCCCGCAGGCCGCCGTGGGCCTCCTTGAGGTCGGGTTCGAGGAGGAACGGCAGCTCGCCGTGGCGGCGGGCGCGTTCCCGGCCGAGCTCGTGCAGCTCGGGGAGGCGGGCGGGGGCCTGGGCGCGCCACTGGGCGAGCAGGGCGGTGCGCAGCTCGGCGGTGAGGGCGGCGTCGCCCGCCACGTGGCGGGCGTCCAGCAGGCCGAGATGGACCTTGAGGTCGTCCGCCGCGGTCTCGTGCGCCTCGGTCAGGGTGCGCACGGAGTGGTCCAGGGAGATGCCGAGGTCCCAGACGGGATACCACAGGCGGTCGGCGAGCGCGGCGAGCTCGGCGCGGGTGGCGCTGCCGTCGTGGAGGAGGAGCAGGTCGAGATCGCTGCGCGGGGAGAGCTCGCCGCGGCCGTAGCCGCCGACGGCCACCAGCGCGGCGCGGGCGGGACGGGGTCCGTCCCCGAGCAGTCCGGTGAGCCAGTCGTCCGTGAGCCGCGCCAGCCGCGCGCGGCGCGGCGGCCCGGTCTGCTCCTCCTTGGTCAGGAGGTGCAGCCGGGCCGCCGCGTAGCCACCGCTGGGGCCCGTCTCTCCGCCGGTCGTTGATGTCGTCTCCGCCGTCATGCGGTCCCCAACTCTCGGTGTTCTGCTAAAGGGCGTCCGGACCACGCTCGCCGGTGCGGACCCTGATGGCCGTGTCGACGGGCAGGCTCCAGACCTTCCCGTCACCGATCTTGCCGGTGCGCGCCGCCTTGACGACGACATCGATGAGCGCTTCCGCGTCCGAGTCCTCGGCCAGGATCTCGATGCGGACCTTCGGCACCAGGTCGACGGTGTACTCGGCGCCACGGTAAACCTCGGTGTGACCGCGCTGACGGCCGTAGCCGCTGGCCTCGGTCACGGTCAGGCCGTGCACCCCGAACGCCGTGAGGGCGTCCTTGACCTCGTCCAGCCGGTGCGGCTTGATCACCGCGGTGATGAGCTTCATGCGTCCACCTTCTTCTCACCGGCCGCCAGATCGGCGGTGGCCGGAACGCTGCTGACGGGCACGGAGCCGGTGCCGGTCTGAGTGAAGTCGTACCCGGTCTCGGCGTGGTATGCCAGATCCAGGCCCGCGACTTCCTCGTCCTCGGAGGAACGGAAGCCGATGGTGCGCTGGATGAGCGTCGCGAGGATGAAGGTGACGACGAAGGAATACCCCAGCACGGCGAAGGCACCCAGGGCCTGCTTGCCGAACTGCTCGAATCCGCCGGCGACGGTGTTGACCTTGTCGGAGGCCAGGAAGCCCACCAGCAGGGTGCCGATGAGGCCACCGACCAGGTGGACGCCCACGACGTCCAGCGAGTCGTCGTAACCCAGCTTGTACTTCAGGCTGACGGCCCAGGCGCAGACGGCGCCGGCGATCACGCCGATGAGCAGCGCGGACATCGGGCTGACGTGTGCGCCGGACGGGGTGATGGCGACCAGACCCGCGATCGCGCCGGACGCGGCACCCAGGGTGGTGAACGCGCCGTGGCGGATGCGCTCGTAGATGAGCCAGCCGATCATGGCGGCGGCGGTGGCGAGCTGGGTGTTGAGGGCCATCACGGCGGCGGTGCCCGTCGGCGACAGGGCGGAGCCGGCGTTGAAGCCGAACCAGCCGAACCACAGCAGGGCCGCGCCGAGCAGCACCATCGGCAGGTTGTGCGGACGCATCGGCTCCTTCTTGAAGCCCTTACGCTTGCCGATCACCAGCGCGGCGGCCAGCGCGCCGGCACCCGCGTTGATGTGGACGGCGGTGCCGCCGGCGAAGTCGATGACCTCCTCGCCGAAGAGCCAGCCGTCGGCGGCCCAGACCCAGTGGGCGACCGGGAAGTAGACGACGGTGACCCACAGCGCCACGAACACGGCCCAGCTGCTGAACTTCACGCGGTCGGCCAGCGCACCGCTCATCAGCGCGGGGGTGATGATGGCGAACATGAGCTGGAAGAGGGCGAAGGTCAGCAGGCCGGTGCTGTCCGGCGTGATGCCGTCCGGCGACAGCGCGATCGTGTCCTGGAATCCGATGAAGTCCAGGTTGCCGATGATGCCGCCGTCGTCGGTGCTCGCGGAGTAGTTGGAACCGAAGGTGAGGCTGAAGCCGTACAGCACCCACAACACGCTGACGATACCCAGGGAGATGAAGGACATCATCAGCATGTTGAGGGCGCTCTTGACCCGGACCATGCCGCCGTAGAAGAAGGCGAGCCCCGGAGTCATGAGCATCACCAAAGCAGAACAGATCAGTACAAAACCGGTGTCTTCAGGGCTCAAAGTGGACGTCTCCTCGGAATTACGACCCGTGCGGGCAGGATCTTGGTCGGGTCAGGATTCGCCACAGGCTCTCTGAGGGCCGTTTCCGCCGATGGCCCCCTATGTTTCCTGGATGTGACGATGGCGCCGCGCGCGTTACACCCCGATGAAGTGGGTTAGACGCTCGGCGGGGCGAGGTTACTGTGTGCCGCACCGTCGCCCGCGACCCGCCGCGCCCCGCCGCGACCCGCCGCGACCCGTGCCGGACACGGACCCGGCCGCGGCGGCCCGCCGGGCGTGCCCCGGCCTGGGGGAGCCCGGTCCCGGGGTCCGGAGCGGACGGCGCCGGGGGCGGGGCGGCGCCTCAGACCGACCGGCCGACCTCGCTTTCCGGGAGTTCCGTGGTGAGACGCTCGGTGAGCGCGACGATCTCGGGGACCTCGCCGTAGTCCCGCCGCGCGGTGGCCCAGGTCTTCCGCAACCTGTTGTTCACCCGCTCGGAGCGGAGCCGCCGGGCCAGGTTGATCGCCTCGGTCGTCTGCGCCGCGCACGCCTCCGGCTCCCGCTCCAGCAGGTGCACGGTGGCCATGCCGATGAGGTTGAGTGCATACGAACGCTGATGCCCGCCGCTCGCGTTCTCCGCGCACTCGCGCGCGAAGAGTTCGACCGCCCGTTCCATCAGGGGCCTGGCGCGGGAGAGATAGGCCGGGCTGCGGCCCGCCACATAGGCCAGATCGCGGTAGGAGTGGGCGTTCTCGGCGTTGAGCTCGGCCTCCGAGAAGAACCGGATCCAGTCCGGCTCCTCCTCGCCCGGCGCGATGTCGGCGAACGCCTCCTGGGCCATCCGCACCGCGCGGTGGCACCGAGGCACCTGGCCCAGCGTGGCGTAGGCCCGGCCCTCCAGCGCGTACAGCATGGACTGGGTACGGGCGGTGGCCCGCCCCCGGCTGCCGTACTGCGCGAGGTGGATGAGCTCCAGCGCGTCCTCGGCCCGCCCGAGATGGATCATCTGCCGGCTCATCTTGGACAGGACATAGGCGCCGAGCGGCCGGTCCCCGGCCTCCTTGGCGGCGTGCAGGGCCAACACGAAGTACTTCTGGGCGGTCGGCTGGAGCCCGATGTCGTAGCTCATCCAGCCCGCCAGCTCCGACAACTCCGCCGTGATCCGGAACAGCCGCCCGCGCACCTCCTCCGGGTGCGACTCCTGGAGCAGGTCGGTGACCTCGTGAAGCTGGCCGACGACCGCCTTGCGCCGCAGGCCGCCGCCGCTGACCGCGTCCCAGCGCCGGAACTGGGCCGTCGACTCCTCCAGCTGCGCCAGCTCCGGGCCCGACAGGCCGGTCAGGCGGCGCGACTCGCCCCGGGCCTGGGACGGCACGGTCAGCCGGGCGTCGGCCTGCGCCTCGGCGCCGGACGAGGGCACCAGCCAGCGCTGCATGGGCTCTATCAGGCCGGGCCCGGCCGACATGACGAGGGAGGTGCCGAGGAAGCCACGGCGGCCGAGCATCAGGTCGCTGCGGGAGAACTCGTTGATCAGCGCGACCGTCTGCGGCCCCGCCCAGGGCAGGTCGATGCCGGACACCGCGGCGGACTGCGGCGCCGAGCGCAGCCCGAGGTCCTCGATGCCGACGACGCTGCCGAAGCGCTCGGAGAACAGCTCGGAGAGGATGCGCGGGATCGGCTCGCGCGGCTGCTCGCCGTCGAGCCAGCGGCGCACCCGGGAGGTGTCCGTGCTGATGTGGTGCGCGCCGAGCTGGCGGGCGCGCCGGTTGACCTGCCGGGCCAGCTCGCCCTTCGACCAGCCGCTGCGCTGGAACCACGAGCCCAGCCGTTCGTTCGGCCGCTTCGCGGAGATGCCGCTGCCGTTGCCGGACACGGTGTCGCCCCCAATCCGGGGAGTGTGTGTGCGATGCGCGAAATGACGGATGACGTGCGGACGTCACGCCCGGAGATGCGTCGAAAGCAATCCCGAGGTCTCCGGCGCGACGAGGGGCGGCTCGCAATCGCCACCATTCGCCACCCCATTGCCAGAACCTAATGCCCGCGCGGCGCGCTTGACTTGTCCGGGCGGCGTTCCCGCAGGGGTCGACGCGAAGCACACCGGGGGCGCGCGATCCGTCGCGCACTCCCGCGTCAGCTGCGGGGTGCCGGTCCGTAACCATCGGCCGGACGGACCCGTTGGAGGGGGCATGGGCTTCACGATCGGCGGGCGGCGAGCCGACCCGGTCTCCCTCACCACGGCGGTCGCGGAGTACACGGGTCTGTGGGGGTGGGACGTGCTGCCGGGGGCGCGTGCGGGGCTCGGCCCCGACGGCCGCCCGGGCTGCTCGTGCGGCGGGGCGGACTGCCCGGCCCCGGGGGCGCATCCGCTCGATCCCACGCTCCTCATTCCCGCCGGCACGACGCTGGACGAGGCGACGCGCGCCTGGGCGCGCACACCGGGCGCGTCCGTGCTGCTGCCCACCGGCCGGGACTTCGACGTGATCGACGTGCCCGCGCCCGCCGGGCTGCGCGCCCTGCCGCCGCTGGAGCGCATGGGCCTGCCGCTGGGCCCGGTCGCCCTGGCGCCGCACGGCCGGGCCTGGTTCTTCGTCGCGCCGGGCGCGGCGGCGGATCTGCCCAGGCTGCTCTACCGGGTCGGCTGGGACGACGCCCCACTGGACCTGCGGGGCCTGGGCCCCGGTCGGCATGTCACCGCGCCACCCTCGGACCACGGCGGCCTCGGCCCGGTCCGCTGGCTGCGCCCGCCCGGCCTGGAGACGGCCGCGAGGCCGCCGCGCGCCCGGCTGCTGCTGGGCGTCCTGGCATACGCCTGCCGCCGGGCCGGGCCTAGCTGAGCAGCGCGTCCACGAACGCCTCGGGCTCGAACGGGGCCAGGTCGTCCGGCCCCTCGCCGAGACCCACCAGCTTCACGGGCACGCCGAGCTCGCGCTGGACGGCGACCACGATCCCGCCCTTGGCGGTGCCGTCGAGCTTGGTCAGGGCGATTCCGGTGACGTCCACGACCTCCGCGAAGACCCGCGCCTGAACGAGCCCGTTCTGCCCGGTGGTCGCGTCCAGCACGAGCAGCACCTCGTTGACCGGGCCGTGCTTCTCGATGACCCGCTTGACCTTGCCCAGCTCGTCCATGAGGCCGGTCTTGGTGTGCAGCCGCCCGGCGGTGTCGACCAGCACCACGTCGGCGCCCTCCGCGATGCCCTCCTTGACCGCGTCGAACGCCACCGAGGCCGGATCGCCGCCCTCGGGTCCCCGCACCGTACGGGCGCCCACCCGCTCGCCCCAGGTCTGGAGCTGATCGGCGGCGGCGGCACGGAAGGTGTCGGCGGCGCCGAGGACCACGGACCTGCCGTCCGCGACCAGCACGCGCGCGAGCTTTCCGGTGGTGGTGGTCTTGCCCGTGCCGTTGACACCGACCACCAGGATCACGGCCGGGCGCTCCTCGCCCTCGGTCGACACCCCGCCCTCGGTGTGCACGACGCGGTCCAGGTCCGTACCGATCTGGGCCAGCAACTCCTCGCGCAGCAGGGTGCGCAGGTCGTCGGGGGTGCGGGTGCCCAGCACCAGGACCCGCTCGCGCAACCGCTCCACCAGCTCCTGGGTGGGGCCGACGCCGATGTCGGCGGTCAGCAGGGTGTCCTCGATCTCCTGCCAGGTCTCCTCGTCGAGGTGCTCGCGGGCGAGCAGGGTGAGCAGCCCACGGCCCAGCGTGTTCTGCGACCGGGCGAGCCGGGCGCGCAGCCGGACCATCCGGCCCGCGGCGGGCTCGGGCACCTCGATGCCGGGGGCCGGGGGCGCCTCGGGCGCCGGGGCCGCCGCGCCGCCGGGCAGCGTGACGTCCTCGATGGTGCGGCGTTCCTCGTCGACAGGCGTGGCGGCCTCGTCGCCGACCCGGGGCTCGGGCGGCGCCGTGGGCGCCGTGGGCGCGGCCCGCTGGTCGCGCGGCGGTGGCGCCTGCCTCCCCCGGCGACGGCTGACGACGAGCCCGCTGATCGCGGCGACGGCGACCACGGCGATGATGATGACGAGGATGAGGATGTCCATCGGTTCCCTTGAGCGGCCTGGCGGTGGGGCAACGGTCCTAACGTACCGAAGCCGGCCCCGATGACCGCTGCCCCCGCCCGCGAGCGGCGGGCGAGGGCAGCGATGGTGGGCGAGGAGACGGGCGGCGGGGGGGCTAGCCCATCTCCTCCAACGCCTTGCCCTTCGTCTCCGGCACCCACAGGAGGATGAACGGAATCGAGAGCAGGGCGAAGCAGGTGTACATCACATAGGCGCCGGAGAGGTTCCAGTCCGAGAGGGTCGGGAAGCTCTGGCTGATGGCCCAGTTGGCGATCCACTGGGCGGAGGCGGCGACACCGAGCGCGGCGGCGCGGATCCGGTTGGGGAACATCTCCCCGAGCAGCACCCAGACCACCACGCCCCAGGAAAGCCCGAAGAACAGCACGAAGCCGTGCGCGCCGGTCAGGGCCACCATGCCCTGGGTGTCGGGCAGCCGGATGTCGTCGCCGGTCCCCTCCTTGAAGGAGAACGCCCAGGCGGTCAGGCCCAGCGAGAGGGCCATGCCGACCGAGCCGATGAGGGCCAGCGGCTTGCGGCCGATGCGGTCCACGAGGAGCATCGCGATGATCGTGCCGATGATGTTGATGATCGACGTGGTGAACGAGTAGAAGAACGAGCCCTCGGGGTCGACGCCGACCGACTGCCACAGCGAGTTGGAGTAGTAGAAGATCACATTGATGCCGACGAGCTGCTGGAAGACCGAGAGGCCGATGCCGATCCAGACGATGGGGAGCAGCCCGGCCCGCCCGCCGATCAGGTCGCGCCAGGTGGACCTGTGCTCGGTGCGGATGTTGTGCTCGATCTCGGCGACCCTGGCATCCAGGTCGGTGCCCTCGGCCTCCACGTCGGCGAGCACGCGCCGGGCGTCGTCGAGCCGGCCGGTGCTGATCAGGAAGCGCGGCGACTCGGGGATACGCAGCGTCATCAGGCCGTAGAACAGGGCTGGGAGCGCCGCGACGCCGAGCATGACCTGCCACGCCTCCAGGCCGAGGAGCGAGCCGCGCTGGTCGTCGTCGGCGAGGTTGACCAGGCCGTAGTTGACGAGTTGGGAGACGGCGATGCCGAGCACGATGGCGGCCTGCTGGAACGAGGCGAGTCGGCCCCGGTACGCGGGCGGGGAGACCTCCGCGATGTAGGCGGGCGCGATGACCGAGGCCATGCCGATGGCGACGCCGCTCAGGGTGCGCCAGAACGCGAGGTCCCACACCGAGAACGGCAGCGCCGAGCCGACGCTGCCGATGACGAAGATCGCCGCGGCGATCTGCATGACGCGGATGCGCCCGAGGCGGTCGGCGAGCCGGCCGGCCACGATGGCGCCGAGCGCGGCGCCGAGCAGCGCGATGGCCACCACGGTGCCGAGTCGGCCCGAGGAGATGTCGAACCTCCCCCGGATGCCCTCCACGGCCCCGTTGATCACGGCGCTGTCGTAGCCGAAGAGGAAGCCGCCGAGCGCCGCGGTGGCGGCGATGAAGATCACATAGGTGAGATGCGGCGGGCGTCTGTCGTGCGCCACCGGCTCGGCTTTCGCGGTTGAGGTCACGGTGCACTCCTGGGTGTCCGGCGGCACTGCCGGCCGTACTGAGCTCGCACGGTCCAGTGGAGCACTTCCGCGCGAGGGCTATAAGTTGAACGGAAAGGCGGCCTCGCAAAGGCTATGACTTCAAGCTTCTAAGTCAAGCCCCGAAGCGAAGGGCGTGATTCGGCGCGCATCACGCTGAGGGAATTTCAGGTTATGAAGAGAGACGCTGACTGATCACCTTGGATACCCCGTCCCCCTGCATGGAAACGCCATAGAGGGCGTCCGCGACCTCCATGGTCCGCTTCTGGTGCGTGATCACGATGAGCTGGGAGCTGCCCTTGAGCTCCTCCATGATCCGGATCAGCCGCTGGAGGTTGGTGTCGTCGAGCGCCGCCTCGACCTCGTCCATGACGTAGAACGGGCTGGGCCGCGCCTTGAAGATCGACACCAGCAGCGCCACCGCGGTCAGCGAGCGCTCGCCGCCGGAGAGCAGCGACAGCCGCTTGACCTTCTTGCCCGGCGGTCTCGCCTCCACGTCGACGCCCGTGGTGAGCATGTTCGAGGGGTCCGTCAGCAGCAGCCGGCCCTCGCCGCCCGGGAAGAGCCGGGAGAAGACGCCCTCGAACTCCCGGGCCGTGTCGTGGTAGGCGGCCGTGAAGACCTGCTCCACCCGCTCGTCGACGTCCTTCACGACCTGAAGCAGGTCGGCGCGCGTCTTCTTGAGGTCTTCGAGCTGCTCGCTGAGGAACTTGTGGCGTTCCTCCAGGGCCGCGAACTCCTCCAGCGCCAGCGGGTTGACCTTCCCGAGCTGCTTGTACGCCCGCTCGGCGGCCCGCAGCCGCTTCTCCTGCTCGGTCCGGACATACGGGCGCGGCTGATGACGCGGATCGTCCGGGTCCGCCGGGAGCTCCTCGCCCTCGTCCGGCGACGCGGGCGGCACCGGCTGGTCCGGGCCGTACTCGCGCACCAGGACCTCCGGCTCGACGCCCAGCTCCTCCAGCGCCCGGCCCTCCAGCTGTTCGATGCGCAGCCGCTTCTCCGCGCCGAGCACCTCACCCCGGTGCACCGAGTCGGTGAGCTTGTCCAGCTCCTCCTTCAGCTCGCGGCCCGCGTTCCGCTCGACGACGAGCGCCTGCTCCCGTTCCGCCTTGGCCCGCTCGGCGGCCTCCCGCTCCTGGAGGGCGCGGGCCAGCGAGACCTCGACATGTGCCAGGAGCTGCCGGGCGCCCGCGGCGACGGCGGCGGCGACCCCGGCCTCGTGCCGCATCCGGGCGCGCCGCTGCTCGGCGCGCGCCCGCGCCTCCCGCTCCGCACGCGCCGCGCGGTCCAGGGAGTCCGCCCGGCCGGCCAGCCCCCTGACCCGCTCCTCATGGGTGCGGACCTGGAGCCTGGCCTCCATCTCCGTCTGCCGGGCGTTGGCGCCGTCGGCGGCGAGCCGGTCGCGCACCGTGGTGTCCGGCTCCTCCTCGCCGTCCGCCGCCTCCTCCGCGACCGCCAGCCGCTCGGCCAGTTCCTCGGCCTGCTCGACGGCCCGGGCCAGCTCCTCCCTGGCCCGCGCCACCGCGGCTTCCGCCCGCTCCGCCTCGCCACCCGCGCCGCGCGCCTGACCGGCCAGCCGGCCCAGGTCCTGCGCCACCTTCGACTTCTCGCGCTCGGCCGCGCTGCGCCGCCGGGCCAGCTCCTCCACCTCGGCCGCGCACACCCGCCGCCGCTCGGCCGCCTCCTCCTGCGCGGCGGCCAGCTCCGCGCAGCACCCGGTCAGGCGGCGCAGCGCCGCCGCCGCCTCATCCACGGACGCCTGGACCTCCAGCAGGCTGGGCGCGCCGGCCGAGCCGCCCTGGGCCAGATGCCGGGAGAGCAGGTCGCCCTCGGCCGTGACGGCGGTCAGCTCCGGCCGGTGGGCCAGCAGCTCTTGGGCGTCGTCGAGCGTGCCGACCACCACGACGTCGCGCAGCAGGCGGAGCACGGCCGGCAGCAGGGTCTCCGGCCCGCGCACGAGGCCGACCGCCGGGACCGGCCCGGCGCCGGGACCGGACGCGGCGGCGGCCGGGTCGGCGGGCACGCCGTCCCCGGACTCCGGGGCGGGGCCGCCGAGCAGCAGGGCGGCGCGGCCCGCGTCGTTCTTGCGCAGCAGGCGCAGCGCCGCCGCCGCGGCGGCGGGCCCGTCGACCGCGACCGCGTCGGCGGCGGCCCCCAGGGCGGCGGCCACCGGGACCTCGAAACCGGGAGTGACGGTCAGCAGCTCGGCGGCCGGGCCGAGCACTCCGGCGAGCCGGTCGGCGGCGGCGAGCAGCGCGCCGGTGCCGTCCTTGCGACGCAGGCCGAGAGCGAGCGCGTCGTGCCGGGCGGAGACGGCGGCCCGCTCCCGTTCGGCGGCGGTGGCGGCCTCCCGGGCCGAGGTCAGCGCGGTCTCGGCGGCGGCGAGGGCGGCCCTGGCCGCCTCGTGTTCCCCGGCCAGCTCGGTGTCGCCCGCGTCGAGCCCGTCGACCTCCGCGCGCAGCGTCTCGTACTCCCGCCGCGCGGCGGCGGCCCGCTCGCGCGCCTCGTCGCGGGTGGTGGCCAGCCGGTCGATCTGGGACTGGCCCGCCGCCGCGCGGCTGCGGGCCGCGTTGGCCTGGCCGGACAGCCGCGCCAGGCCCTCGCGGCGGTCCGCGATGGCCCGGGCCACGTCCTTCAGCCGCCGTTCCTCGTCGGCCAGCCCGCGTTCGAGCGCGGCCCGGTGCTCGACCGTGTCCTCCAGCGCCCGGCCGGCCGCCTCCAGGGCGGCGGTCAGCTCCGCCTCCTGCTCGCGGACCCGGGCGGCCTCCCGTTCCAGGTCCTCCGGGTCGCGCCCGCGCCGCTCCTCGGGGACCTGGGCACGGGCGCTGGTGACCCGGGCATCGGCGAGGCTGACGGTGCCGCGCACCCGCTCGGCCAACTGCGACAGCTCATACCAGGTCGTCTGCGCCCGCCGCACGCGGGGCGTGAGCGTCCGCGCCTCGTGTTCGAGCTCCGACTCCCGGCGCAGGGCCTCCCGCAGGCGGCACTCGGCCGCGTCCTTGCGCTCCTTCAGCGCGGCCTCGTCCGCGATCTCGGCGCGCAGCGCGGCCCGCAACGTGACCAGGTCGTCGGCGAGCAGCCGGAGCCTGGCGTCGCGCAGGTCGGCCTGGATGACGGCGGCCCGCCGGGCGACCGCCGCCTGCCGCCCCAGCGGCTTGAGTTGGCGGCGCAGCTCGTCGGTGAGATCCTGGACCCGGGCCAGGTTGACCTGCATGGCGTCGAGCTTCCGCAGCGCCTTCTCCTTGCGCTTGCGGTGCTTGAGCACCCCGGCGGCCTCCTCGATGAAGGCGCGGCGGCCGGTGGGGTCGGCGTGCAGCACCGAGTCGAGCTGGCCCTGCCCGACGATGACGTGCATCTCGCGGCCGATGCCGGAGTCCGACAGCAGGTCCTGGACGTCGAGGAGGCGGCAGGTGTCGCCGTTGATCTGGTACTCGCTGCCGCCGTTGCGGAACATGGTCCGCGTGACAGTGACCTCGGTGTAGTCGATCGGGAGGGCACCGTCGGAGTTGTCGATGGTGAGGGACACCTCGGCCCGTCCGAGCGGCGGGCGGCCGGTGGTGCCCGCGAAGATGACGTCCTCCATCTTGCCGCCGCGCAGCGACTTGGCGCCCTGCTCCCCCATGACCCACGAAAGGGCGTCCACCACATTGGACTTGCCGGACCCGTTGGGGCCGACCACACACGTGATACCGGGCTCGAAGCGGAGCGTGGTGGCCGAGGCGAAGGACTTGAACCCGCGCAGGGTCAGGCTCTTGAGGTGCACGCCGTGCGACTTTACCTGTCGCTCTTCTGGCATTCGCCGTTTCGACGCGGAGAATGCAGGGCACATCAGTCAATGAACGAAGCAAGCGGTGCCAGGGGACCCGCACATGACGAAGGGACGCCGAAGCGTCCCTCGCATTAACTACTTCCGCAAGCGAAAGCCCTAGCGACTCGCCTCGTCATTGAGGTCAGGTCAGGGCGGGCTCCGCCTTGTGCACGTCGATGCTGTCGAGCACCGAGCTGCCGTGCCGAGCGGCGGCGGCGAGCGCGTCGTTTTCCGCCTGGACCCGGAGGAGCTGAGTCTCCAGGTCCTGTACGCGCTGCTGAAGCCGTCGCATCTCGGCGAGCACTCGGGGGTCGAAGCCGCCGACGTGTCCAAGAAGCGCCTTTGCCATGATGGATGGTCCTCCACACTGAGTGACCGACCGAAGCCGTTGGTGGGTCGTGGGGTGAATGAATCCGCGCCAGGGCTCCGCGTTGTGTTCCAGGGTCACAAAGCTGAGGTGCGCGGGACTTTCAGCGTCTCACCAAAAAGTGGGACGGTCAACACGATCACACCGCGTATCGCCCGTGTGCCACGGCCTCGGAAGGCCCGCGCGAGGAGATAAAGAATCACTCGCCAGCGGGTCGGGCAGCTCCGCCGGGCGGCGGTG
Organism: Streptomyces sp. NBC_01803; assembly: GCF_035917415.1. Classification (NCBI taxonomy): domain Bacteria; kingdom Bacillati; phylum Actinomycetota; class Actinomycetes; order Kitasatosporales; family Streptomycetaceae; genus Streptomyces; species Streptomyces sp. NBC_01803. Next base: position 1,702,518 of record NZ_CP109073.1, read on the forward strand.
GTGGCGGCAGCCTTGCACGTGGGAGTGGGGTTGGCAAGCAGATTCCGGATTTTCCCCGGGTCGGCGGACCGGCCCTCAGCGGACCGCGAAGCCGTCGTAGCCCCCGCGCGGTGTGTCCCATATCTCGGTGACGCCGGTCACCCGCCCGGGCGTGTCCTCGCCCCGCAGCCACTCCAGCAGCAGCCGGCAGCGCTCCCGGTCGCCCTCCACGACGACCTGGACCCGGCCGTCCGCCAGATTGAGGGCGAATCCCCGCAGCTCACCGATGGTCAGCGCGCGGGCCCGCGTGTGCCAGCGGAAGCCCACGCCCTGCACCCGGCCACGGACCCAGGCGGTCAGCCGGACGGATTCGGATGCCTCGCCGGGCGGCGGAGTCGGTCGGTCCATGTGACGCACGCTATCCCCTCGATCCGCAGTGAGGCACTGGCGTCTTTGTCGACATCGCGTACAGTCACGCGGTAAAGAATCCCCCGTTTGGGTGATTTGTGATCTTCAAGTTGACGAGGAAGGTGCTTCGGATGGGACGCCATCGCCGCCGCAAGGGGCATGCGCGGACCGGGCTGATCAGTGCCTCCGCGGCGCTTGCCGTGGGTGCGGTGGCCGTGACCTCGGGCCTGCTGCCCGGCCTCGGGGACGGCCTCACGCCCAGCGACTCCGCCGGGCACCGGGCCGCCGAGCGGAGTGCCGCCACGTCCTCGTCCACGCCGGAGCGCGAGAGCGCTCCGGCGCCGGCCGGCGGGACGACGGAGCCGGGCGAGAGGGAGACGTCGCCCGCCGCGACGCCGACGCCCACCCCCACGCCCACCCGGGAGAAGCCCTCACCCGAGGAACCCGAGCCCGACGAGACCGCGCCCGCCCCCGCCCCGGAGCCGACCAGCGAGGCCCCCGAGCCGGAGCGGGAAGCGGCACCGGAGCCGGCGAGCCCGTCGCCCGACGACGCCCCGGCCCCGAGCACGGACCCGGAGCAGGCCGCGGCCGAAGCGGTGCTGGCCCTGGTCAACGAGGAGCGGACGGCGGCTGGCTGCCAGGCACTCACGCTGGACCCGGCGCTGTCCGGGCTGGCCGCCGGCTTCAGCCTGGACATGGCCGAACGCGACTTCTTCTCCCACGTCGACCCCGACGGACGCGACCCGTGGGACCGCGCGGCGGCCTCGGACGTGACCAACCTGGGCGGCGAGAACATAGCCTGGGGCCAGCCGAACCCCGAGGCGGTGATGGACGCCTGGATGACCAGCGAGGGCCACCGGGCCAACATCCTGAACTGCTCGTTCACCACCCTGGGCATCGGCGTGCACATCGACGAGGGCGGCCCCTGGTGGACGCAGGAGTTCGGCTTCTGACCCCGACCCGGGACGGCGCCGCCCGCCGCCGCCCGCCGCGTCAGGCCCGGGGCAGGCGCTGGCAGCGGGGGCAGAAGTAGCTGGAGCGGTTCATCCAGGGACGTCTGCGGACCGGCGTCGCGCAGCGGCGGCAGGGGTGTCCCTCGCGGCCGTACACGTCGAGCGAGCGGTCGAAGTAGCCGGACTGGCCGTTGACGTTGACGTACAGACTGTCGAAGCTCGTGCCGCCGACTGCCAGGGCCGCCGCCATCACCTCGCGGATGTGGGTCACCAGCTCGGCGGTCCTCGGCCGGGTGAGGCCGGCGGTCGGGCGGTCGTAGTGCAGCCCGGTGCGCCACAGCGCCTCGTCGGCGTAGATGTTCCCGACACCGCTGATGAGCGACTGGTCGAGCAGGGCCCGTTTGATGGTCGTCCGGCGGCGGCGCAGCGCCGCGTGGAAGGCGTCCTCGTCGAACTCCGGATCCATCGGGTCCCGGGCGATGTGCCCTATCACGTCCGGCACCCCGTCCGCCGTGACCGGGTGGAGGGAGAGCCCGCCGAAGGTCCGCTGGTCCACGAAACGCAGCTCGCCGCCCGCCGGGTCGGTGAACGTGACGCGGACACGCAGGTGCTTCTCGTCGGGGGCGCGGTCCGGCTGGACGCGGAGCTGTCCGCTCATGCCCAGGTGCGCGAGCAGGGCGTGCTCGTTCCCCAGCGGCAGCCACAGATACTTGCCCCGGCGGCGGACGTCGGTCACGCCGACGCCCCGGAGCCGGTCGGCGAAGTCCTCGGCGCCCGCCAGGTGGCGGCGGATGGCGCGCGGGTGCAGCACTTCGGCCGTGGTGATCGTCCGGCCGCTGATCCAGCGGTCGAGGCCGCGCCGGACGACCTCCACCTCCGGCAGCTCAGGCAACGGGCGCTCCGCCGGCCGTCGTGGTGCCGTTCCGGCCGTCGATGGCGGCCCGGATGGCCCGCCAGGCCGTCTCCGCCGCCTGCTGCTCGGCTTCCTTCTTGCTGCGGCCGGTGCCGGTGCCGTAGGTCTCACCACCGACACGGGCGGCAGCGGTGAAGGTCTTCTCGTGGTCCGGACCGCTCTCCGCGATCACGTACTCGGGCACGCCGAGGCCCTCGGCCGCGCTCAGCTCCTGAAGGCTGGTCTTCCAGTCGAGACCGGCGCCCAGATTCGAGGAACGCTCGATCACCGGGTCGAAGAGCCGGTGCACGAGCTCGTCCGCCGCGTCCAGCCCCTGATCGAGGTAGACGGCGCCGATCACGGCTTCCAGGGTGTCCGCGAGAATGGATGCCTTGTTCCGGCCGCCGGTGCCCTCCTCGCCCCGCCCGAGCCGGACGAAGGCGCCCAGATCGAGCTCGCGGGCCACCTCGGCCAGCGCCCTGGCCTGGACGACCGCCGCCCGCAACTTGGCGAGCTGGCCCTCGGCCAGGTCCGGATGCCTGCGATACAAGGTGTCGGTGACCACCAGGCCGAGCACGGAGTCCCCGAGGAACTCCAGCCGCTCGTTGGTGGGCAGTCCGCCGTTTTCGTATGCGAAGCTGCGGTGGGTCAGCGCACGCACCAGAAGGGCGGGCTCGAGCCGGTAGCCGAGCCGCCCTTCCAGAATCGCGAGGGACGAGGCTGTGTCCTCCGACGCCTGGGGTTGCGACCTCCTGGCGTGTGGCATGGAGCCTGTCACCTGCCGATCAGACCTCGAGGACCTGACGGCGGTTGTACGTGCCGCAGTTGCCGCACGCGGTGTGCTGCAGCCTCGGCTCCTGGCAGCGCTCGCAACGCACCAGGCTCGGGGCCACAGCCTTCCACTGCGACCGGCGGTGGCGCGTGTTGCTGCGCGACATCTTCCGCTTCGGAACAGCCACGGCTACTTCTCCTGTGGATCGTCCCCGCGACCGCGGGGTGCCTTGTCTTGCATGTCCTGCCTGCCGGAGGACTCCCCGGGACCCGAGGTCCCGGCGAACTCCCGCAATGCGGCCCAACGGATGTCGACGGCGTCGTCATGACGGTGGTCGGGGTCCTCCGCGAGCAGCGCCCCGCATTCGGGGCACAGGCCCGGGCAGTCCTCCCGGCACACCGGCTGCAGCGGCAGTGACAGCACCACCGCGTCCCGCAGCACGGGCTCCAGGTCGAACAGGTCGCCCTGGAGGAACAACGTCTCCTCGTCCCCCTCGTCCTCGACGGCGTCCGCCTGACGGCGGCCGTGCCCATCGGTCTCGGGATACGAGAACATCTCCTGGAACTCCGCCTCGCCCTCCCGGGCCAGCGGCTCCAGACACCTTACGCACTCCCCCGCCAACGGCGCCCGGACGATGCCGGTGACCAGCACACCCTCCATCACCGACTCCATACGGAGCTCCACCTCCAGCGGCGCTCCCGCCGGCACCCCGATGACCTCGGTGCCGAGGTCGGCCGGGGCTTCGACCGTGCGGGAGATCCGCTTGAGCGCACCGGGACGCCGCCCAAGCTCGCGTGTGTCGAACACGAGAGGGGCTCGGTGGTCCAGCGGGGCGTTCAGGGCGTTCTGCTTTCTCACGGTGCTGCCTGTGGTGGAAGCCGCGCACGTCGGCCCCTCGGAGAGGGGCCGGGCGGGCGGCCGGGATCACACGTCTGGAGACAGGTGCCACGGCCGAAGGGCCAGCATACTTCACGGGCCGCCGGGCACCCAATCGGCGGCGGTCAGGGGTGCCCCTGCTGGTAGCGGCGGAGCTGCTCCGCGTCGATCATGCCGGTGTCGAAGAGGCTGGTCTCGTCCAGCACCGCCGGGGCCTGGTAGCCGTACGAAGGCGGCTGAGCCGGCTGCTGGGCATAGGGATCCTCCTGGGCATACCCGCCGGCGGCATAGCCGTCGTCTCCGTAGGGCTCGGGCACGTAGGTCCCGTCCTGGGCGTAGGACCCGCCGCCGTAGCCGTCCTGGGCGGTGCCGTAGCCGTCGGCCCGCGCGACGGGCTGGAGCGCGTACGGATCCGGCGCCTCGTAACCGCCGCCGACGGGGGCGGCGGGCGCCGGGACGGGCGCGGGCGCCGGGGCGGCCGGCTCGGGCTGCGGCATGCCGAGGTAGTCGTAGGTGTCCTGGTCGCCGCTCCGGTCGAAGTAGGCGTCGCCGGGCTGCCCGCCCTCGCCGGCCTCCCTCGCCTCCTGCGCGGCCACGTGCTCGGCCAGCTCGTCGCTCGGGCGGTGGCCGGTCAGCTTCTGCCGACCGCGGCCGACCGCCTCCAGAGTCTTGCGCAGCACCGCCTCGATGGCGCCGAACTGGGCGTCCACATAGGCGTCGGCCCGCGCGAGCAGCTCCTGCGGGTCGCCGCGGTCCGGGCCGAGGAGCTTGGCCCGGCCCCGGTCGACCGAGCCGATGGTCTTGCCCAGGACCACCTCGAAGTTGGCCAGCTTGCTGTCCACATAGTCGTCGGCCTCCGCGCGCACCTCGTCGGCCTCCCGGCGGGCCTCGGCGAGGATGCGGGCCGCCTCGTCCTGAGCCTGCCGCACGATCTCGGTGGTCCCGACGAGGGAACCGCGCTCCGCGTGCGCCGCCTCGACGATACGGCGGGCCTCCTGCTGGGCCTCGGCGACGACCTGCTCACGGTCGCCGAGCACTTCCCTGGCCTCGGCCAGCGAGCCGGGCAGCGCCTGGCGGACCTCGTCGAGCCGCGAGAGCAGCTCGGAGCGGTTGATGACGCAGGATGCCGACATGGGCATGCCCTTGGCGCTCCGGACCGCCCTGACGATCTCGTCGAGTTTCTGCTGTACGTCCACGAAACGACTGTACGGCCAACCGGCGACGGGCGGGCACCGGTTGGCGAGGCGGGTGCGGGCTAGCGACGGGCGAGTCTCTCACCGAGCACGCGCAGCACGGGCTCGGGGACCAGGTGGGAGACGTCGCCGCCCCAGGTGGCGACCTCCTTGACCAGGCTGGAGGAGAGGAAGCTGTAGACCGGATTGGTGGGAATGAACATGGTCTCGACGCCGGAGAGGCCGTTGTTCATCTGGGCCATCTGGAGCTCGTAGTCGAAGTCGCTGACCGCCCGCAGGCCCTTGACGATGGCGGGGATGTCGCGCTGCTTGCAGTAGTCGACGAGGAGGCCGTGGAACGCCTCGACCACGACGTTGCCATAGCCGCCGGCGCACTCCTCGATCAGGGCTATGCGCTCCTCGATGCTGAACAGCCCCTGCTTGGACTTGTTGATCATGACGGCAACGTGGACGACGTCGTAGAGCTTCGAGGCGCGGGCGACGATGTCGAGGTGGCCATTGGTGATGGGATCGAAGGACCCCGGACAGACTGCGCGGCGCAACGGTTCCTCCTCGCTCTCCCGGCCCCTCATGGCCGGTCGCTTACGTGGTGGGCGGCGGGCCGGCCATACCAGAGAGTTCCCTCGCCGTAGCGGCGTGAACGCAGCCCCTGGAATCCGTCCGGCCAGTCGAAGGCACCGCCCCGGGTGCTGCGCTCCACCGTGACGACGGCATCGGCCGCTAGCCAGCCATTTGTCACGAGTGTGAGCAGAATCTCGCGAAGATCGTCATCGCCCACGGCGTAGGGCGGATCCAGGAAAACCAGGTCATAGGAGGCGCCGTCGGGCGGCGCCGCCGCGAGCTGCTCGGCCCGCGCGGAGCGCAGCTCGGCGCCGGGCAGTCCGAGGGAGCGGATGTTGTCCCTGATGGTCCTGGCGGCTCGCGCGTCGGTCTCGGCGAGCAGGGTGTGGGCGGCGCCCCGGGAGAGCGCCTCCAGGCCGACGGCACCCGAGCCGCCGTAGAGGTCGAGCACCCGGGCTCCGTCCAGCGAGCCCCGCAGCGCGGTCCAGGTGGAGAACAGACCCTCGCGCGCCCGGTCGGACGTCGGGCGGGTGCCGCCGCCCGGCGGCACGGCCAGCCGCCGCCCGCCGGCGATACCGGCGATCACGCGGGTCATGGGCGTCCTCGTCCTCACAGCTCTCGTCCGTCAGCCGTCGGACACCACGCTATACGGGCCCCTCGCCCAGGAGCACGGCGAGGGGCCCGGAGGACGCTCCGGAGAGGAGCGTCAGGCGTCACCTCCCCGGACGCGAACGTGCCGCTGGGCGGCGCGTCCCGCGCTCAGCACATCCGGGTAGACCTCGCAGACAAGCCCGCCGTCCACCGTGCGGTCGTGTTCCAGCTCGTACAGACACAGCTCGCTGTCGTCATCGAGCAGGAAGGCGTGCTCGTAGAGGGAGCACCAGTGCCCGCCGCCGGCGTGGCCGCGGGGCTCGGGCAGCCGCTCGATGCCATACCCGCGGGCGGCCGACAGCAGGCGGAGTATCTCCTCGCCCGGCCGGTCGGTGTTGACCGCTCGGCGGAGCAGCCGACGGGCGTGCTCCGACGAGTCCTGCCCCGGGTACGCCCGTTGGCCGGGGATTCCGACTCCCAGCACGGTGAGCGCGTCCGGCCCGAGGCTCCGGTCCCGCGGAGCTTCGCGGCGATCGGTCATGCTGAATCCTTCCGGTATGCGGCGTCCGATGCCCGTGCGTACTCACCGTAGTCCCCCGGATGCGCTCCGGGGGACCCCCTTTACGGAATCAAGAACATGTGCGCGGCGGATGAGCACCCGCTGAGCACGCCGTCACCCCTCGGTCGTCTCCTCCGTCGTGCCGATCAGGACCGGCGAGGCATACCGCGACCATGACATGCAGCCGTCGGGCGGGCAGTGCTCCGGGCGGCGCGGGTCGTGGCCCAGCTCACGGAGCTTGGTCCGCACGGAGTCGGGCGTGCGGCCGAAGCGGGCCGCTATGCGGGCGATGGTCTCCCCGGCGTGGAACCGGCGGGTCAGGTCCTCCTCGTGCTGCGGGATCCAGGGGGCGCCGTGGCCGGGGAACAGCTCGCGCAGGATGTCCCGGTCCGGGATGGGCTCCGCGACGTCGGCGGCCAAGGCGAGCGCGCGCAGTCCTCGGTTCAGCGCGATGCGCAGGGTGGGGACGTCGGCCAGCGGCATCGTGAGCGAGCCGGAGGCCATCGGGGCCTCGGACAGCGACTCGCGCCAGCCGGTCAGGGTCAGCGTCACGGTGATGTCGTCGTCGCTCGCCAGCTCGACGCGGAAGATCTTGTCGCCGAGCGGCAGTTCGTTGATGTGCCGGAATGCCATCGAGCAACCCCCAACGGTCCACTCCCGCCCGATCCCGGATGGATCGGGCGGACTGAGACCATTCTCCCAGGTGGCACTGACAATTGACGATCCGTCAGAAAGCTTCGGCCGCAGGTCAGCCCTTGTCGAGGAACTCCTCGCGCTCCGCGTCCAGCAGCGCGTCCAGCGCGGCGCGCAGGGCGGGCGAGCCCTCCAGCGCGGGGTCCGCGGCGACCAGGGCGGTGGCCTCCGCGCGGGCCTCGGCGATGACGTCCTCGTCCTCGATGACGGTGAGCATCCGCAGGCTGCTGCGCCCGCCGGACTGTGCCTGGCCCAGCACGTCGCCCTCGCGGCGCTGCTCCAGGTCGATGCGGGACAGCTCGAAGCCGTCGGTCGTCGCCGCCACCGCCGCCAGCCGGGCCCGGGCACCGCCGGCCTCCGGCGCCTCGCTGACCAGCAGGCACAGCCCCGGCGCCGTGCCGCGGCCGACGCGACCGCGGAGCTGGTGCAGCTGGGAGACGCCGAAGCGGTCGGCGTCCATGATCACCATCGCGGTGGCGTTCGGCACGTTGACCCCGACCTCGATCACCGTGGTGGCCACCAACACGTCGACCTCCCCGGCAGCGAACCGGCGCATCACGTCGTCCTTGGTGTCGGGGGCGAGTCGTCCGTGCAGCACCTCGGTGCGCAAGCCCCGCAGCGGGCCCCCGGCCAGCTCGGCGGCGACATCGAGGACGGCGAGCGGCGGGCGCCGCTCCTCGCCGTCCCCGGCGCCCTCCCCCGTCTTCTCCCCGGCGCTCTCCTCCCCGGCCGCCCGGCCCTTGCGCGCGGCCGTGCCCGCCTCGTCGCCGTCCCCGATCCGGGGGCAGACCACATACGCCTGGTGGCCCGCCTCGACCTCCTCCCGGACCCGCTCCCAGGCCCGGGAGAGGAAGTGCGGCTTGTCCCGGGCCGGAACCACATGGCTGGCGATCGGGGAGCGCCCCTCGGGGAGCTGGTCCAGCACCGAGGTCTCCAGGTCACCGAAGACGGTCATCGCGACCGTGCGCGGGATCGGCGTCGCGGTCATCACCAGCAGATGCGGGGGCCGCGCGCCCTTGGCGCGCAGGGCGTCGCGCTGCTCGACGCCGAACCGGTGCTGCTCGTCCACGACCACCAACCCGAGATCGTGGAACTTCACGATGTCCTCGATCAGCGCGTGCGTGCCGATGACGACGCCCGCCTCGCCGGTCGCCGCGTCCAGCAGCGCCCGGCGCCTGGCCGCCGCACCCATGGAGCCGGTCAGCAGCACCACCTTGGTGCCCCGCTCGGCCCCGCCCAGCATCCCGCCCTCGGCCAGGGCGCCCATCATCTCGGTGATCGAGCGGTGGTGCTGCTGGGCCAGCACCTCGGTGGGCGCGAGCAGCGCCGACTGACCGCCCGAGTCCGCGACGGCGAGCATGGCGCGCAGCGCCACCAGCGTCTTGCCGCTGCCGACCTCGCCCTGCAGCAGCCGGTGCATCGGGTGCTCGGCGGCCAGCCCGGCGAAGATCTCCGCGCTGACCCGCCGCTGCCCCTCGGTCAGCGTGAACGGCAGCCGGGCGTCGAACGCGCGCAGCAGGCCGTCGTCGGCGGGGCGGCGGGGCGTGGCGGGGAGCTGGGCGGCGGCCGTGCGGCGCCGGGCCAGGGCGACCTGCAGCACGAACGCCTCGTCCCACTTCAGCCGGGCCCGGGCGTCGGCGATGTCCCGCTTGGTGCGCGGCCGGTGCACCTTCTCGAACGCCTCGGGCAGCTCGATCAGGTCCCGCCGGGCGCGCAGCGCGCCGGGGAGCGGGTCGACCAGGCCTTCCCAGCCGACCGCCCCGAGGGAGTCGAGGACCACCTCGACGGACTTGGCGATCCGCCAGGACTCCAACTGTTTGACCGCCGGGTAGATCGGCAGCGGCCGGCCGGCGAAGTCGGCCACCGCCGACGAACCGCCGTCCGCGTCGTCCTCCGCGTCCAGCAACTCGTAGGCGGGATGGGAGAGCTGGAGCTTGCGGTTGAACCGCGTGACCTTCCCCGCGAACATGCCGCGCCGGCCCGGCACCAGCGTCCTCTCGTGGTGGTGGACGGCGCGCCTGCCGAAGAAGACGAGCTGGAGCCGGCCACTGCCGTCGGTGAGGGTCACCTCCAGACGGACCCCGCTGCCCCGGTTGAACGTGGCGGACCGGGTGTCCGCGATCTCCGCGACGACCGTGACGTGCTCGTCCAGCGGCAGCTCGTCCAGCCGGGTCAGCTCGCCGCGCTCGGCGTACCGGCGCGGATAGTGGTGCAGGAGGTCTCCGACCGTGCGCAGGTCGAGGTGGGCGGCCATCACCTTGGCGGTGGTGTCGCCGACGACCTTGGTGAGGGGCTCGTGCAGTGCGGTCACGCCGCCCATTGCACACCATGGGGCCGACAGCGGCTCCCGGCGCCGCCCCAGCTCCCGATCCCGATCCCTGCCCCTGCGCCTGCCCCTGCGCCGCGCCTACTCGACGCCGATGAGCAGCGGCGCGCTCTGCCGCCCCTCGTAGACCACCGTGTCCACGCCGAGGTGGCCCCGGCGGACCTGTGCCTCCAGCCGCGCCGCGAGCCCGTCGGGGGCGCCGGTGCCCAGCACCAGGGTGACCAGCTCGCCCCCCGCGGACAGCATCCGGCCGAGGATGTCGCTCGCGACATCGGCCGGATCGGCGCCGATCACGGCGACGTCGCCGTCGATCAGACCGAGCGCGTCCCCGGCCTGGCAGATGCCGGCCGTGGTCCAGGACTGCCGTTCCGCGACAGCCAGCTCGCCGAAGCGGGTGGCCCCGGCGGCGGCGGTCATGGCGACGACATCCTCGTCGAAACGGCGCTCGGCGGCGTGCACGGCGAGCGCCGCGATGCCCTGCACCGGGGACCGGGTGGGGATGACGGCGACGCGCACGCCCTCGGCGCGCGCCCGCTCCGCGGCGGCGGCCGCGGCGTGCCACAGCGCGTCGTCGTTGGGCAGCAGGACGACCTCCCGGGCCCGCGCGCCCAGGATCGCGGCGGCCAGCTCGCCGCCGCCCGGCGGATCCTCGGCGCGGACGGTCAGCGTCACGGCGCCGGCCTCCTCGCACAGCCCGGCGAGCCCGTCGCCCGGCAGCACCGAGACGATGACGCGGGCCGAGCGCGGGGCGCGGGGCGGACCGGCGACGGCGAGCGCGGTGATGCGGACCCGGTGCGGCCGGCCCGCCTCGATGCCCGCCTCGACGGCCGGGCCGGGCCGCGGGGTGTGCACATGGATGTGCCACAGGCCGTCGCCGCCCACGACGACCAGCGAGTCGCCCAGCGCGTCGAGGCGCGCGCGCAGCGCGGGAAGGGCGGCGTCCGCGGCGTCCAGCAGGTAGGTGACCTCGTAGGCGTCCGCCGCGTCGGCCGCGCCGGCGTCCGCCTCGGGGCACTCGGCGCCCACCGGTCCGCCGGCCCGCGGCGCGGTGGAACGGCCCAGGCGCTCGCGGAGCGATGCGTCGGGGGCACGGCCGGACAGAGCCGCGTCGAGGGCGTCGAGCACGGCGACCAGGCCGCTGCCGCCCGCGTCGACGACGCCCGCGTCGGCCAGCACGGCGAGCTGGTCCGGCGTCGCGGCCAGCGCGGTCCTGGCCCCGGCACAGGCCGTCGCCGCCACCCGCGCGGTGCCGCCCTCCGCGCGCTCGGCGGCCTCGGCGGCGGCCACGGCGACCGTGAGCATGGTGCCCTCGACGGGGTGGGCGACGGCCTCGTACCCGGCGGCGGCGGCGCGGCGCAGCGCGCGGCGCAGGGTGTCGGGGCCGGCCGGCTCGGAGTGGGCGGCGAGCACCTCGGCCATGCCGCGCAGGAGCTGGGCCAGGATGGTGCCGGAGTTGCCACGGGCGCCGATGAGCGCGCCGTGGGCCATGGCGCGGGCGGCCTCGGCCAGGGTCGGGGTGGCCGGCTCCGCCGCCGCGACGGCCTGGGCGGCGGATTCGACGGTCAGGTAGAGATTGGTGCCGGTGTCCCCGTCCGCGACGGGGAACACGTTGATCGCGTCGATGTCCTCGCGGGCCTGGCCCAGAGCGTCCAGGGCGATGCGGCACCAGCGCCGTACCGCCGCGGCGTCGAGCGGCTGCGGCACGTGGTGACCTCCTCGGCCAGCGGTGAACGGCTGTCGGTGAACGGCCGGGACGCAGCTTATGCCCCGGTCACGGCCGGGAGCGATTTCGCTGATGGGGAACGCCCGGGGTATGCTTCCCCGGTTGCCCGATGTTGTCGCCGCGTGCCGGCTGCGCACCGGGCAGACCTCGCCGGAGCCGTGGAGCTCCGGAATCCCAGCGTAAATTCCTGTCTTTGGAGTGACCCGTGGCTGCCAACTGCGATGTCTGCGGCAAGGGGCCGGGCTTCGGCAACAGCATCTCCCACTCGCACCGCCGGACCCCCCGCCGTTGGAACCCGAACATCCAGCGGGTGCGTGCCGTGGTGAAGGGGACGCCCAAGCGCCTGAACGTCTGCACCTCGTGCATCAAGGCCGGCAAGGTCGCGCGCTGACCCACCCCTGGCCGCTCGGAGCCGGTCCGTCGCTCATGACGGACCGGCTTTTCGCATGCGGTGACCGTGGTCGACCGGGCCGATGCCGGCTCCCAGCGGGAAGCCGGCCGCGATCGCGCCGGTGACGTACTCCTTGGCGGCGGCCACCGCCTCCGGCACCGGGTCGCCGTGCGCGAGCCGGGCGGCGATCGCGGAGGCGAGCGTGCATCCGGTGCCGTGGGTGTGGCGGTTGTCGTGACGCGGGGCCCGCAGCCAGTGCTCGGCCGTTCCGTCGGTGAGCAGATCGGTGGCGTCGCCCGGGAGATGACCGCCCTTGATCAGCGCCCAGCGCGGACCGAGGGCGAGGATCGCGGCGGCGGCGCGACGCATGTCGCCCTCCGTCCCGACGCGAACGCCGGTGAGCTGGGCGACCTCGTGCAGGTTGGGGGTGGCGACCGTGGCGACGCGGAGCAGCCGGGTGCGGACGGCGTCGAGCGCGTCGGGGGCCAGCAGCGGATCGCCGTGCTTGGAGACGCCGACCGGATCGACCACCACCGGGGCGGCGGTGCCGGCCAGCAGTCCGGCGACGGTCTCGACGATCTCCGCCGTGGCGAGCATGCCGGTCTTGACCGCCTGGACGCCGATGTCGTCGGCGACAGCGCGGAACTGCGCGCTCACGACCTCGACGGGCAGCTCCCAGGCGCCCCGCACCCCCAGTGAGTTCTGCGCGGTGACGGCGGTGATCACGCTCATCCCGTGGGCGCCGAGCGCCAGCATGGTCTTGAGATCGGCCTGGACGCCCGCGCCGCCGCCCGAGTCGGAGCCGGCGACGGTGAGCACGCGAGGAGGTGTTCGCATGGCCCCGACGGTACCCGCGGGAGCGCGTCAGGCGCTGAAGTGGTCCCAGCCGCCGGCCTTGTCCCACGCGGCGCCGTCGACGGTCACCGACGGGGTGCCCCGGCCGCGCGCGGGCAGGACCTGGCCGATCGTCCGCCAGCGGGCGGGGAGTTTGGTCTCGGGCGGGAACGTGGCGACCAGCGCGTGGTCCTCGCCGCCGGTGAGCACCCAGTGCAGCGGGTCAACGCCGACGGCCTGCCCGATGTCCGACATCTGGGCCGGAACGTCCAGCGAGGCCGAGGCGATGTCGACGCGCACCTTGCTGCCCTGCGCGATGTGACCGAGATCCGCGACGAGTCCGTCGCTGACGTCGGTCATGGCGGTGGCGCCGAGCGCGGCGCCGGCCGGGCCCGCGACGTAGGGCGGCTCGGGACGGCGGTGGGCCTCGACGAACGCGCGCGGGGAGCGGAAGCCACGGGAGAGGACGGCGTGCCCGGCGGCCGACCAGCCCAGCCAGCCGGTGACGGCGACGATGTCCCCGGCCCTGGCCCCGGTTCTGGTGACGGGCTCCCGGCCGCCGAGGTCGCCCAGGGCCGTGATGGAGACGGTGATGACGTCGCCGCGCACCACGTCCCCGCCGGCCACTCCGGCGCCGGCGACACGGCACTCGTCGCGGATGCCGTCCATCAGCTCCACGGGCCAGGTGACGGGCAGTTCGGCGGGGACGACGAGTCCGACGAGCACGGCGGTGGGCACGGCGCCCATGGCGGCGATGTCGGCGAGGTTCTGGGCGGCGGCCTTGCGGCCGACGTCGTAGGCGGTGGACCAGTCGCGGCGGAAGTGCCGTCCCTCCAGCAGGATGTCGGTGGTGGCGACGACTCTCCGGTCCGGAGCCGCCACCACCGCCGCGTCGTCGCCCGGGCCCAGACGCACCGCGGGTGTCCCGGTGATCCGGGACGTCAGCTCCCGGATCAGCCCGAACTCCCCGAGCTCCCCCACACTGCCCTTCACTCAGCTCTCCTCATGCTCGTCTCGCGGTCCCATCCGTCAACCTGCCGTGACCAGCGGCGGCCTGATGTCTCCCCCGTGCTGGTCATGACGCGCTACGGTAGCGCCCCCGTTCCTCGTAGCCGCTGTGGAGGACCCGTGGTACAGGCGTACATCCTGATCCAGACCGAGGTGGGCAGGGCGTCCACCGTGGCCGATGTCATCTCCAAGATCCCAGGTGTGCTCCAGGCCGAGGATGTCACCGGCCCCTATGACGTGATCGTGCGCGCCCAGGCCGACTCGGTGGACGAGCTGGGTCGGCTCGTCGTCGCCGAGGTGCAGCGGGTGGGCGGCATCACGCGCACCCTGACCTGCCCGGTCGTCCATCTGTAGCACCCCTTATGCTCGCCGGATGACCTTCCGCGCGCATCCGGCCCCGGCGGCGATCGCCGCGCTGCTGGCCCTGGCGGCGTGCACCTCGGGGGCGGACGACCCCGAGGTGACGGAGCCCTCCCCCACCGGCGAGGCCGCGGGCGCCTGCCGGGAGCTGGCGGACGCTCTCCCGGAGCGCGTGGACGGGGAGGAGCGTGGATCGGCGGCGGACGGGATGGAGTTCGCGGCCACGTGGGGGGACCCCGCGATCGTGCTGCGCTGCGGCGTCTCACGCCCGGCGCTGATGACGCCGGGCAGCGAGACCTACGATCCGCTGGCCGAGGTGGTGGACGTGAACGGGGTGTCGTGGCTGCTGGAGGAGGAGCCGGACGGCAAGCGGTTCACCACCACCGGGCGGCTGGTGTTCGTGGAGATGACGGTGCCCGACGCCTACGCGCCCGAGGTGAATCCGCTGATCGACGTCGCCGCCCCGGTCGACGGGCACATCCCGCTGGATGAGCTGTATGCGGAGCCGGAGCCGGAATCCGACTCCGGGGCCGACTCCGGGGACGCGTCGGGCTGACCGTCAGCGCAGCCCGGTCGAGCGGCGCAGCGCCGCCCGGATGAGGCGGTCGATCAGCTCCGGGTAGTCCACGCCGCTGGCCTGCCACATCCGTGGGAACATCGAGATCGGCGTGAAGCCGGGCATGGTGTTGATCTCGTTGATGACGAACTCGCCGTTCTCCAGCAGGAAGAAGTCCGCCCGGACCAGGCCCTCGCAGGAGGCGGCGTCGAAGGCCCGCACGGCCAGCTCGCGGACCCGGGCCGTCTGCTCCTCGGTGAGCGGGGCCGGGACGACGCCCTCGGCGGAGTCGATGTACTTGGCCTCGAAGTCGTAGAAGTCGTGGCTGGAGACGGCCGGGATCTCGGCGGGCACGCTGGCGCGCGGGCCGTCCTCGAACTCCAGCACGCCGCACTCGATCTCGCGCCCGCGCAGCAGCGACTCCACGATGATCTTGGGGTCGTGGCGGCGGGCCTCCTCGATCGCGTCCTCCAGGCCGGCCAGGTCCTCGATCCGGGAGATGCCCATGGAGGAGCCGGCGCGCGCGGGCTTCACGAACAGCGGCCAGCCGTGGTCCGCAGCGAAGTCCACGATTCTCTTCCGGGCCGCCGCCGGATCCCGCTCCCACTCACGGGGGCGGATCACGGTGTACGGGCCGACGGGCAGGCCGAACGAGGCGAAGACCCGCTTCATGTACTCCTTGTCCATGCCGATCGCCGAGGACAGCACGCCGGCCCCGACGTACGGCACCCCGGAGAGCTCCAGGAGGCCCTGGAGCGTGCCGTCCTCGCCGTAGGGGCCGTGGAGCAGCGGGAAGACGACGTCGACATCGCCGAGGTCCTTGGGCACCGAGCCCGGCTCGGCGTAGACCACGTCGTGCCGGCCGGGATCGACGGGCAGCAGCACGCCGCCCGCGCCTGGCTCGGCGATCTGCTCGACGCTGGGCAGCCGGCGTTCGCTGATCGCCATCCGCTCCGGATCGTCCGCGGTCAGGGCCCAGCGCCCGTCGGTGGTGATACCGATGGGCAGCACGTCGTAACGGGTGCGGTCGATGGCGCGCAGCACGGCTCCGGCGGTGACCACCGAGATGGCGTGCTCCGAGCTTCGGCCGCCGAAGACGACGGCGACGCGGGGCTTGGGGCTCTGGGAAGAGGTCTCGCTGCTCATAACCCTCTGAGGCTACCCAACGGGGTGGCCCGAGTCAGCGGTGTTCGGCCTTGGCGGTTCGCGACATCAGCTCCTCGACCGCCACCTGGGGCGGGGTGCCGCGGTGCACGATGCCCACCACGGTCTCCGTCAGCGGCATCTCGACGCCGTGACGGCGGGCCAGGTCGAGCACGGAGCGGCAGGATTTGACGCCCTCGGCGGTCTGCCGGGTGACGGCGATGGTCTCCTCCAGCGTCATGCCGCGGCCCAGGTTGGTGCCGAAGGTGTGGTTGCGTGAGAGCGGCGAGGAGCAGGTGGCGACCAGGTCGCCCATGCCGGCCAGCCCCGCGAAGGTCTGCGGATCGGCGCCCATGGCGGACCCGAGACGGGCGGTCTCGGCGAGGCCGCGGGTCATCAGCGACGCCTTGGTGTTGTCGCCCAGGCCCATGCCGTCGGCGATGCCGACGGCGAGCGCGATGACGTTCTTCACGGCGCCGCCCAGCTCGCAGCCGACCACGTCGGTGTTCGTGTACGGGCGGAAGTACGGCGTGTGGCAGGCGGCCTGGAGCCGTCTGGCCACCTCCTCGTCGCGGCAGGCGACGACAGAGGCGGCGGGCTGGCGTTCGGCGATCTCGCGGGCGAGGTTGGGGCCGGACAGCACGGCGACGCGCTCGGGGCCGACGCCCGCGACTTCCTCGACGACCTCGCTCATCCGCTTCGCGGTGCCCAGCTCGACGCCCTTCATCAGCGAGACCAGGACAGTGCCGGGCGCCAGCAGGCCGGCCCAGCCCGCCAGGTTGCCGCGCAGGGTCTGCGACGGCACGGCGAGCACGGTGAACTCCGCGTCGCGCGCCGCCTCGGCGGGGTCGGTGGTGGCCCGGATGCCCGGGGGGAGCTTGATGCCCGGCAGGTAGTCCGGGTTGACGCGGTCGATGTTGACGGCCTCGACGAGCTCGGCGCGGCGGCCCCACAGGGCCACCTCGCAGCCCGCGTCGGCGAGGACCATGGCGAACGCGGTTCCCCAGGAGCCGGTTCCATAGACGGCGGCGCGTGTCACTCCGCTTTCTCCTCCTCCGGGGCGGGGCGCGGGACGCGCCGCTCGGGCAGCATCTTCCGGTGTGCGTAGCGCTCGACGGGCGGGGGCTCGTGGCGCACGTCGGCGAGCAGCTCGGTGATGGCGTCCATGATGCGGTCCGTCGCCTCGCGCAGCACCTCGGGGGTGGGCTGCCTGCCGTAGAACTCGCCGAGGTCCACCGGCGGTCCCGCGACGACGGTCAGCGTCTTGCGCGGGAGCAGCCGCAGCCGCTTCTCCCGGACGTAGGGCGGCACCGCCTCGTGGGCGCCCCACTGAGCGACGGGGATGACGGGGGCGCGGGTGATCAGCGCGACCCGGGCGGCCCCGGACTTGCCCTCCATGGGCCACATCCGCGGGTCGCGGGTGAGCGTTCCCTCGGGGTAGAACGCGACGCATTCGCCCCGGCGGACGGCGTCGACGGCGGCCCGGAAGGCGTCGGCGGCGTCCAGGGTGTCGCGGTAGACCGGGATCTGGCCGGTGCCGCGCATGAATCTGCCGACCGGGCCGCTCTGGAAGAGACTGACCTTTGCCAGAAATCTCGGTGGCCTGCCGGTGTTGTACTGGAAGTGCGCGTAGGAGAGCGGGTCGAGATAGGAGTTGTGATTCACCGCGGTGATGAATCCCCCCTCAACGGGAATATGCTCCATTCCCCGCCAGTCTCGACTGAAGAGCAGCAACAGCGGCGGTTTTACCAGAATTGCGGCCAATCGGTACCAGAAGCCGATTCTGCGGCGAGACACTCGGTCACCATCCCCTCTCGCGCTGCTCCGACGTGGCCTCTTGCGGACCGCCGGACCATCCTCGCCCCGGGCCCAGGGGCTGTCCAGCGGATCTCTCGTCGTCATGGCGGGGCTCTTTGCACCCTCATGCGCACCCCTCACGCGGGCACCGGAAGGCCGCCGCCGGGCGGGCCGCCCCTGGCCGGGCCACGGTCGACCAGGGAAAGGAGAATGGCAGCATGCGAGACACGGGATGGTCGCTCATCGTGCCCCTGAAGCCGCTGCCGCTGGCCAAGAGCAGGCTGGCGCCGGTGGCCGGGGACACTCTGCGGCCCTCGCTCGCGCTGGCCTTCGCCGAGGACACGGTGGCCGCCGCGCTGGCGTGCGCGGCGGTGCGGGATGTGGCGGTTGTCACGGACGATCCGCTGGCGGGGCGGCGACTGGCGCTGCTGGGCGCCCGGATCGTGCCCGACACCCCGGGCCGGGGGCTCAACGCCGCGCTGTCGTACGGCGCCGACGCCGTCCGGGCCGCCGCGCCGGGCGCGGCGGTGGCCGCGCTCAACGCCGATCTGCCCGCCCTGCGCCCGGCGGAGCTGGCGCGGGTGCTCGCGGCGGCGGCGGCGTGCTCGCGGAGCTTTCTGGCGGACGCGGCGGGAATCGGCACCACACTGCTGACGGCGGCGGCCGGAACGGCGCTGGCACCGGCGTTCGGCGGGCCTTCGCGGGAGCGGCACCTGGCGTCCGGCGCGGTCGAGCTCGCGCCCACGGGAGTGGACAGCGTCCGGCGGGACGTGGACACCGGGGAGGATCTGTGGGCCGCGCTGGCGCTCGGCGTCGGGCCGCGTACGGCGGCGAGCGCGCGGGGGCTTACAGCGTCTGCAAGGTCAGGAGCGTGATCCGGCGCCGGTCGCCGTCACCGGTCACCTCGATGGTCACCTCGATCCGCACCCGCTGCCCGGGCCGCAGCAGCAGCAGGCCCCCGGCGTCGAACGCCTCGGCGCCGAAGTCCAGCGGGGTGCCGTCGTCCAGCAGGACGCTGCCGGAGCGGGTGCGCGGGTCGTAGGTGTACGCGGTGGCCTGCATGGCCCGAGCCTAACGGCCCGGCGGGAGAACGACAGCGGGCCGGGCCCCTGACGAGGAGTCCGGCCCGCGGGGTGGCCCCGAGTGCTGACGGTGATCACTGGCGGCGTGCGGTGGCCTTCTTGGCGGTGGTGGTGCGGGCGGGCGCCCGCTTGGCCGGGGCCTTCTTGGCGGTGGCCTTCTTGGCCGGGGCCTTCTTCGCGGTGCTCTTCTTCGCCGCGGTCTTCTTCGCGGTGGCCTTCTTGGCCGGAGCCTTCTTCGCGGTGGCCTTCTTGGCGGTCGTCTTCTTCGCCGCCGCCTTCTTGGTGGTGGCCTTCTTGGTGGTGGTACCGCCCGAAAGGCTGCCCTTGGGGGCCTTCTTCACGGCGACGTCGTTCTTCGGCAGCTTCTTCGTCCCCGCGACCAGGTCCTTGAAGCCCTGTCCGGCGCGGAAGCGCGGCACGGAAGTCTTCTTGACCCGGACCCGCTCGCCGGTCTGCGGGTTCCGCGCGTACCGCGCGGGACGGTCGACCTTCTCGAACGAGCCGAAGCCCGTCACCGACACGCGCTCCCCGGCGACCACCGCGCGGATGATGGCGTCGAGCACGATATCGACCGCGTCGGCCGCCTGCTGACGGCCGCCGAGCTTGTCGGCAATCGCTTCTACGAGTTGCGCCTTGTTCACGTCTTCCCCTTCGCAGGCCATGCTGGAACGAATGTGTTCAAGCTTTTTCGCACGTTAGGCAGATATATTCCGCAAATCAAACGCGAAACGGGCGAATCACCCTTGTGTCGCAACGAACTCGACCATCGCGCCGTCCCGTCAGGACGTTCCGTCGGGGCCGTCGTCGGGTGCCCCCGGCGGCAGTCGCCCCGCGTCAACGTCCTCCATCAGCCGGTCCAGACGGCGGGCGGCCCCAGGCAGGTCCTGCTTCGCGGCCGCGGTGATGATCAGCAGCTTCCGGGTGAGAGCCTGCCGTACGTCCTCAGGCACTTGCAGGGCCCGCACCGTCCGGTGCGCGTCCTTCAGTCGAGCGGCGACGCGGTCGTAGAGTTCGAGTTGACCGTCGCGTTCCATGCGGCCGATTGTGCCACCTTGGGCCTGTTATCGCCCCCTAAGCCCTCAACGCCCGTGTCGTGACGGCCTGTCAGCAACGCGCCCCCGCCGGTCGGAACCGGCGGGGGCGGGTGGTGAGAAGGTGTCAGACGCTTTGCGTGGTAAGCGGTTTGTAGCGGGGACGGCCGCGCTCGTAGGAAGCGATCGCGCCCTCCTCGCGCAGCGTGATGCTGATGTCGTCGAGCCCTTCGAGCAGCCGCCAGCGGGCGTTCTCGTCCAGCTCGAAGGGGGCTTCGATGCCCTCGGCGCGCACCGCGCGCGCGACCAGGTCGACCGTGACCTCGGCGGTCGGGTCGGCCTCGGTCAGCTCCCACAGCGCGTCCACGGTCGCCTGCGGCAGCACCACGGTCAGCAGGCCGTTCTTCAGCGAGTTGCCCCGGAAGATGTCGGCGAAGCGCGCCGAGACGACCGCCTTGAAGCCGTAGTTCTGCAGGGCCCACACCGCGTGCTCGCGGGAGGAGCCGGTGCCGAAGTCGGGGCCGGCGACCAGAACCGTCGCGCCCTCGCGCTCCGGCCGGTTCAGCACGAACTCCGGATCCTTGCGCCACGCCTCGAAGAGGCCGTCCTCGAAGCCGTCCCGGGTGACCTTCTTCAGCCAGTGCGCGGGGATGATCTGGTCGGTGTCGACGTTCCCCCGGCGCAGCGGGACCGCGCGGCCGGTGTGCGTGGTGAATGCTTCCATGACTCAGACCTCCACGGGACTGGGGACGTCGGCCAGATCGGCCGGGGACGTGAGGCGGCCGGTGACCGCGGTGGCGGCGGCGACCTGCGGCGAGACCAGGTGCGTGCGACCGCCCTTGCCCTGCCGGCCCTCGAAGTTGCGGTTGGAGGTGGAGGCGCAGCGCTCGCCCGGGGACAGCTGGTCCGGGTTCATGCCCAGGCACATCGAACAGCCCGCGTGCCGCCATTCGGCGCCCGCCGCCGTGAACACCTTGTCCAGCCCTTCCTCGACGGCCTGGAGCGCGACCCGCACGGAGCCCGGCACGACGAGCATGCGCAGCCCGTCGGCGATCCGCCGGCCCGCCAGGATGCCGGCGGCCGAGCGCAAGTCCTCGATGCGGCCGTTGGTGCAGGAGCCGACGAAAACGGTGTCGATGGCGATGTCCCGCAGCCTCTGCCCGGCGCTCAGGCCCATGTACTCCAGCGCCTTCTCGGCCGCGAGGCGCTCGCTGGCGTCCTCGAACAGGGCCGGGTCGGGCACCGAGGCGGACAGCGGCGCGCCCTGGCCGGGGTTGGTGCCCCAGGTGACGAAGGGGGCCAGCTCGGCGGCGTCGATGACCACTTCGTGGTCGAACACCGCGTCGTCGTCCGTGCGCAGCGTCCGCCAGTACTCCACGGCGGCGTCCCAGTCGGCGCCCCGGGGCGCGTGGTCGCGCCCCTCCAGGTAGGCGAAGGTGGTCTCGTCGGGGGCGATCATCCCGGCCCGGGCGCCCGCCTCGATCGACATGTTGCAGATGGTCATCCGGGCCTCCATCGAGAGCTTGTCGATGGCCTCGCCGCGATATTCGATGACATAGCCCTGGCCGCCGCCGGTGCCGATCCTGGTGATGATGGCCAGGATCAGGTCCTTGGCGGTGACGCCCTCGGGCAGCTCGCCCAGGACCGTGATGGCCATCGTCCGGAAGGGGGCCATGGGCAGGGTCTGGGTGGCCAGCACGTGCTCGACCTGGCTGGTGCCGATCCCGAACGCCAGGGCGCCGAAGGCGCCGTGGGTGGAAGTGTGGCTGTCCCCGCAGACCACCGTCATGCCGGGCTGGGTCAGCCCGAGCTGCGGGCCGACGACGTGCACGACGCCCTGCTCGGCGTCGCCCAGCGGGTGCAGCCGGACACCGAACTCCGCGCAGTTCTTCCTGAGGGTCTCCAATTGCGTGCGGGAGACCGGGTCGGCGATCGGCTTGTCGATGTCGAGGGTCGGGGTGTTGTGGTCCTCGGTGGCGATGGTGAGGTCCGTGCGCCGCACCCGCCGCCCGCTCTTGCGCAGCCCGTCGAACGCCTGCGGGCTGGTCACCTCGTGCAACAGGTGAAGATCGATGTAGAGCAGATCGGGCTCGCCCTCCGCTCGCCGGACGACATGATCGTCCCAGACCTTCTCCGCCAGTGTCCGTCCCATCGCTTTTCCCTTCGGCTGTGCCGCTGGTCGGTGAGGGGGCCGCCATCCGTACCCCTCGCGCCGGACAGTGACCGCGCGGCGCGTGGTGACGCGGACCGCGCAACCAAGCGTGGCGCCTTCCCCGCGAAATTGAACTTGCGTTTCACACTGTGAGACGCGAATATCGTTGCATGGACAACTCTAGCGGCGACTCCAGCGGTGTGGGGGTGCTCGACAAGGCCGCCCTGGTGCTGGGAGCCCTGGAGTCCGGACCGGCCACGCTCGCGGGCCTGGTCGGGGCGACGGGGCTGGCGAGACCCACGGCACACCGGATGGCGGTGGCCCTCGAATACCACCGACTGCTGGCCCGCGACATGCAGGGCCGGTTCATCCTCGGGCCGCGCCTGGCCGAGCTGGCCGCCGCCGCCGGCGAGGACCGGCTGCTCGCCGCCGCCGGGCCGGTGCTCACCCAGCTCCGCGACATGACGGGCGAGAGCGCGCAGCTCTACCGGCGTCAGGGCGACATGCGGATCTGTGTGGCCGCGGCCGAGCGCCTCTCGGGCCTGCGGGACACCGTGCCCGTGGGCTCCACCCTGCCGATGAAGGCCGGCTCGGCGGCGCAGATCCTGCTCGCCTGGGAGGAGCCGGAGCGGCTGCACCACGGCCTCCAGGGCGCCCGCTTCACCGCCACCGCGCTCTCCGGCGTCCGGCGCCGCGGCTGGGCCCAGTCCATCGGTGAGCGCGAGCCGGGAGTGGCCTCCGTCTCGGCCCCCGTGCGCGGTCCGTCCAACCGCGTGGTGGCCGCGGTGTCCGTCTCCGGCCCGATCGAGCGGCTGACGCGGCACCCGGGCCGCATGCACGCCCAGGCTCTGCTGGACGCGGCGGGCCGCCTGACCGACGCCCTCAGGCGCAACGGCGGCTGATCACCCCCGCCGCTCCCCCAGGGAGAGCCTCGCCGCGGCGGCCTCGCCGCGACGGCCGACCGGCACCACCTCGGTCGCCGCCCCGAGACCGAACGGCGGCATGTCCACATACACCGCCTCGTGGGCACCCGCGGGCACCACATACGTCTCGTGCCAGACGCCGACCCGGCCCCGGCCGGCCCGCGCCCTGCGGTTGAACTCGGCCCACGCCGGCCGGTGCGCCCCCTCCGGCGACGACGCGTACGCCAGCAGCTTCTCGGGCGACACCCAGTACTGCACGGAGTAGATCACCCGCGGGCCGCCGAACAGCAGGCGATAGCCGAGCAGGCCGCTCTCCCCGTCCCGCGACAGCTCCTTGAGCATCCGGGGCATCGCCCTGAGGACCGGCCACCAGCTCCGCGGATGCCGGAAGGCGTTGATCCGCATGCCGATCAGGAAGACGGTGACCTCCCCGTCCGGCGCCGCCGTCATGCGTCCCTCGATAATCCCGCTCCCCATCACGGACCTCCCCGCTCGCCGCGCATTGGATAGTGGCACTATCCATGATTGGATAGTGCCACTCTCCCATCAGAAGCGCAAGGGGTGCGGGCCGATGCGGCTGGCCGAGTTGAGCAAGCGCAGCGGAGTCTCCACCGCGACCATCAAGTACTACCTGCGGGAGGGCCTGCTGCCCCCCGGGGAGCGGGTGAGCGCCACCCAGGCCGAGTACGACGAGGAGCACCTGCGCAGGCTCCGCCTGGTGCGGGCCTTGGTCCAGGTCGGCCGGGTTCCGGTGGCCACCGCGCGGGACGTGCTGGCCGCCGTCGAGGACGAGTCGCTGGACCAGCTCTCCCGCCTCGGCACCGCGGTCTCCGCCCTCCCCCACGGCCCCGCCGTCGGCGCCGAGGACGCGGCCGTGGACACCGCCCGCCGCACGGCCGAGGAGGTGCGACGCCGGCTCGGCTGGCGGCACGCCCCGGGGAACCCGGCGCACGGCATGCTGGTCTCCGCCCTCGCCGCGCTGATCCGCCTGGGATATCCGTGCGACGTCGACCAACTGCTGCCCTACGGGCGGGCCGCGAGCGCCATCGCCGGGCACGAGATCGCCCTCATCGAGGAGTTCGAGGCGCCCACCACCCAGCTGGAGGCGGCCGTGGCGCTCACCGTGCTCTACGAGCCGGTGTTGCTGAGCCTGCGGCGGCTGGCCCAGGCCGAGGAGGCCGACCGTCGCTTCGGCGGCGGCCAGGCCCCGGAATGACCGGACGGGAACACCGAGAAGGCCCCCCGCCACCGGCGGAGGGCCTTCCTCAATCGTGTACCCCCGACCGGATTCGAACCGGCGCTACCGCCTTGAGAGGGCGGCGTGCTAGGCCGCTACACAACGGGGGCCCGCGAAAGATCCTTGCGGATCCGTACCCCCGACCGGATTCGAACCGGCGCTACTGCCTTGAGAGGGCAGCGTGCTAGGCCGCTACACAACGGGGGCTTGATCTTGTTGAGAGATCGCGCTGGGGTACCAGGACTCGAACCTAGACTAACTGAACCAGAATCAGTCGTGCTGCCAATTACACCATACCCCACCAAAACGCAACCCCTACACGGGGAAATCGTTGAGGTGATCGCACGGCGGCCCGGATTCCCGGCCCGCCCTTGCGACGCGCCAAACAATACCCGATCGAGAACGGTGCCCCAAAACGAGATGCGTTCAACCCCCGTGGCGGGTCAGGGCCGCGTCCACGCGGCTCAGCGTCCGGTCGCGGCCCAGCACCTCCAGGGACTCGAAGAGCGGGAGCCCCACCGTCCGCCCGGTCACCGCGACGCGGACCGGGGCCTGGGCCTTGCCCAGCTTCAGGCCGTGCTCCTCGCCGGCCGCGAGAACGGCCGCCTTGAGCTCCTCGGCGGTCCACTCGGGCACCGCCGCCAGCCGCGCGCGGGCCGTGCCGAGCACGGCCTCGGCGCCGGGCTTCATGGCCTTGGCCCAGGACTGCTCGTCGAAGACCGGCTCGTCCAGGAAGAGGAAGTCGACGTTGTCGGTGATGTCCGCCAGGACCGTCACCCGGGTCTGGGCGAGCGGCGCCAGGGCGGCGAACGCGGCCGGGTCGTACGCCTCCGGCTTCCACGGCGCGTGCGGCGCCCGCAACCACGGCTCACACGCGGCGGTGAACTCCTCGACCGACAGGTGCTCGCGGATGTGGGTGGCGTTGATCGCCTCGCACTTCTTCAGGTCGAAGCGCGCCGGGTTGGCGTTCACCGCGCCGATGTCGAAGGCCGCGACCATCTCGTCCAGCGTGAAGATGTCCCGGTCCTCGGCCAGCGACCAGCCCAGCAGGGCCAGGTAGTTGAGGAGTCCGGACGGCAGGAAGCCGCGGTCCCGGTAGAGATTGAGCGAAGCCTGCGGGTCGCGCTTGGACAGCTTCTTGTTGCCCTCGCCCATGACATACGGCAGATGCCCGAACGCGGGGATCGTGCCCTCGCCCACGCCGATGTCCGCCAGCGCCCGGTACAGCGCGATCTGGCGGGGCGTGGAGGAGAGCAGGTCCTCGCCGCGCAGCACGTGGGTGATGCCCATCAGCGCGTCGTCCACGGGGTTGACCAGCGTGTACAACGGCGCGCCGTTGGCCCGGACGATGCCGTAGTCCGGGACGTTCTCCGGGGTGAACGTGAGGCTGCCGCGCACCAGGTCGGTGAAGGTGATCGGCTCGTCCGGCATCCGGAAGCGGACGATCGACGGCCGCCCCTCCGCCTCGTAGGCGGCGGTCACCTCCGGGGACAGCGCGCGGCACCTCCCGTCGTAGCCCGAGGGCTTCCCGGCAGCGCGCGCGGCCTCCCGGCGCTCCTCCAGCTCCTGGGCCGTGCAGTAGCAGCGGTAGGCGTGGCCCGCCGCCAGCAGCCGGGCGGCGACGTCCGCGTAGATGTCCATGCGCCGCGACTGCCGGTACGGAGCGTGCGGACCGCCGATCTCGGGGCCCTCGTCCCAGTCCAGGCCGAGCCAGCGCATCGCGTCGAGCAGCGCCGCGTAGGACTCCTCGGAGTCGCGGGCGGCGTCGGTGTCCTCGATGCGGAAGACCAGGGTGCCGCCGTGGTGGCGCGCGAACGCCCAGTTGAACAGGGCGGTGCGGACCAGACCCACATGGGGGTTGCCGGTCGGGGACGGGCAGAAACGGACGCGGACGGGGGATGGGCTAGTCACGCTTGACGACCTTGTTGGTGAGAGTGCCGATGCCTTCGATGGTGACGGCGACCTCGTCGCCGACGCGGAGCGGTCCGACGCCCGCCGGGGTGCCGGTGAGGATGACGTCCTGGGGCAGCAGCGTCATGGACTCGGTGATGTGCACGATGAGGTCCTCCACCGCGCGCGCCATCTCACTGGTGCGGCCGAGCTGGCGCTGCTCACCGTTGACGGTGCACATCACGGCCAGGTCGGACGGGTCGAGGTCGGTCTCGATCCACGGGCCGAGCGGGCAGGCGGTGTCGAAGCCCTTGGCCCTGGCCCACTGGCTCTCGCGCTGCTGGACATCGCGCGCGGTGACGTCGTTGGCGCAGGTGTAGCCGAGGATGACCTCGCGGGCCCGCGAGCGGGGCACATCCCGGCACATGCGGCCGATCACCACGGCCAGCTCGGCCTCGTGGTGCACCTCGGAGGAGAAGGCTGGGTACGCGATCGCGTCGCCGTGGCCGATCACCGAGGTGGAGGGCTTGAAGAAGGTGATCGGGATGTCCGGGACGGTGTTCCCCAGCTCCCGCGCGTGCTCGGCGTAGTTGCGGCCGACGGCGACGATCTTGCTGGGCAGCACGGGCGGCAGCAGCCTGACCTTGCTCAGCGGCACCCGGCGGCCGGAGCGCTCGAACGCGGCGAAGGGATGGCCTTTGATGATGTCCAGCACGAGCTCTCCGCCCGCTTCGGGATCCGCTTCGACCACGCCGAATCCGACGGTCCCGTCAATGGAAAATCTGGCGATGCGCACGGGGCCAAGCCTAGGCCAATCGGTCACGCCCTCCCGGACCCCGGTCCGGGAGGCGGGCAGCGGCGGCGGTGTCAGCGCAGGCGGGCCATCAGCGCGTGTTCGACGAGGGTGATCAGTGTGCTCTTCGCCTCCGAGCGGTGGCGCGCGTCGGTGGTGATGATCGGGGCGTCCGGGCCGATCTGGAGCGCTTCGCGGACCTCTTCCGGGGAATACGGCTGGTGGCCCTCGAAACCGTTGAGGGCGATCACGAAGGGCAGCCCGCTGTTCTCGAAGTAGTCCACCGCCGGGAAACAGTCCGCCAGCCGGCGGGTGTCGACCAGCACGACCGCGCCGATCGCGCCGCGCACCAGGTCGTCCCACATGAACCAGAACCGGTCCTGCCCGGGCGTACCGAACAGATACAGGATCAAGTCCTGGTCCAGCGTGATCCGCCCGAAGTCCATCGCCACCGTCGTGGTGGTCTTCCCCGCGGTATGCGTCAGGTCGTCGATCCCCGCCGACGCCGACGTCATGACCGCCTCCGTCCGCAACGGGTTGATCTCGGACACCGACCCCACGAACGTCGTCTTCCCCACACCGAACCCACCCGCGATCACGATCTTCGCGGACGTGGTGGAACGGGACGGCGCGGATAGACCGCCGTCCTTAGAGCTTGCGAAGTCCACTGAGCACCCTTTCGAGCAGAGTCACGTCTGGCTGGCCACCCGGCTCGGCGTCATGACCCGGCTGGTGAATGGCGACAAGTCCCGCCTCCGCGAGATCGGCCACCAGAATCCGCGCGACCCCGAGCGGCATGCTCAGCAGCGCGGACACCTCGGCGACGGACTTGACCTCGTAGCAGAGCTGGCAGATCCGCTGGTGCTCCGGAAGCTGTCCGTGCAGTTGGACGGGGTCGGCGGTGGTGCTCACCAGCGCCTCGATCGCCAACTGGTACCGCGGCCTGGTCCGGCCACCGGTCATCGCGTACGGACGCACCAGAGGCTGCGGTGCCTCGCCCTCACCCGGTCGCCGTGGGGGAACGTCGGCGGAGCGCTGCTGCCGCGGGTACCCGCCTCCCGGCGTGGGGGCGCCTCCCGGCGGGCGGGCGGCGCCCGGCGCGGGGGGGGCGGCCGAGGCGCGCCGCACCTCGGGACCCTGCTGGCCGGCGTGCGGCTGGGCCGACGTGCTGCCGTCGTACGTACGCCACTTGCTTCCGCCGCTCGGTGCCGAGGGGAAGTTGAACCGCCCGCCGCCGTTCGACTGCGCCGGGTACTCATTGCCGTATGGTCCGCCTTGGGGCGTTGCCACAGTTCCTCCTCCGACTCCCACTGCCGATCGCGGATGCCGCGTTCGCCGCTTGGCCATGTCCCGCACTTTAAGGTGCGGGACCCCAATCCGCACAAGTCATCTGCTAGTTGAGCAAGCTCCCTTGGAGCTCCGCGCGGAGGTCGGGCGTCAGGACGGTGCCCGCCCGGTCCACCAACAGCGCCATCTCATAACCCACCAGGCCGATATCGGCCTCCGGATGCGCCAGCACCGCCAACGACGAACCATCCGAGATCGACATGATGAAAAGGAACCCCCGCTCCATCTCCACCACCGTCTGATTCACCGCACCACCCTCGAAGATCCGCGACGCACCAGCCGTCAACGACGTCAAACCCGACGCCACCGCCGCCAACTGATCCGCACGATCCCGCGGAAACCCCTCGGACAACGCCAGAAGAAGACCATCAGCGGACACCACCACCGTGTGCGACACCCCCGGGGTGTTCTCCACAAAACTGGTGATCAACCAGTTCAGGTTCTGCGCCGCCTGGCTCATCGGGCTCACACTAACGCTCCTGATCATAGGTCTGTCCGGGGCCGTGGCCCCGTTCGTCGTTCCGCTCGCCACGGCTCGTGACCGCGCCGCGGCCCTGCTGTACTCCACGGCGCAGGCTGGTGAGCCGACCGCGGACGTCGTTGGGGTCCCGGGAGACCTGGGGCCCGCCGGAGTCGGATAGTTCGGGTGTGGTGTGTTCGGTGAGATTGGCCCGGGGCACCCGCCGGGGAAGGCCCGAGGCCGTCGTGCCGACCGTCTGCTCCTCCCGGCGCGGTCCACGGCTCTCCCACCGCGCCATCCCTGGCAGTTGCGGAGCCCGGGACTCCTCCCGCGGTCGCTCCGCCGGATCCTCCTCGGAGTGCTGCGACTGTCGTTCCCGGCGGGGCAGTCCCGCGCTGGTCCTCGTGCGGAACTCGGCCGCGACGGGGTCTGGTCCACCGAAGCCTACGCGCTGCGGGCCGCCGGCGGGACTCCCGTGCGGCGATTGCGTCGACGGCCGCGCGGGCGACTGCGCCGGTGGCCCGGCGGGCG
Organism: Streptomyces sp. NBC_01803; assembly: GCF_035917415.1. Lineage (NCBI taxonomy): Bacteria > Bacillati > Actinomycetota > Actinomycetes > Kitasatosporales > Streptomycetaceae > Streptomyces > Streptomyces sp. NBC_01803. The sequence goes on from NZ_CP109073.1 coordinate 1,731,579, forward strand.
ACTGCGCCGGTGGCCCGGCGGGCGACTGCGCCGACGGGCGGACCGGGGGGCGCAGGGACTGCCGGGCCGGGGACAGGGGCGCCGCCGGCGCGACGGGCCGGGTGTGCTCCGGCGGCTCGGCGACGGACGGCGGGAACGAGCCAAACCCGGGGCGGGCGGGCACCGGCGGCTCCGGCGCGGGCGGCTCGTACCCGAGGTCGGGGGCGGCGGGCTCGGGGGCGACCCGGCCCGGCCGCGGCTCGATGGCCGACCGGTGCTCCCCGGCCAGCGGCGAACGGCCCACCGGGTCGAGCCGCATGGTGTCCCCGGCCGCGTACCGGTTGTCGTCGAAGCCGAGGTCGGCGGCCGACGAGGACGGTATCCGGCCCTCCCCCAGCGCGGCGTGCGGCTGCGCGGGAACGATCCGCGAGACGGTGAAGTCCTCCTCCGGCGGCTGGGGGCGCCCCCGGCCGGGCAGCGTGATGCCCTCCGGCAGCATGACCAGGCACGTGGTGCCCGACTGCTCGCCCGAGGGCCGCAGCTGCACCCTGATGTTGTGGCGCTCGGCGAGGCGGCCGACCACGTAGAGCCCCATCCGGCGGGACACGGAGGCGTCGATGGCGGGGGGTTCGGCCAGCCGCTTGTTGATCTCGGCGAAGTCCTCCTGCGTGAGGCCGATGCCCTTGTCGTGGATCTCGATCATGATCCGGCCGTCCGGCAGGCGGGTGGCGGTGACGCGGACCTTGGTCTGCGGCGAGGAGAACGTGGTGGCGTTCTCCAGCAGCTCGGCGAGCAGGTGCACCAGGTCGTTGACGACCGAGCCGTGCACGTCGCGCTCGGGGACGCCGGACAGCTCGATCCGGGCATACGCCTCCACCTCCGAGGCGGAGGCGCGCATCACGTCGACGAGCGCGGCCGGCTGGTTCCACCGGTGCTTGGGCTCCTCACCCGCGAGGACCAGCAGGTTCTCGCTGTTGCGGCGCATGCGGGTGGCGAGGTGGTCCAGCTTGAAGAGGTGTTCGAGCTGCTCGGGGTCGGCCTCGTGGCTCTCCAGCTCGCTGATGAGCGCGATCTGCCGTTCGATGAGGCCCTGGTTCCGGCTGGAGAGGTTGGTGAAGATCGCGCTGACGTTGCCCCGCAGCAGCGCCTGCTCGGCGGCCAGCCGCACGGCCTCCTGGTGCACCTGGTCGAAGGCGCGCGCGACCTCGCCGAGCTCGTCCTGGCTGGTGATGGCGATGGGGGCGACGCGGGTGTCGACGTCGCCCGGGTTGGCCCGGGAGAGCTGGTAGACCAGGGCGGGCAGCCGCTGCTCGGCGACCTCGAAGGCGGCGGCGCGCAACCGGCGCATGTTGCGGCTCATCGAGCGGGCCATCAGCGCGGCGATCGCGAAGCCGAGGATCAGGGCGGCCAGCACCACCACGGAGTTGACCAGCATGTCGCGGCGGGCGGCCGAGGCGATGTCCTGCGCCTCCAGCACCGCGGAGTTCACCAGCTCGCGCTCGGCGGTGCGGTACGCGTCGAACTCGGCGGTCGAGGTCCGGTACCACGACTCCCAGGTGATGTCGTGATCCTCCGCGAGGTTCTCGGGGGTGGCCCCCTCCGCGCCGATGGCCCGGACCATCGCGTCCTTCTCGTCGGACTGCGACTGCGCCACCTCGCTCATCCGCCGCAGGTCGTCGGGGTCGCCGGCCGCGAAGTACTCGGCCTGGGCGATGCGCTCCAGGTAGGCGTACGAGGAGAACGCGGTCCGCATGGCCTCGCGCGTCGCATTGTCCTCGGCGGGGTCGACCAGCATGTGCGTGCCGATGGAACGCTGCAGCGAACTGGCGGCCTTCGCCAGGGAGATGGCGTACACGGTCCGACCGTAGGAGGTGACGTTGCCCGTGCCGAGACCGAGCTCGTTGGCGAGCGACATCAGCGGGTGCTGGACATCGACGTACCACTGCTCGGTCTCGACGCCCGGCAGCTCGTCGGTGTAAGCCTGCTCGCGCAGCGGCTGGAGGTCGGCCTCCTGCTCGGCGACGACGGCGAGCCGGCGGTCAAGGCTGTCGGTCCGCGGGGTCTCCGCCACCTGTGCGTGGAACTCCGCGCGCGCCTGGTCGGTGATCCGGCGGGCGTCCTCGATGACGAGGCTGTCCCGTTCCCCGGTGAGCAACGGCTCGGCGGTGACGTCGCGTTCGTCGATCAGGGCGTGGCCGTAGGCCGCCGCGGCGCGCACCAGCTCGGCGGTCGCCTCCGCGTCGTCGGCCTCCTGCCAGCGGTCGTAGGAGTCGTACACCCGGAAGCCGCCGAGCGCGAGGGAGACGAGAACCGGGATGAGCAGGATGGCGTAGAGCTTCGTCGCCACCCGCCAGTTGCGGGGCGCCATTCTTGAGCCGGGGGGCTCTGGCACCGGGTCCGGGTCGAGCTCGGCCTCGATCGGCCGCCGGGCCACCGACGGCGGGGTGAAGTTGCCCCGCCCGGCCGTCCGGGGGGTCGCGGACCCTCCGGGGTTCGCGGGAGTCGCGCTGCTGCGCCTCACTCGGCTCTCACCTCTCGGCATCGGCACACCGTCGCCCATGGCTGTCACGACTGCGGAGTTGTGTGGATTCCAGCACGTGACCAGGGGAGTTTCCAATCCCCCGAACCGTCCTGTTTCCAGCCAACTACCACCGCGCCGAATCGGGCATTAGAGTCAAGAGCCGCAAATGGCCCGCTTTTTGTAAGCGGAGAGATACCCGACGCTCGCGGCACGTGCAGAAAAGGTGAGGGGCCCCGCGTCGAATTGTTACGAATATCGACAGAGGACGTGTTCAAGAACACAGACCTGGCGCAGCGTGCGTGCCCTCAGTGCAACCGTGCGAGCAGTGCGTGTTCGACGAGGGTGATCAGTGTGCTCTTCGCCTCCGAGCGGTGGCGCGCGTCGGTGATGATGATCGGGACATCCGGGCCGATCTGGAGCGCTTCGCGGACCTCTTCCGGGGAATACGGCTGGTGGCCCTCGAAACCGTTGAGGGCGATCACGAAGGGCAGCCCGCTGTTCTCGAAGTAGTCCACCGCCGGGAAACAGTCCGCCAGCCGGCGGGTGTCGACCAGCACGACCGCGCCGATCGCGCCGCGCACCAGGTCGTCCCACATGAACCAGAACCGGTCCTGCCCGGGCGTACCGAACAGATACAGGATCAAGTCCTGGTCCAGCGTGATCCGCCCGAAGTCCATCGCCACCGTCGTGGTGGTCTTCCCCGCGGTATGCGTCAGGTCGTCGATCCCCGCCGACGCCGACGTCATGACCGCCTCCGTCCGCAACGGGTTGATCTCGGACACCGACCCCACGAACGTCGTCTTCCCCACACCGAACCCACCCGCGATCACGATCTTCGCGGACGTGGTCGACTGGGATGGAGCCGGACGGCCCGCGGCGCTAGAGCTTGCGAAGTCCACTGAGCACCCTTTCGAGCAGAGTCACGTCTGGCTGGCCACCCGGCTCGGCGTCATGACCCGGCTGGTGAATGGCGACAAGTCCCGCCTCCGCGAGATCGGCCACCAGAATCCGCGCGACCCCGAGCGGCATGCTCAGCAGCGCGGACACCTCGGCGACGGACTTCACTTCGAGGCAGAGCTGGCAGATCCGCTGATGCTCCGGCAACAATCCCTGGAGCTGCACCGGTTCGGCGGTGGTGCTCACCAGCGCCTCGATCGCCAACTGGTACCGCGGCCTGGTCCGGCCACCGGTCATCGCATAGGGACGCACCAGAGGCTGGTCGCCATCATCGTCGAAGGAACCGTAATGATGCGGAACACCGTACGAGCCCTGCGAAGGTGGCGGGGTGATCATAGCTCCTCCGAGCTTGACATGAGGTCGGCGAGGCGGGCGGTGGTGCTCATGTGGGGGAAGCTGAGGGTCAGTTAAGCAGACTTCCTTGGAGCTCCGCGCGGAGGTCGGGCGTCAGGACGGTGCCCGCCCGGTCCACCAACAGCGCCATCTCATAACCCACCAGACCGATATCGGCCTCCGGATGCGCCAGCACCGCCAACGACGAACCATCCGAGATCGACATGATGAAAAGGAACCCCCGCTCCATCTCCACCACCGTCTGATTCACCGCACCACCCTCGAAGATCCGCGACGCACCAGCCGTCAACGACGTCAAACCCGACGCCACCGCCGCCAACTGATCCGCACGATCCCGCGGAAACCCCTCGGACAACGCCAGAAGAAGACCATCAGCGGACACCACCACCGTGTGCGACACCCCCGGGGTGTTCTCCACAAAACTGGTGATCAACCAGTTCAGGTTCTGCGCCGCCTGGCTCATCGGGCTCACACTAACGCTCCTACTGCTGGTACGTGGGACCGAGGTCCCGATCCGTGCGGTCGGCCGAGGAATTGGCCTGGCGCCCCTGCTGGATGCCCCGGCGGAGGTTGGTCAGCCGGCCGCGGACGTCGTCCGGGCTGCGGGAGACCGACGGACCGGCCGGGGCGGCCGACTGCGACTGCGCCGCGCCGGCGACGAGGTTGGCGCGCGGCACCCGCCGGGGAAGCCCGGAGGTGGTCACGCCACCCGCGCTGGGCTGACGCAGTTGCTCGGCCTGCCGCCAGCGCTCGTCGTTGGGCGACGGGCGCCACGGTGCGCTCGCCTCCCCGGGAGCGGGCTCCCCACGGACGGGCTGGTGCTGGGCGGCTGAGGGTTCGGCGGCGGCCGGCCGAGGGCCGGGCGCGGGGACCGCCGAAGGAGCCGGAACGGAGTCGGCGGGCGAGGCTGCGGCACGTCGGGTGCCGAACCACGTCGACTCCATCTCCTCGAAGATCGGAGTGCGTTCCGGAGCGCTGTCCGCGGCGGACACGGGCAGCGGGTCGCGCAGCTCGTCGGGGCGCCGGGCCGGGAGAGGCCGTTGCGGGGCCACCGGCTGCGGGGCCACCGGCTGTGGCGCGGGGGACCGCGGCGGATCCGGCCGGGGCGCGACCTGGGCCGACGGCCGCCGCGCGGCCGGGAACTCCCCGGTGTCCTGGGGGGAGGGGCCGGAGGGAGCGCTCGGGAAGTTGAACCGGGTGGTGTCGTCGGGCTGTTGGGGACGCGGCTGGCGGCGGCCGAACGCGGCGGCCACGCCCGAGGGACCCGCACCGGTCGCGCCGACATAGCCGGGCCGGGCGTACTCGCCGGTCGACTCGGGTTCGTCGTGCCCGCGCGGCCCGTCCAGCTCGTCCGGGGCGATCGACAGGGGACCGCCGTCCTCGTCCGCGGCGGCCCAGCTCGGGCGACCGCCCTGGGACGCGGATCCGGCGGGCACGGGCTCGCCGGCGGGCGGGGCGGTACGTTCCGGGGCGGGAGGCGCGGGAGGCGCGGGAGGCGCGGGCGGCGACGGCGGGGCGACGGCGGGGCGCGGCTCGGGGACCTGGGGAGCGGCGGGGGCCGCCGGGGCCCGTGGGGCGGGCGCGGGCGGCTGTGCGGCCTGATCGTCGGCGCCCGCGGGCTTGCCGGAGCCGAGGGGGCGGGAGGGCAGCGCGGGGCGTCCCTGACCGCCAGGACCGCCCTGGACCGGCCGCGGTGGCCGCGGCTGGGGGGTGGCGGAACCCAGACTCCTGGCCTGGTCACCGCTCTGGAGGCGCGCGGTGTCCCCCTGGGCACCGCCCGACGGCACCGCGGGCGGGCGGCGGGGGCCGGCCGCCGGGGGGTCGCGGCGCAGCGTCGCGGTCGGCGGCGCGGCGGCGGCTGCTGGGGCCGGACGGGTACGGCCGCCGCCCTGGGCGACGTCGGCGGGGAGCATGACCAGGGCAGTGGTACCGCCGGAGTCGGACGGCCGCAGCTGGATGCGGATGTTGTGCCGCCGGGAGAGGCGGCCGACCACGAACAGGCCCATCCGGCGGGAGACCGAGACGTCGACCGTGGGCGGGTTGGCCAGCCGGTCGTTGATCTCGGCCAGGTCTTCCGGGGACAGGCCGATGCCGGTGTCGTGGATCTCGACCAGCACCCGGCCGTCCGGCAGCGCGTGGCCGGTGACCTTCACCTTGGTCTGCGGGGAGGAGAACGAGGTGGCGTTCTCCAGCAGCTCGGCGAGCAGGTGCACCAGGTCGTTGACGACCCGGCCGGCGACATCCGTCTTGGGCACGGCGCTGAGCTCGATGCGCTCGTACTGCTCCACCTCGGAGGCGGCGGCCCGCAGCACGTCGACGAGCGGCACCGGGCGCGTCCACCGGCGGCCCGGCTCCTCGCCCGCGAGCACCAGCAGGTTCTCGCCGTTGCGGCGCATGCGGGTCGCCAGGTGGTCCAGCTTGAACAGCGAGGAGAGCTGGTCGGGGTCCGCCTCGCGGGACTCCAGCTCGGAGATGAGGGAGAGCTGGCGCTGGATGAGGCCCTGGCTGCGGCGGGACAGGTTGGTGAACATCGCGTTGACGTTGCCCCGCAGCAGGGCCTGCTCGCCGGCCAGCCGCACGGCCTCGCGGTGCACGTCGTCGAACGCCTGGGCGACCCGGCCTATCTCGTCCCGGGTGTAGACGCCGACCGGCTCCACCGTGGTGTCGACGTCCTCGGGCTCGGCCTCGGACATGTGCTTGACGACCTCGGGCAGCCGCTTGTGGGCCACCTCCTGCGCGGTGTCCTGGAGGCGGCGCAGCGAGCGGACCATGGACCGGGCGACGACGAACGCGCCGACCACCGAGATGCCCAGCACCAGGATGATGACCGCGCCGTTGAGGATGGCGTCGCGCTGGGCCTCGTCGCGCAGCTTGCCGGCCTGCTCCTCCATCTCGGAGAGCAGCGTCTGCTCGATGCCCTCCATCGCGTCGATCTTGGCGCGGTCCTGGTCGTACCAGTCCATGTAGGACAGCGGCTGGCTCTGGATGCCCTCCTCGGCGGAGAACACCTGGGCCGCGAACTGGTTGGCCGAGGTGACGTTGACGATGCCGCCGTCGAGCGGTTCGAGGAGCTCCTCAGCGCGCTCCTCGTCCCCGTAGATCTCGGTGAAGGTCTTGAGCTGCGCGTTCTCGCTCTGCTGGTGGATGCGGCCGTAGCGCCAGTCGTTGTCCGACAGAGCGGCCGAATCGCCCGCGCGCTCGTCCCGGGCGAGGCCGGCGGTGATGACCGCGCGCTGGATGGAGGCGTGCTCCTTGGCGAGGGAGAACGCGGCGAGGGCGCGGGTGCTGCGGATCATCTCGCTGTTGCTCGTCGCCTGGGCCATGTCCTGGGAGAGCGAGAGCAGCGCGTCGATGAGCTGGTTGTACTCGGAGACGGTCTGCGAGACGTAGTCCGGGTCGGAGTACGCCTCGTTCCTGATCTGACTGATCCGGTTGATCTGGCGCCCGATGTCGGTGACCGTCGCGTGGACGCCCTGCATCGCCTCGTCGGAGCTGTTGATGCCGAGGGTGGCGTCGCTGAACGCCTCCATCGCCTGGTCGGTGCGCTCGCGGGGCGCGGCGACCTCGTCGCTCTTCGGGTTCCGGCCGCTGATCAGCGGGCCGGCCGACCGGTCGCGCTCCTCCTGGAGCGCCGCGGCCAGCAGCGTCGCCTGCTGGGTCATGTCGGTGAGCAGCTGCATGTTGTCGAGCTGCTCGATGTTGTCCAGCGAGTTCTGGATGCGCAGGCCGCCCAGCACGCTCGCGGCGACCACGGGGAGGGCGATCAGGGAGACCAGCCGGGTGCTGATGCGCCAGTTGCGCAGGGCCAGTCGGGAGCCGGCGCGGCTGGGGCGGCTGGGCGCGGACCGGCCGCCCGTTTCCTCGGCGGGGCGGTCGCGCGGGGACTGCTCGCCGGGTGGGCCGGGATGTGTCGGGTCGCCGCTCAGGGCAGGACCGACGGAGGAGCCGCGCTCTGCCGCGCCGCTCCGCTCCGCGTCCGCCGCAGCGCTGCCTTCCCTCTTGAAACGTCCCTGCACTAGCGTCGCAACCTCTGGACCAGGCGCCCCGCCGCGGTGGCGACGTGACGGTGTCGAGCCGGGGGCACGCGCGCCCCGTATCGGTCGTTCGGACAACCGGCGCGTCCGGTGTTCAGCCAGTGCGGGTGGCGCTTGGTGTGCGTCCCTCACGTGGCTCGTTGACTCGCGGCGGTCCGTGGAATTCCAGCACAGTGGCCGATCTCCAACAAGGGCCCGGAATCGTCCCGTGACATGGATGACGCCGCGTCGAGGTTTCATCACGAAGTGCGCACAAAAGGCGCGGAGGAATAGGACGTTTGCTCCCACCGTGACCACGCGATCGGCACACTTGACACGCGTCGCATACGAAGAAAGGCGAAGAATTGACCGGCTATGAGCGCTTCGCCCCATACGCGCATTGACCCCTTACGCCCGATTTGCCGCACTACTCGTGAGGAAACTCACACCTTCGGGGGGACTGAATGTCGGCATGGCGTGGGTAGACGGCGCCTAATCTCAGCGTGACCGTCCCCGGAATGACGGACCCGAGGCAGAAACCCGAGGCAGAACCCGTGAAGAGCACCCTGAGCCCGCGCTCCCTCGCCAACCCCCGGCGCACCACCCTCGCACACCTCGCGGACGCCACCGGGCTCGCCCCGGCCGTGCTGCCCGAGGCACGCATGCCCGAACTGCCCCGGCAGACGGCCAACTCGCGCCGCACCAAGCTCCAGGTGAAGCCGGCCGTCTAGCCTGCCGGGCACCGCTCCCCCACCGCACGCACGGCGCCGCCCCGGCCCTTGATGGGCCGGGGCGGCGCCGTGCGTGCGGTGGGGGGTCAGCCCTGCCAGCTGTGCGGGGCGCGGTACGCGCGGGCGCGCTCCAGGCGGCGCCACGCCGCGGGGTTGCGGTCGGCGTCGTCGCCCTCAGGGGCGGCGTGCCGGGACGAGGCGCGGGCCATCAGCAGGGCGGTCACCGCGGCCAGCTCCTCATCGCTGGCCCGGCCCTTCTCCACCCGGACCAGGTGCGGCGCCGGGGCGGTGATCGTCTCGGGGCTCATCGTCAGCTCTCCTTCGGTGGCTTACTGCGGCGGGTTGCCGTGCTTGCGGGCGGGCAGATCGGCGTGCTTGGTGCGCAGCATCGCCAGCGTGCGGATGAGGACGTCGCGGGTCTCGGCCGGCTCGATCACGTCGTCGACCAGACCGCGCTCGGCGGCGTAGTAGGGGTGCATCAGCTCCGCCTTGTACTCCTTGACCATCCGCGAGCGCATGGCGTCGGGGTCGTCGGCACCGGAGATCTGACGGCGGAAGATGACGTTGGCGGCACCCTCGGCGCCCATCACCGCGATCTCGTTGGTCGGCCAGGCGAGCGTCACGTCGGCGCCGATCGACTGGGAGTCCATGACGATGTACGCGCCGCCGTACGCCTTGCGCAGCACCACCGAGACGCGCGGGACCGTCGCGTTGCAGTAGGCGTACAGGAGCTTGGCGCCGTGCCGGATGATGCCGCCGTGCTCCTGGTCGACGCCCGGCAGGAAGCCGGGGACGTCCAGCAGCGTGATGATCGGGATGTTGAAGGCGTCGCACATCTGGACGAAGCGTGCCGCCTTCTCGGAGGCGGAGATGTCCAGCACGCCGGCCAGGGACTGCGGCTGGTTGGCGACGATGCCGACCACCTGGCCGTCGAGCCGGGACAGGGCACAGATGATGTTCCCCGCCCAGCGCTCGTGAATCTCCAGGAACTCCCCGTCGTCCACGATCTCCTCGATGACGGACCGCATGTCGTACGGCCGGTTGCCGTCGCTGGGGACCAGGTCCACCAGGGCGTCGCAGCGCCGGTCCGCCGGGTCCTCGGTGGGCACCACCGGCGGGTTCTCCCGGTTGTTCTGCGGCAGCATCGACAGCAGGAACCGCACCTCCTCGATGCAGGATTCCTCGTCGTCGTAGGCGAAGTGGGCCACGCCCGAGGTCCCGGCGTGCACGTCCGCGCCGCCGAGACCGTTCTGCGTGACCTGGGCGCCGGTCACGGCCTGGACGACGTCGGGGCCGGTGATGAACATCTGCGCGGTCTCACGGACCATGAACACGAAGTCGGTCAGCGCCGGCGAGTACGCCGCGCCGCCCGCGCACGGGCCGAGCATCACGCTGATCTGCGGGATCACCCCGGAGGCCCGGGTGTTCCGCTGGAAGATGCCGCCATAACCCGCGAGCGCCGACACACCCTCCTGGATGCGCGCGCCCGCGCCGTCGTTGAGCGAGACCAGCGGCGCGCCCGCCGACATGGCCATGTCCATGATCTTGTGGATCTTCGCCGCGTGGGCCTCGCCCAGCGCGCCGCCGAAGATCCGGAAGTCGTGGGCGTAGACGAAGACCGTCCGCCCGTGCACCGTCCCCCAGCCCGTGACCACCCCGTCGGTGTACGGCCGCTTCGCCTCCAGGCCGAAGCCGGAGGCCCGGTGCCGCCGCAGGACACCCACTTCGTGGAAGGACCCTTCGTCCAGCAGCAGACCGATCCGCTCCCGTGCCGTCAGCTTGCCCTTGGCATGCTGGGCCTCGGTGGCCTTCTCCGAGGGACCCCGCAGCGCTTCCTCGCGGATGGCGCGCAGCTCCTCGACCCGTCCACGGGCGTCGATGACGGCTACCGGTTCGGAGAGATCAGTCTCAGCTTGATCGGTCATGTATAGACCCTACGAAACGGGACCCCCTTCAGGGCTCGTCAGATCCGGACAGTCTCCGTCGCCGATTCATGGCTGCGCTGGACAGAACGGGAGTACGCCAGGGGGCGCAGTGCAGTGAAGTGACAGCGCCGCCCGGCGCGGCACTGTAAGATCCCCACAGCATATGCCCCGTCCGCCGTCGCCTCAGTCGGTCGGCCGCAGCCCGGCGCGCAGCAGTCCGTAGGTGTAGGCGTCGTCCAGCGCCTGCCAGGAGGCGGCGATGACGTTCTCCGCCACGCCCACGGTGGACCACTCCGCCTCGCCGTCGCTGGTGGTGACCAGCACCCGGGTCGTGGACTGGGTGCCGTGCTTCCCGGCGAGGATGCGCACCTTGTAGTCCACCAGCTGGATACGGGCCAGCTGCGGAAAGGTCCGCTCCAGGCCTGTGCGCAGCGCCCGGTCGAGCGCGTTCACCGGTCCGTTGCCCTCGCCGCTGGCGAGAACGCGCTCCCCCTTCGCCCAGATCCGCACCGTCGCCTCGTTCTCCATCGAGCCGTCGGCGCGCTGGTCGGTGATCGTACGCCATGACTCCAGGCGGAAGAAGCGCTGCGGGCGACCGTTGACCTCGTCGCGCAGGAGCAGCTCGAACGAGGCGTCGGCGGCCTCGTAGGTGAAGCCCCTCAGCTCGCGCTCCTTGACCCGCTCGACGATCCGGCCGACGAGTTCGCGGTCGTCCAGGTCGTAGCCCAGCTCCTTGCCCTTGAGCTCGATGGACGCGCGGCCCGCCATGTCGGAGACCAGCATCCGCATGGAGTTGCCGACCCGCTCCGGGTCGATGTGCTGGTACAGGTCCGGATCGACCTTGATGGCCGAGGCGTGCAGCCCGCCCTTGTGCGCGAAGGCGGAGACGCCGACGTAGGGCTGGTGGGTGGCGGGCGTCAAGTTGACGACCTCGGCGATCGCGTGCGAGATGCGGGTCATCTCGGTCAGGGCGCCGGGGGGCAGCACCCGCCGGTCGTACTTCAGCTCCAGGGCGGCGACCACCGGGAAGAGGTTGGCGTTGCCGACGCGCTCGCCGTAGCCGTTGGCGGTGCACTGCACATGGGTGGCGCCGCCGTCCACGGCGGCGAGGGTGTTGGCGACGGCGCAGCCGGTGTCGTCCTGCGCGTGGATGCCGATGCGGGCGGCGGTGTCGGCCACCACGGTGCGCACCACGGCCTGGACCCGGGACGGGAGCATGCCGCCGTTGGTGTCGCACAGCACGACCACGTCGGCGCCGGCCTCGTGCGCGGTGCGGACGACATCGAGCGCGTAGCCGGGGTTGGCCGCGTAGCCGTCGAAGAAGTGCTCGCAGTCCACGAAGACCCGGCGGTCGTGCGCGCGCAGGTGGGCGACGGTGTCCCGGATCATGGCCAGGTTCTCGTCCAGGGTGGTGCGCAGGGCCAGCTCGACGTGGCGGTCGTGGGACTTGGCGACGATGGTCACAACGGGGGCGCCGGAGTCGATCAGCGCCCGCACCTGCGGGTCGGCGGCGACGTCCGTGCCCGCCCTGCGGGTGGCGCCGAAGGCCACGAGCCGGGCGTGCCGGAAGTCGATCTCGGTCCGGGCCCGCTGGAAGAACTCGGTGTCCCTCGGGTTCGCGCCCGGCCAGCCGCCCTCGATGAAGCCGACGCCGAAGTCGTCCAGGTGACGGGCGATGGTGAGCTTGTCGGCGACCGTGAGATTGATGCCCTCGCGCTGGGCGCCGTCGCGCAGGGTGGTGTCGAACACATGGAAGCCGTCGCTGGGGGCCCGCGGGTCCAGGGCGTCCGTCGTCATGGCGGGGAGACTCCTGTCGGAAGGATGCGTGGTTTCAGCCTGGCTCCACCGCCCCGCGTTCCCCGCGCTCCCGCCTCCCAGCCCTGGTCGGGCCGGAAAACGAAAAGACCTCTCGCGGATGCGAGAGGTCTGCGCGCGGGTCTGGGGCGAGGTGGCCGCTGCCGCGGGTTGTGCGGATCAGCGGTCACTGCGGACCGGCGCGCCTGTCACCGATAATCATGGCGAACGAGAGCACGCGGCCAGTGTGGCACACGGTGTCCCCGTGCCGCGTGCCGTCTCACCATCCGGACGCCGGTCCCGCGCGGCCCGGCCGGTGGGCGGGGCCGCGCGGGTGAGCGGGGTGCGGGAGGGACCGGATGCGGGAACGCGGGTCAGCCGACGCGGTGCATCCAGCCGTGCCGGTCCGGAACGCGCCCGGTCTGGATGCCAAGCAGCTCCTCGCGCAGCCGCATGGTGACCGTGCCTGGCTGTCCGTCGCCGACCGTCCAGGAGGCGGCGGCCGACTTGACCGAGCCGACCGGGGTGATCACGGCGGCGGTGCCGCAGGCGAAGACCTCGGTGATGGTGCCGTCCGCGTTCCCGTCGCGCCAGTCGTCGGTGGAGATGCGGACCTCACCCGTCGCGTAGCCGAGGTCGGCGGCGATGCGCAGCAGGGAGTCGCGGGTGATGCCCGGCAGCAGGGTGCCGGTGAGGCCGGGAGTCACGATCTTCGCGTCGGCGCCGGAGCCCTGGACGAAGTACAGGTTCATCCCGCCCATCTCCTCGATCCAGCGGCGCTCGGTGGCGTCCAGCCAGACGACCTGGTCGCAGCCGTGCCCGGTGGCCTCGGCCTGGGCGACGAAGGCGGCGGCGTAGTTCCCCGCGCACTTGGCCTCGCCGGTACCGCCCGGGGCGGCGCGGACGTACTCCGTGGAGAGCCACACGGAGACGGGCTTGACACCCTTGGCGAAGTAGGCGCCGGCCGGGGAGGCGATGAGGATGAAGAGATACTCGTTGGCCGGGCGATTGATGCCGAGGCCGACCTCGCTGGCGAACATGAACGGCCGCAGGTAGAGCGACTGCTCGCCCGCGGCGGGCACCCACCCCTGGTCCTGGGCGAGCAGGACGTCGATGGCCTCGACGAACGTCTCGACCGGGAGCTCGGGCATCGCGAGCCGGCGCGCGGAGCGCTGGAAGCGCTCGGCGTTGGCGTCGGGGCGGAAGACGGCGACCGAGCCGTCGGCCTGGCGGTACGCCTTCAGCCCCTCGAAGATCTCCTGGCCGTAGTGGAGCGCCATGGTGGCCGGGTCCATCTGGATCGGCGCGTAGGGCTGAAGTCGCGCGTCGTGCCAGCCCCGGCCCTCCGTCCACCGGATGGTGACCATGTGGTCCGTGAAGTACCGGCCGAATCCGGGAGCGGCGAGCACCGATTCCCGTTCCGCCTCGGACAGCGGCTGTGCGGCGGGCTTGAGGTCGAATGCGATGGCGGGCGTCGTCATGGTGCGCGTCCTTCACGTCAAGGGTGGAGCGGGCCGCCTGTTCCGTCGCCCGACGCGGTAGTAGGACATCCGAGCAACCGGGGATGCGATGGCCCCGCGTCCGATTATGGCGCGGGACCCGCGGGCTGCGCAGGGGGCGGGGGCGGTCCCGGGGAGGATGGTGGCACTCGGCGGGAGACTTGCCCACCCCTCACGTGGGGTGACCGCCGGGTGCCAGGACCCGGCGGCGTGGAGCCGGCGGGCCTAGGACAGACCGGATACTCGTTCCGCCAGCGCGTCACCGATGGTCGCGGTGGTGCGCGGGGCGGAGGCGTCGCGCTCGGCCAGGTCCGCGGTGACGGCGTCCTCGATGCGGACGGCCTCGGCCGCGTGGCCGAGATGACGCAGCAGCAGGGCGACGGACAGCACGGTCGCGGTCGGGTCGGCCTTGCCGGTGCCGGCGATGTCGGGCGCGGAGCCGTGGACCGGCTCGAACATCGACGGGAAGGTGCGCGCCGGGTTGATGTTCCCCGACGCCGCGAGGCCGATGCCGCCGGTGACGGCGGCGGCCAGGTCGGTGAGGATGTCGCCGAAGAGATTGTCGGTGACGATCACGTCGAAGCGCTGCGGCTGGGTGACCATGAAGATCGTCGCGGCGTCGACATGCAGGTAGTCGGTGGTGACCTGCGGGTACTCCCGGCCAACGCGGTCCACCGTGTTCGTCCACAGATGGCCCGCGTGCACCAGGACGTTGTTCTTGTGGACCAGGGTCAGCTTCTTCGCCTCGCGGGCGGCGGCGCGCTCGAAGGCGTCGCGCACGACCCGCTCGACGCCGTAGGCCGTGTTGATGCTGACCTCGGTGGCGACCTCGGCGGGGGTGCCGGTGCGCATGGAGCCGCCGTTGCCGACGTAGGGACCTTCGGTGCCCTCGCGGACCACGACGAAGTCGATCTCGGGACGGCCCGCCAGGGGTGTGGCGGTGTTCGGGAAGAGGCGGCTGGGCCTGAGGTTCACGTAGTGGTCGAACGCGAACCGCAGCTTGAGCAGCAGACCGCGCTCCAGGACCCCGGAGGGCACCGACGGATCGCCGACGGCGCCGAGCAGGATCGCGTCGTGCGCCTTCAGCCGCTCCAGCTCGGCGTCCGGCAGGGTCTCGCCGGTGGCGTGCCAGCGGCGGGCGCCCAGGTCGTACCGCGTCGTCTCCAGCTTGAGGTCCTGCGGCAGCACGGCGGACAGGACCTTCAGCCCCTCCGCGACCACCTCCGGGCCGATGCCGTCGCCGGGAATCACCGCGAGATCGATACTCCGAGCCATGGGGGGGACCTTACGTCCCGTCCCGAGGGCCGATCGGATGCGTCCACGATGCGGACGGACCCGGCTCAGCGGGCGTCCGCACCGCCGTTGTCCCTCCGGTCGATGGCGCGCTGGAGCGCGGCGGCGGCCTCGCGGCGGCTGGTCTCCCCGGCGGCACGGGCCTGGGCCCGGGCGCGGGCGCGGGCCGTCCCGCCCCGCGGCCGGGACGCCCTCCGCTGGGGCAGGGTGAGGGTTGCGTCCATGACGGATCAGCTCCTGTGGGTGCCGGGCGACGCCGGGCGACGGTGCCCGGCGTGCGACCTCCCACAAAACTAGCGGCGATCCGAGATGGTGTCCCGCCGAATACGTGACCGTCCTACTATCTGAGACGAATCCCCCGTCCGGCCTGGTCAGCCCATGTGCGGATACCGGTAGTCGGTCGGCGGGACGAGGGTCTCCTTGATGGCGCGCGGGGAGGTCCAGCGCAGCAGGTTGAGCTTGGAGCCCGCCTTGTCGTTGGTGCCCGAGGCGCGGGAGCCGCCGAAGGGCTGCTGGCCGACGACGGCGCCGGTGGGCTTGTCGTTGAGGTAGAAATTGCCCGCGGCGAACCGCAGCCGTTCGGTGGCCAGCGCCGCCGCCGCCCGGTCGCGGGCGAAGAACGCGCCGGTCAGCCCGTAGTCGGCGACCGACTCCATATGGGCGAGCATCGCGTCGAAGTCGCCGTCCTCGTAGACGTGGACGGCGAGGATCGGCCCGAAGTACTCGGTGGTGAACACCTCGTGCTCCGGGTCGGCGCAGACCAGGACCGTCGGCCGGACGAAGTACCCCACCGAGTCGTCGTACCGGCCACCGGCCAGGATCTCGCAGGTCGGGTCGGTCCTGGCCAGATCGATCGCCGCCTTGCTCTTGGCGAACGCGCGGGCGTCGATGACCGCGGCCATGAAGTGCGACAGGTCGGCCGGGTCGCCCATGGACAGGCCCTCGGCCTCGGCGGCCACCGCGTCCCGCAGCCCGCCGTCCCACAGCGAGCGCGGGACGTACGCGCGGGAGGCGGCGGAGCACTTCTGGCCCTGGTACTCGAACGCGCCGCGCGTCATCGCGGTCCGCACCATGTCCGGGTCAGCGCTGGGGTGGACCACGATGAAGTTCTTGCCGCCCGTCTCGCCCACGATCCGCGGGTAGGCGCGGTACCGCTCCAGGTTCTCGCCGACCTGCCGCCACAGATGCCGGAACGTCGCGCCGGAGCCCGTGAAGTGGATGCCGGCCAGCTCGCGGTGGGGCAGGGCCACCTCGGAGACGGCCCGGCCGTCGCCGGTCACCAGGTTGATCACGCCGTCGGGCAGGCCCGCGTCCCGCAGCAGCCGCATCAGCAGCACGGCCGCGTGGGTCTGGGTCGGGGATGGCTTCCAGACCACCACGTTGCCCATCAGGGCCGGGGCGGTCGGGAGGTTGCCGGCGATCGCCGTGAAGTTGAAGGGAGTGATCGCGTAGACGAAGCCCTCCAGCGGGCGGTAGTCCACCCGGTTCCAGACGCCCTTGGACTGCGCGGGCGGCTGCTCGGCGAGGATCTGCCGGGCGAAGTGGACGTTGAAGCGCCAGAAGTCGATCAGCTCGCAGGGCGCGTCGATCTCGGCCTGCTGCACGGTCTTGGACTGGCCGAGCATGGTCGAGGCGGCGATCGTCTCGCGCCAGGGCCCGGACAGCAGCTCGGCGGCGCGCAGGAAGACCGCGGCGCGGTCGTCGAACGACAGCGCCCGCCAGCCGGGGGCGGCGGCCAGGGCGGCGTCGATCGCGTCCCGGGCGTCCTGGGGGGTGGCCTCGGCGGCGGTGCCCAGGCGGGCCCGGTGGTGGTGCGGCGGCACGACGTCGAAGCGTTCGCCGCCGCCCATCCGCTCCACGCCGCCGATGGTCATCGGCAGCTCGATCGGGTTCTCGGCCAGTTCCTTGAGCTTGCGCTCCAGGCGGGCGCGCTCGGCGGAGCCGGGGGCATACGTGTGCACCGGCTCGTTGACCGGCACGGGGACCTGGGTCACGGCGTCCATGGCTGTCGTCTCCTTTGTGGGGGTCCTTCGTGGGGGTCCTTCGTGGGGGTCCTTCGTGGGGGTTGGACGGATACGCCGGGCGGGGGCGGGTCAGCGGCGGGTGGCCAGGGACCGCGCGAAGAAGGCCAGGTTGGCGGGGCGCTCGGCGAGGCGGCGCGTGAAGTAGCCGTACCAGTCGGTGCCGTACGGGACGTAGACCCGCATCCGGTGTCCCGCAGCGGCGAGCCGGGCCTGCTCGGCCGGGCGGATTCCGTAGAGCATCTGGAACTCGTACGCCTCCGGTCCCCGCCCGTACCGCGCCGCCAGGGCCCCGGCGATGGCGATCAGGCGCGGGTCGTGCGTGGCGATCATCGGGTAGGCGCCGTCCTCGGCCAGCAGGATCCGCAGACAGCGCACGTAGGAGCGGTCCACCGCGCGGCGGTCCTGGAACGCGACCGAGGCGGGCTCCCGGTAGGCGCCCTTGACCAGCCGGACCCGGGCGCCGGCCGACGCCAGCGCGCGGCAGTCGTCCTCGGTCCGGCGCAGGTACGACTGGACCACGGCGCCGGTGCGCGGGAACCGTTCGCGCAGGTCGCCCAGGATCGCCAGGGTGGAGTCGGTCGTCGTGTGGTCCTCCATGTCGAGGGTGACCGTGGTCCCCGCCGCCGCGGCGGCCTCCACCACGGGCAGCACGTTGCGGTGCGCGAGATCGTGACCGCCGGGGAGCGCCTGGCCGAAGGCGGACAGCTTCACCGACATCTCGGCCCGCTCCCCCAGCCCCTCGGCGGCGAGCGCCTCGGTGAGCGCCAGATAGGCGTCCCGGCTGCGCACCGCCTCGGCGGGGTCCGTGACGTCCTCGCCGAGATGGTCGAGGGTCACGTCCAGGCCGCACGCGACGAGGCCGGTGGTGACGGCGACGGCGTCCGCCAGCCGTTCGCCCGCGACGAAGCGGTCCACGACGGGACGGGTGACGGGCGCGGTGGAGACGAAGCGCCGGACGGCGTCGCTCCGGGCCGCGGCGAGGAGAAGGGGGCCTGGTCCGAGCACGGATACCTCCCGGTGCGCTCGCCTCTTCGGTTACCCGAGACGGTAAGGATCGCCCGGCCCGGCGGCCACGGACAGGTGTCGCGGATTCGTGTCCCGGATCTCATACATCTGTATGAGATCCGGTGGGGAACGGACGGAGAATGGACGGGTGGACTACCAGGAGCTCGTCGACGAGGTCTGCGCCCTGCTCGGCACCCCGGCGACGCTGGAGGGGCGGGACTTCCGGCTGATCGCCTTCGGCGCCCACGACAACGAGGACGACCGGGTGATGGACCCCGTCCGCACCCGCTCCATCCTGCGACGGCGCTCGGCGCCCGGGGTCCGGGAGTGGTTCGAGAGCTTCGGGATCACGACCGCGCGGGAGCCGGTGCGCATCCCGCCGGAGCCCGCGGCCGGAGTGCTGACCGGCCGCATCTGCCTGCCGGTGCGGCACGGCGCGGTGGTGTACGGGTACGTGTGGCTGCTGGACGACGGCGCGGTGGCGCTGGGCGACCCGCGGCTCGACGAGGCGATGGCGGTGGCCGAGCGGATCGGGTCGCTGCTCGCGGAGGAGGCCAGGGCGGGCGCCCGGCTGGGCGAGCTGCTGCGCACCGCGCTGGCGGCCGGGACCCCGGGCGCGGTCCGGGAGCTGGCCGCCGCGCTCGGGGCGGCGGCGGAGGGGGCGTTGACCGTGGTGGCCGTGACCCCGTGGGAGCTGGACACGGATGTCCCGGCGCCGCTGCCCGGCGCGTCGGCCGTGTGCGTGGCGCCCGGGGCGCCGCCGCACGCGCTGGCGGCGCTGACCCGCCCGGCCGCCGCGCGGGCGGTGGCCGACCGGCTCCGGGGGCCGGGGCGGGTGGCCGGGATCGGGGGAACGCGCCACGGGCCGCTCGGGCCGGACGGGCTGTCCGGCGCCTGGCGCGAGGCCCTGGCGGCGGCGCGGACGGCGGGCGCCGAGGATCGCTTCGGAGGCGTGGCGCGGTGGTCGGAGCTGGGCCCCTACCGGCTGCTGACCGCGCTGCCCGCGCGGGCACCCGACCCCGCGGTGGCGGCCCTGCTGCGGCCTGAGCACCGGGAACTGGCCCGCACCGCCGAGACGTTCCTGGACAACGCGGGCCAGGCGGCCCGCACCGCGCAGACCCTGGGCATCCACCGCCAGACCCTGTACTACCGCCTCTCCCGCGTCGAACGCCTCACCGGCCTCGACCTCGGCTCCGGCGCGGACCGGCTGCTGCTGCACATGGAGCTGAAGACGGCCCGGCTGCGCTGACCTGTGGGGTCCACGTCTCGATGCGCGATGTCGGCGCAGGACGCGTAGCCGATGCGCGCATTGCAGGGTCCACGATCCGATGCGCGATGTCGAAGTAGCCGAGCCTGCGGAGTCCGCGCGGTTCGCCCACCTGTGTTTCTGGCGCACGTCGATGGTGATGGCCCTGCCAGCGGCAAGGCCCGACAGCCTCCTCATCTCCCGCCCCACCCCGAACTCCCCACCGCGGCCGTCCTGCCAGTCCCACCTCGCGGTGGATGCGGTGGACAAGCCGGTCGGTCAACCGGGCCCCTACAGCCGGGACGCGGGGATGACCACCGGGACCGGCAGGCGCAGGGGGGCTGCCGGGTCTGAACCGTCCCGGGCCATCAGGTCGTTGAGCATGCCCATGGCCGTGCTGCCGAGCTGCGCGCCGTCCACATCGATCGAGGGCATCGTGTCGAAGCCCAGCGCGTCGGCCACCGGGCGCTCGATCGTGATCGCCAGGTCGCCGGGGATCCGGATGCCGCGGGCGCCGAGGGCGAAGATGATGCCCAGGCCCAGCGCGGTGGCGTAGGGAATGACCGCCGTCGCGCCCGACTCCGCCACCGAGGGCGCTATCCCCGTGCCGGCGGCGAAGGTCGGGGGCAGCGGGTCGAACGTGCTCAGCACCGCGGACCGGGACTCGGTGACGTCGCGCACCGCCGCGAGGCGCTGGCCGTTCTGCCACGAGCGGTCGGTGCCGCCGACCAGGGCGATGTGCCGGTGACCGCGGTCGATGAAGTGCCGGGCCATCATGGCGAAGGCGCTGGCGGTGTCGGCGACCACCGAGGAGACGCCCTCCAGCTCACGGTCTATCAGCACCGTCGGCTTGAGACCGCAGGCCGCCGACACCTGGGCGTCCGAACCGCGCGGGGCGGTCAGCAGGAAGCCGTCGACCTGGGCGGACAGCCGGGCGAGGGCCGCCACGTCCTCGTCGAACTCCAGGCCGTTGACCACCACCGTGAGCTGGGAGCCGGACTCCGCCGCGCGCCGCTGCGCCCCGCCGACGATCGGGGTGAAGAACGCGTTCTCCAGGGTCGGCACCACCACGGCGACAACTCCCGTACGCCCCCGGGCCAGTGCGGACGCCGCGCGGTTCGGCACGAAGCCGAGTTGCTCGGCGATCCGGCGCACCCGCAGCGCCGTTTCCGGCGCCACCAGCGACGGGCGCCCCAGCGCGCGCGAGGCTGTGGACTTCGAGACCCCCGCCAGGCGGGCGACATCGTCCAACGTCGGCACAGGACCCCCTTCACTTCCGCCACCGGTCACGGTGACCACCGCAGACACTACATGCAGTCACATCGACCCCGGTGGCTTTTACAAAGCGTTAACGACGCCGCCTAGCCGCATCCTCAGCAGAGAAGCTACTGTCACCACAACCGGTTGCACAACCGGTTGCATTGGGGCGGTAGAACCGTCTCCCGCCGAGGAACCCCGTCGGCGACCTCGAGAGAACAGCCGAGAAACCACATGATCCGATCGCGCCGAATAGCGTTGGCGCTGCTGCTCCCCGGGCTCGCGCTGCTCGTGGGAGGCGTGCTGGCGCCCGCTCTCACCATGCTGCTGTCACCGCCGAGGGTCTCCACGGGCGAAGTCTTCGACCGTCTCGGCCGGATGCTCAGCGACCCCCACGATCTGGCGATCATCCTGCGCACCCTGCGCGTCGGCCTGACCGTCACCGGCATCTGCCTGGTGCTCGGCTTCCCCACCGCCTACCTGCTCGCCCGCTCCCGCTCCCGGTGGGCCGGTCCGCTCCTCGCGCTGGCGATCTTCCCGCTGCTGCTGAGCAACGTCGTCCGTACCTACGGCTGGCTCGTCGTCCTCGGCAGCAACGGCGTCATCGGCCAGGCCATCGAGGGACTCGGGCTGGCCGACGAGGCCCCGCAACTCCTCTACACCGAACTGGCCGTGGTGCTCGGCCTGACCCAGCTCTTCCTGCCGCTGGCGATCGTCACCTGCTACTCCGCCGTCGCCCAGGTGGACGCCGGCCTGGACGACGCGGCGCGCGGGCTCGGCGCCGGGCGCGTACGCACCATGTGGAGCGTCGTCATCCCGCTGTCCATGCCGGGCATCGCGATGGCCGCCACGCTGGTCTTCGCCGGCTCCGTCACCGCCTACACCACGCCCTATCTGCTGGGCGGCTCCCGCCAGACGATGCTGGCCACGCAGCTGTTCCGGTACTCCGGCGTCAGCCTGGACTGGGCCGCGGCCTCCGCGACCGCCGTCATCATGACGACGCTGGTGATCCTCATCTACAGCGCGGCCACCGTCGTCACCCGGGCGAAGGCGGTGACCCGGTGAAGCGTTCGCATCCCCTGGCCAACACCCTGGCTGTGCTGGGCTACTCGGTGATGATCGTCCCCATCCTGTTCGTCGTCGCCACCGCGTTCACCGAGGGGGAGACCCTCGCGTTCCCGCCCGAGGGCTTCTCGTTCCGCTGGTTCGAGGCGGCCGTGGACTACGAGCCGTTCATGGAGGCCCTGGTCTCCAGCCTCCAACTCGCGCTGGTCTCCACGGTGCTCGCGCTCGCCGTCGGCATCCCGGCGGTGCTCGCCATCATGCGCGGCCGGCTGCCCGGCAGATCGGTCGTCGAGGGGCTGTTCCTCTCCCCGCTGATCCTGCCGGAACTCGTCGTCGGGCTCGCCCTCTTCCAGCAGTTCATGCTCCACCTGGAACTGGACAACTTCCGTACCCTGCTCATCGGGCACACCGCGATCCTGCTGCCCTACGCGGTCCGCGTCACCGGCGCCTCGCTCGCCCTGGCCGACCCCACGCTGGAGGACGCGGCCCGCGGCCTGGGCGCCTCGCCCTGGCGCACGTTCCGGACCGTGACGCTGCCGGTACTGCGGCCCGGGATCATCTCGGCGGCCCTGCTGAGCTTCGTCACCTCGTTCAACAACGTGCCGATCTCGCTGCTGCTGCAGTCCCGCGACTTCCGCACCCTGCCGGTCACCATGCTCGATTACGTCCAGCAGAACTACACGCCGATCGTCGCCGCCATGTCCACGCTGCTGCTGGCCGGCACCGTCGCGCTCGCCTTCGCCGCCGAGCGGATCCTCGGCTTCGCCCGCATCTTCGGAGGGATCAACCGATGACCACCGCCGCCGAGTTCACCGAGGTCAGCCGCCGTTTCGGGGAGTTCACCGCGGTCGACTCACTGAACCTGGCCATCCGGGACGGCGAGCTGACCACCCTGCTCGGGCCGAGTGGCTGCGGCAAGACCACCTCGCTGCGGATGCTCGCCGGATACCTCACCCCGAGCTCCGGCACCATCACCATCGGCGGCCGGGACGTCACCAGGACCCCGCCGGAGAAGCGCGATCTGGGCATGGTGTTCCAGTCGTACGCGCTCTTCCCGCACCTGAGCGTCGCCGACAACGTCGGCTACGGCCTCAAGCTGCGCAAGGTCTCCCGCGCCGAACGCACCCGCCGGGTCGGCGAGGCACTCGACCTCGTCGGCCTGGGCCACCTCGCGGACCGCCGCCCCAAGGCGCTCTCCGGCGGCCAGCAGCAGCGCGTCGCCCTCGCCCGCGCGATCGTCATCCGCCCCCGGCTCCTGCTGCTCGACGAGCCACTGTCCAACCTCGACGCCCGGCTCCGCGTGCAGATGCGCGGCGAGATCCGCCGCATCCAGGCGGAGACCGGACTCACCGTCGTGCTGGTCACCCATGACCAGGAGGAGGCGTTGGAGATGTCCGACCGCATGGTGGTGATGAACACCGGCCGGGTGATGCAGGAGGGCCCGCCGGACGACCTCTTCCCCGCTCCGGCCAACCGCTTCGTCGCCGAGTTCCTCGGCTACGAGAACTTCTTCCACCTGCCCTCCCGCGGCCTGGTCACCGTGCGGCCCGAACTGCTCACCGTGCGGCCGGGCGACGACGGGACGGCGGCCGGGGCGGCGCCCGGAGCGGCCGACGGCACCACCGTGCCCGCCACCGTCACCTCCATCGCCTACCGCGGCGTCGAACTCCGGGTCGCCCTGGAGGCCGTCGACGCCACCGGCGCCACGGTGCCGCTGATCGCCTCCGTCCGCCGCGACACGGTGGCCCCCGAAGACCTGCCGGCCCTGCTGCCCGGCGGCCGGGTCACCGTCTCCGCCACGCCCGACCACCTCGTTCCGCTCGCCGCGTGACCCGACGCGCGGCGCGCCGTTCCCTGACCCTCCGCAGTCCCCAACTCCCCAGCACCACCACCAGAAAGGCCAGGCCCAGATCATGACAAGACCCACCCCGCGCGCCGGCGCGATCGCCGCCGGAACGATAACGGCCGTGCTCGCCCTCAACGCCTGCGGATCCGACTCCGGCTCCGGCTCCGATTCCTCCGACGGCGGCTCGGAGGGGCTGGCCGGCTCCACCATCGTGGTG
This sequence comes from Streptomyces sp. NBC_01803, assembly GCF_035917415.1. Classification (NCBI taxonomy): domain Bacteria; kingdom Bacillati; phylum Actinomycetota; class Actinomycetes; order Kitasatosporales; family Streptomycetaceae; genus Streptomyces; species Streptomyces sp. NBC_01803. The sequence goes on from NZ_CP109073.1 coordinate 1,755,305, forward strand.
AGCGCCTTCCCGTTCGGCGTCGAGGAATTCGAGGCCAACGTCGTCGAGCCGTTCGAGGAGGCCACCGGCGCCAACGTCGAGATCGAGAACGGCAGCAACGCCGACCGCCTCACCCAGCTCCAGCTCGCCGCCGGCGACCCGGGCATCGACGTGATGCTCATCTCCGACACTTTCGCCGCGCTGGGCCAATCCCAGGATCTCTTCCAGGAGTTCGACGCCGAGGACGTGCCCAACCTCGACGCCCTCAGCGACTTCGCCCTCGACGACGCCTACGCCGGCCCCGCCTACACCTACCAGCTCAACGGCATCCTCTACCGGACGGACGAGCTGAGCGCCGAACAGGCCGCCGACTGGTCCCTCTTCGGCAACCCGGATTACGCCGGCCGCCTGGCCCTCCCCGACATCTCCGCCACCGCCGGGCAGCTCACCGTCTCCGGCATCGGCGAAGCGAACGGCGACGGCCCCTACGACGTCGACTCGGCGTTCTCCACCATGGGCGAATGGGCGCCGGACATCCTGCAGTTCTACACCGCGACCACTGAGGTCACGAACCTCATCACGCAGGGCGAGATCGCCGCCGTGCCGACCATCATCGGCTTCGTCCCGCCGCTGATCGAGTCCGGCCAGCCGGTGAGCTGGACCCCGCCGGCGGAGGGCCGTTACATGGCCACCAACCGCCTGATGATCCCCGAGGGCGCGCCGAACACCGAGGGCGCCCACGCCTTCATCGACTACATGCTCTCCCAGGAGGCCCAGCAGGCCACCACCGCCACCGACCTCCCGGTGCGGCCCGACGTGGAACCCGCCCCGGCCTTCACCGACCTCATGGGGGAGGGGGCCGCCGACCCGGTCGCGATGGGCTACCAGACGCTCGATCCGGAGCAGATGGTGGACAACCGCACCGAATGGGTCGAGCGGTTCGCGCGGGAGGTGTCCGGCCAGTAGGGCTGTTCACCATGCACCTCACCGACTACCTGACACGCCTGCCGAAAGCGGATCTGCACTGCCACCTCATCGGCACCGTCCGCGCCGGGACCTTCGCCGACCTGGCACGCCGCGCGGGACTCGACCTGCCCGCCCCGCCGGAGACCATCTGGCGGGACATCAACTCCCTGCCGCCCGATCCCGCCCTCTACCGGCACACCCGTATCCCGGTGCCGTCGGGCGCGGGGACCGACGAGCCGGAGGTCTCCTACTCGCTCTTCCGGGCCAGCGAGTGGGTGATGGCGGCGCTGGGCGGCGCGGACGACATCACCCGCATCACGTATGAGGCGTTCGAGGACGCCCACCGCAGCGCCACCCGCCACGTGGAGCTGCACATCGACGATGTGCCGCCTCAGCTCGCCTCGCTCGGCTTCCATGGCCTGGTCGACGCCTGCGTGGACGGCATCAAGCTGGCGGAACGCGACTTCGGTATGACCGGGCGGCTGATCGCCTCCATCGACCGCAGCCGCGACGCGGAGGAGGCGCTGGCCTTCGTCCGGAAGGTGGCCGACCGGCCGAACGACTACCTGGCCGGGATCGGGCTGGTCAACCTGGAACTGGCCGGACCGCCCGAGCGGTTCGCCGACGCCTACCGGCTGGCGGGCGCGGCGGGGCTGCGCCGTACGGCGCACTCCTCCGAGCACGCGCCCGTCGCGGAGAACACCCGCACCTGCCTGGACCTGCTCGGCTGTGACCGTATCGACCACGGCTACTACGTGCTGGAGGACGACGCCCTGGTCGCGCGATGCCGCGACGAGGGCGTGCCGTTCACCGTCATCTCGACGACCTCCCGCAGGTCGTGGCGGCCTTGGCGGCGCGCGTCCATCGGCGCCATGGCGGCGGCCGGACTCAACGTCATCCTCGCCTCCGACGACCCCGGCATGTTCCCGACCAGCCTGGCCGGGGAGTACCGGATCGCGGCCGAGACCATCGGCCTGTCCGCGGCACGGCTGCGGGAGATGTCCCTGGCGGGCATCGAGGCGGCCTGGCTCCCACCCGCCGAGAAGGCCGCCGCCCGCGCCCGGTTCGCACGCGAGATCGCCGCCCTCGACGCGGAGTTCCCGCCGGGCTGAGCCGGGCCGAGCCGGGCTGAACTTTCGGCCCGCAGGCCGTCTCCGGCGCGTCGCGGTCATCGCGGTCATCGCGGTCATCGCGGTCATCGCGGTCATCGCGGTCATCGAGACACTTCCGTTCGCGGACCGGCATACGTCCGAGACAAGGGGCTTCCACCTTCTCGGAAAACACCGTTTTCTGAGAGGTGACACCGTTGCCCATCGTCGCCGAGCGTCTGTGGCGCGGCCGGTTCAATGCCGAACCGGACCCCGCCCTGACCGCGCTTTCCCGGTCGGAACCCAGCTATGTCGACCTCGCCCCCTAGACCTGGCGGGCTCCCGGTCCCACGCCAGGGAACTGCACCGGGCCGGCATCCTCGACGCGGGTGAACTGGACCGCCTGCTCACGGCCATCGGCGAGCTGGACGCCGACGTCCTCGTCGCCGGGAGCGGCCCGCACCCGGCGACGAGGACGTGCACACCTTCCTGGAGCGCGTACTGACCGAGCGTCGCGGCACGGTGAGCGGCACGCTCCGCGCCGGCCGGTCCCGCAACGACCAGGCCGCCAACGACCTGCGGCTCTCTCGGCGCGACCGGTCCCGCACGCTGGCCGTCGCCGTGCTGGACCTTCAGGACTCCCTGGTCGGCCTGGCCCGCCGGCACCGGGGCACATACGCCCCCGGCTTCACCCACCTCCATCCCGCCCAGCCCGTGCTGTTCGCCCACCATCTCCGAGGGCGCGCTCTCGGCGGGGCAGGGCGACGCGGACGGATCGCGCGAGCCCCACCGACGGGACGAACGCGCGTCGAGCCCCGATTCCGGCGTTTCCGCAGGAACCCGTGCGCGCGACGTCGTGGCCCCCCCATGACCCGTGGGTCCGCGAGCCGACGCGCGGTGTCGGCCGGGACGCGCTCGGCGGCGGACCATGGCGAAGGGAGCGGATCGCGCCGGTCCACCCCCGCACGAGGGCGTGGACCCGCGGACCGCGTTCACCCGGATGGCGGAGCTCGGGGCCGTGCTGACATGCCGCCGTTGACCTGCGGTGTTCCACTGCCGGGGGTCGGCCCGGCGCGGGTGGGACGGGAGGCGCGTCCTTACGCTGACGGCATGCCCACCGCTCGTTCCGGATCGGGGAGCCGAAGGGAAGTCGCATGAAGGCAGTCCAGTACCGGGAGATAGGCGCCGCGCCCGAGGTCGTCACCGTGCCGGAGCCCGAGCCGGGACCGGGACAGGTACTGCTGAAGGTCGCCGCCGCGGGCGTGTGCCACTCCGACATCGCTGTGATGAGCTGGCCCGCCGAGACCTTCCCGTACGCGCTGCCGCTCACCCTCGGCCACGAGGGCACGGGCACGGTGGAGGCGCTGGGCGAGGGGGTCATCGGCCTCGCCGAGGGCGACCCGGTCGCCGTCTACGGCCCGCAGGGCTGCGGGCGGTGTGCCAAGTGCGCCGAGGGCAAGGAGAACTACTGCCTGCGCGCCGCCGAACTGGGCATCTACCCGCCCGGCCTGGGCGCCCCCGGCGCCATGGCCGAGTACCTGCTGATCGACGACGCGCGGTTCCTGCTGCCGCTGGCCGGGCTCGACCCGGTGACGTCGGTGCCGCTGACCGACGCCGGGCTGACGCCCTACCACGCGATCAAGCGCTCACTGCCCAAGCTGGTGGCCGACTCCACGGCCGTGGTGATCGGCACCGGCGGCCTCGGGCATGTCGCCATCCAACTCCTGCGCGCGCTGACCCCGAGCCGGGTCGTCGCGCTGGACGTCTCCGAGGAGAAGCTCGCACTGGCCCGCGAGGTCGGGGCGCACGAGACCGTGCTCTCGGACGAACACGCCCCCGAGCACGTCCGGCGGCTGACCGGCGGGCTCGGCGCGCAGGCGGTCTTCGACTTCGTGGGCGCCCAGGCCACCGTCACCACGGCGGGCGCGGTCGCCGCCGTGGAGGGCGATGTGGCGATCGTCGGCATCGGCGGCGGGGCGCTGCCGGTCGGCATCAGCACCACGGCGTTCGACGTGGAGGTGACCGCGCCGTACTGGGGCAGCCGGGGCGAGCTGGGCGAGGTGCTGGCCCTGGCCAGGGCCGGTGCCGTCGAGGTCCAGGTGGAGACGTACGGCATTGACGAAGCACCGCTGGCCTACGAGCGGCTGCACGCCGGACAGGTCAACGGCCGCGCCGTCATCCTGCCCCACGGATGAACGGCGCGGCCGTCTCACGCGACGCCCGCGAGGGCGGCGCTCAGTCGGTGAGGTTGACCCCGCGGGCCGAGGTGGCGCCGATCTCGTCGGCGATCTCGGCGAGCACCGGCGCCGGGATGGTGCCGTCCACGGTCAGGGCGATCAGCGCCTCGCCGCCCTCCTCGGCGCGGGCCACCTGCATGCCCGCGATGTTGATCTCGGCCTCGCCCAGGATGCGGCCGAGGGCACCGACGATGCCGGGGCGGTCGGTGTAGCGGAGGAACGCCATGTGGTCGGCGACCGCGAGATCCACGGTGTGCTGGCCGATGGCGACGATCTTCTGCAGGTACTTCGGCCCGGCCAGGGTGCCCGAGACGGACACGACCTCGCCGCTGGTGAGGGTGCCGCGCACGGTGATCAGGTTCCGGTGGTCGGGCGACTCGGAGCTGGTGGTCAGCCGCACCTCGACACCGCGCTCCTGCGCGAAGAGGGGCGCGTTGACATACGACACCGTCTCGGCCACCACGTCCTCGAAGACGCCCTTGAGCGCGGACAACTCCAGGATCTTGACGTCGTGCTGGGTGATCTCGCCGCACACCTCGACGTCGAGCCGCTGGGCGACCTCGCCGGCCAGGGCGGTGAAGATGCGGCCCAGCTTCTCGGCCAGCGGCAGCCCCGGCCGCACGTCCTGGGCGATGACGCCGCCCTGCACGTTGACCGCGTCGGGCACCAGCTCGCCGGCCAGCGCCAACCGCACCGACTTGGCGACGGAGATGCCGGCCTTCTCCTGGGCCTCGCCGGTCGAGGCGCCCAGGTGCGGGGTGCAGACCACGGTGTCGAACTCGAACAGCGGCGAGTCCGTACAGGGCTCGGTCGCGTAGACGTCGAGACCGGCGCCGGCCACCCGGCCCTCCTTCAGGGCGCTGAGCAGGGCGGCCTCGTCCACGATGCCGCCGCGGGCCGCGTTGACGATGCGGACCGACGGCTTGACCTTGTGCAGCGCCTCATCGCCGATGAGGCCCAGGGTCTCGGGCGTCTTCGGCAGGTGGACGCTGATGAAGTCGGCGGTGGCGAGCAGCTCGTCCAGGGTGAGCAGCTTGACGCCGAGCTGCGCGGCGCGGGCAGGCTGCACATAGGGGTCGTAGGCCACGACCTGCATGCCGAACGCGGCCATGCGCTGGGCGACCAGCAGCCCGATGCGGCCCAGGCCGACGACGCCGAGGGTCTTCTCGGACAGCTCGACGCCGGTGTACTTGCTCCGCTTCCACTCGCCGTTCTTCAGCGCGGCGTTGGCCTGCGGGATGCTGCGCGCCGTGGAGATGAGCAGGCCGCAGGCGAGCTCGGCGGCGGTGACAATGTTCGAGGTGGGGGCGTTGACGACCATCACGCCCGCCTTGGTGGCGGCGGCCACGTCCACGTTGTCCAGGCCGACGCCCGCGCGGGCGACGACCTTGAGGCGGCGGGTGGCGGCGATCGCCTCGGCGTCCACCTTGGTGGCGCTGCGGATCAGGACGGCGTCCACATCCGCGATCGCGCTCAGCAACTCGGCGCGGTTCGCGCCGTCGCAGTGCCGGATCTCGAAATCCGGGCCCAAGGCGTCGACGGTCGCGGGGGAAAGCTCTTCGGCGATGAGTACGACAGGCTTGCTCACAGGTCTCACTGGTCCTTTGCGGTGGGCCGGGTCCCGACGGCCGACGGCGGGGAGAGAGGGAGAAGGCCGCGTGGAGACGCACGACGCTGTGAGCCTGTGACGCGAATTGGCGCTGCAGTGCAGTGTATCGGCGCGGTGGCGGCCCGCCAGACTGCTGACGGAGGCCACCGCCCGATCGAGCGAACTCCCGCGGTGGGGTGTGGCCGAAGGACGGCCGGAACGTCAGCGCTCGTCGTCGACCCAGCTCATGAGCTTGCGCAGCTCACGGCCCGTGGTCTCCAGGAGGTGGTCGCCGTCCGTCTTCTTGTACTCGTTGTAACGCGGCAGGCCCGCCGCGTACTCGGCCATCCAGTTCTTCGCGAAGCTGCCGTCCTGGATCTCGCCCAGGATCCGCTTCATCTCCGCCTTGGTCTCGGCGTTGACGACGCGCGGGCCGGAGACGTAGTCGCCCCACTCGGCGGTCTCGGAGACCGACCAGCGCATCTTCTCCAGGCCGCCCTCGTACATCAGGTCCACGATCAGCTTGAGCTCGTGCAGACACTCGAAGTACGCGATCTCCGGCTGGTACCCGGCCTCGACCAGCGTCTCGAAGCCGGCCTTCACCAGCGCCGAGGTGCCGCCGCACAGCACCGCCTGCTCGCCGAAGAGGTCGGTCTCGGTCTCCTCGGTGAAGGTGGTCTTGATGACGCCCGCCCGGGTGCCGCCGATGGCCTTGGCGTAGGAGAGCGCCAGCGGGAACGCGCCGCCGGTGGCGTCCTGCTCCACCGCCGCGATGCACGGGACGCCGCGGCCCTCCTCGTACTGCCGGCGCACCAGGTGGCCCGGGCCCTTGGGGGCGACCATGCACACGTCGATGCCGGCCGGGGGCTGGATGAAGCCGAAGCGGATGTTGAAGCCGTGGCCGAAGAAGAGGGCGTCGCCCGGCCGGAGGTTGTCACGGACGGACTCCTCGTAGACCTTGCCCTGGATCGGGTCGGGCACCAGGATCATGATCACGTCGGCCTCGGCGGCGGCCTCGGCGGGCGTCACCACGCGCAGGCCCTGCTCCTCGGCCTTGACCCGGGACTTCGAGCCCTCGTGCAGGCCGACCCGGACGTCGACGCCCGAGTCGCGCAGCGACAGCGCGTGGGCGTGGCCCTGGCTGCCGTAACCGAGGACCGCGACCTTGCGGCCCTGGATGATGGACAGGTCGGCGTCATCGTCGTAGAACAGCTCGGCCACTTGAGACTTCTCCTTGTTGTTGCCTGGCGGGTGGTCCCGCGCCTGCGGACCACCGTAAGCGGTGCGGACGGGTGGTGGACGGACGGTCTCGCTATGCGGTCCGGTCCAGGGCGCGCAGCGAGCGGTCGGTGATGGACCGCGCGCCGCGCCCGATGGCGATGGCGCCGGACTGGACCAGCTCCTTGATGCCGAACGGCTCCAGCATGCGCAGCATGGCCTCCAGCTTGTCACTGCTGCCGGTGGCCTCGATGGTGACGGCCTCGGGCGCGACATCGACGGTCTTGGCACGGAAGAGCCGGACGATCTCGACGATCTGGGAGCGGGTGTCGTTGTCGGCGCGGACTTTCACCAGAACGAGCTCGCGGTGAACGGCCGCCGCCGGGTCCAGCTCGACGATCTTGAGCACGTTGACCAGCTTGTTGAGCTGCTTGGTGACCTGTTCGAGGGGGAGCGCCTCGACGTTGACCACGATGGTGATGCGGGAGACATCGGGGTGCTCGGTCGTGCCGACCGCGAGGGAGTCGATGTTGAAACCGCGGCGGGAGAAGAGCGACGTGATCCGGGAGAGGACGCCGGGCTTGTTCTCCACCAGGACGGAGAGAGTGTGCTTGGACATGTCGGTTCGCTACCTCGGCGTGTGGGTCAGTCGTCGGCGTCGCTGAAGTCGGGGCGGACCCCGCGGGCCGCCATGACCTCGTCGTTGGAGGTGCCGGCGGCGACCATCGGCCAGACCATGGCGTCCTCGTGGACGATGAAGTCGACGACGACGGGGCGGTCGTTGATCGCGTTGGCCTTCTCGATGACCGCGTCGAGCTGCGCGGGGTCCTCGCAGCGCAGGCCGACGCAGCCCATGGCCTCGGCGAGCTTGACGAAGTCGGGGACACGGGTGCCGGCGCCCGCGGCCGGCGAGGCCGGGGAGTCCGGTCCCGAGTGCAGGACGGTGTTGGAGTACCGCTGGTTGTAGAAGAGGGTCTGCCACTGGCGGACCATGCCCAGCGCGCCGTTGTTGATGATGGCGACCTTGATCGGGATGTTGTTCAGCGCGGCGGTGACCAGCTCCTGATTGGTCATCTGGAAGCAGCCGTCGCCGTCGATCGCCCAGACCGTGGCGTCCGGACGGCCGGCCTTGGCGCCCATCGCGGCCGGGACCGAGTACCCCATGGTGCCCAGGCCACCGGAGTTGAGCCAGGTGCCGGGGCGCTCGAAGGGCAGGTAGTGGGCGGCCCACATCTGGTGCTGGCCGACGCCCGCGGTGAAGATCGTGTTGGGCGGGGCGAGCCGGCCGATGCGCTCGATGGCCTGCTGCGGGGAGAGCGTGCCGTCCGACGGCAGGTCGTAGCCCAGCGGGTACGTCTCGCGCCACCGGTCGAGCTGGCGCCACCAGGCGGCGTACCGGTCGGCGGCCTCGGGGCCGCGCGTGGCGGCGAACTCCTCGCCGCTCAGGGCGGCGGTCAGGTCGGCCATGACCTCCTTGACGTCACCGACGATCGGGACGTCCGCGAGCCGGTTCTTGCCGATCTCGGCCGGGTCGATGTCGGCGTGCACGATCTTGGCGAGGGGCGCGAAGGAGTCGATGCGGCCGGTGACGCGGTCGTCGAAGCGGGCGCCGAGGGCGACGATCAGGTCGGCCTTCTGGAGGGCGGTGACGGCGGCGACCGAGCCGTGCATGCCGGGCATGCCCAGGTGCTGGGGGTGGCTGTCGGGGAAGGAGCCCAGGGCCATCAGCGTGGTGGTGACCGGCACCCCGGTCAGCTCGGCCAGCGCCCTCAGCTCGGCCGAGGCCCTGGCCTTGATGACGCCGCCGCCGACATAGAACACCGGGCGCCTGGCCTCGGCGAGCAGCCGGGCCGCCTCGCGGATCTGCTTGGCGTGCGGGCGGCTGACCGGGCGGTAGCCGGGGAGGTCCTGGGTGGGCGGCCAGGAGAACGTGGTCGCGCCGGTGAGGGCGTCCTTGGCGATGTCGACCAGGACCGGGCCGGGGCGGCCGGTGGAGGCGATGTGGAACGCCTCGGCGATGACGCGCGGGATGTCGGCGGGGTCGGTGACCAGGAAGTTGTGCTTGGTGACCGGCAGGGTGATGCCGCAGATGTCGGCTTCCTGGAAGGCGTCGGTGCCGATGGTGCGGCTGGCCACCTGACCGGTGATGGCGACCAGCGGCACCGAGTCCATGTGGGCGTCCGCGATGGGGGTCACCAGGTTGGTGGCACCCGGCCCCGAGGTGGCCATGCACACCCCCACCTTGCCGGTGGCCTGCGCGTAGCCGGTGGCCGCGTGGCCCGCGCCCTGCTCGTGGCGGACGAGGATGTGGCGGACGGTGGTCGAGTCCATCATCGGGTCGTAGGCGGGGAGGATGGCGCCGCCGGGGATGCCGAAGACCGTGTCGGCACCCACGGCTTCGAGGGAGCGGATGAGGGACTGCGCGCCCGTCACGTGCTCGATGGTGGCGGCGGTGGGCTGCTGCGGTGCTCCGCTGCGAGGGGCCCGCGGCTGAGGCTTCGGTGCCCCGGTGGCCTGCTCGGTCATCGGCGTTCTCTTCTCGGGATGTGAGGGTGGTGGTGCTGATGCGGGTGCTGGTCGGTGATGCCTGCGCGACGGGTGTCGTCGCAACAAAAAACCCCTCGTGCCGTGAGGCATGCGAGGGGGAGCGCGCCGCTGGGGGCCCACGGGGTGATCCCGGGGTCAGCCGACGCGCCGTCCAAGTACGAGAATTCGGGTGCGCATGGATCAGACACTGCTCTCCTCTCCCGGCGCGTGTCAAGCGAGCGTGTTTGACGTCTCACTATGTGGGCTCGCTAGGTCGGCGCGATGGGTGAGGCGGCGGAATCGGCGGGCGCGGGCCGCTCCGCGTGCTCCTCTCGCTCCTCCCGGCCGGCGGCCCGGGCCGGGCGCGCGGACGGGACAGGCAGCGGGCCGGGGAGCTGGCCGGGCTCGGTCGGCACCGGGAGTCGGCCGTCGTCCAGCACCCGGCGCAGCCGGGCCCCCTCCAGGGGCTCGCTGAACGCCAGGCCCTGGCCGCGGCGGCAGCCCATGGCGCGCAGGGCGACGGCCTGCTCGGCCGAGTCCACCCCGTCGGCCAGGGAGTCGATGCCCAGGTCGGAGGCCATCCGCAGCAGCCCGGCGACGATCTTGCGCAGCCGCGGGGAGTCCAGCAGGCCGTCCACCAGCTCGCCGTCGAGGCGGACCAGATCGACGGGCAGCCGGTGCAGGGCCGCCGCGGCGGTGCCGCTGCCGAAGCCGCCCAGCGCGACGCCGACACCGAGCCGGCTGAGGTCGGCCAGCCGGTCGCGCAGCTCCTCGGAGCCGATCACGGTGCATGCCTCGGAGAGCTCGATCATCAGGGCCTCGGGCGGCAGGCCGTGCCGGCCGAGCAGGGTCTCCAGGCCGCTCGCGCTCAGGGCGCGGTCGACGAGCCGGCCGCTGGGCATCCGCACACTGACCGGGACCGTGAACCCCTTGCGGTGCCGCCGGCCCGCCTCGGCGAGGGCCTGCTCCAGCAGCCAGCCCGTCAGCTCGGCGAGGCGGTCGTCGTCCGGGGCCACGCCGGGGGCGAACGGCTCCCGGCGGGCGCCGCGCAGGAGCTCCAGCGGGGTGGACAGCAGGCCGTGCGCGGAGCGCCAGCGGGCCTGGGCGGAGACGGCGAGGATCCGGCCGTCGGACAGCGCGACGACGGGCTGGTGGAGCAGCGCCAGCTCCTCGGCGTGCGGGGCGCTCCGGAGCCGGTCGGCCACCTCGGTGCGGCGCACGGCGTCGGACTGGAGCTGCGGGGCGTACAGCTCGACTCGGCCCTTGCCCGACTGCTTGGCCCGGTACATCGCCAGGTCGGCGTTGCGCATCAGGGCGGCCGGGGTGACGCCCGGCTCAGCGAAGGCGACGCCGATGCTGGCCGCGACGCGCGCCTCCCGGCCGTCCGCCACGTAGGGCCGGGAGAGCGCGGCGCGCACCCGCTCGGCGATCTCCAGGATGCGGTGCTCCCGGGACCGGGGCTCACCGCCGCTGTCCCCGGTGATGAGCGCGGCGAACTCGTCGCCGCCGAGCCGCGCGGTGGTGTCGCCCATCCGCACGGACTCGCGCAGCCGCTGGGCGGCCTGGATCAGCAGCTCGTCGCCGGCCTGGTGGCCCACGGAGTCGTTGACAGCCTTGAAACCGTCGAGGTCGATGTAGAGCACGGCGGCGTCCGGGTCGCCACCGTGCGTGCCGCTGAGGGCCAGCCGCAGCCGCTCGACGAAAAGGGCGCGGTTGGGCAGGTCGGTCAGCGCGTCGTGGGAGGCGCTGTGCTGGAGCTGGGCCTGAAGCCGGACCCGCTCGGTGACGTCTCTGCTGTTGAAGATCAGGCCGCCATCGTGGCGCTTGACGCCGGATTCGACATTGAGCCAGTGGCCGGCGCCGTGCCGGACCCGGCACTCGACGCGGGTGGCGTGCTCGCGGGCGGCCGGGACGGTGGAGAAGCGGCGCAGCTCGTGCAGCACGCGGCCGAGGTCGTCGGGGTGGATGTGGTCGGCCAGGTGGCTGCCCATCAGCCGGTCGGCGTCCTGGCCGTACACCCCGGTGGCGGCCGGGCTGACGTACCGCAGCCTGCCGTCCGGGTCGGAGATCATGATCACGTCGCTCGATCCCTGCACCAGGGACCGGAAATAGCTCTCCCGGTGAGCCAGCTCCCTGGTCAGCGAGACGTTGTCCATCAGGGTGATGCCCTGGCGCACGAGGAGGGCGAGGACGACGGCGCAGGCGATGACGACGACCGCCCGGTCCACGCGGCGCCCGCCGATGAACGTGAACAGCAGGCTCAGGACGCAGACGGCGGCGGTGAGATAGGGGGCGAGGGCGGCGAGCGTCCCGGCCAGCGGGCGGGCGGAGCGCGCGGTGCAGAACGAGTGCTCGGCGACCTCCTCCCCGGCGGGCTCCGCCGGCCCCGCGCGGCCGGCCATCCAGGGCGCGCAGGCCAGCATCAGCGAACCGGCGAACCAGCCCGCGTCGAGCAGCCGCCCCGAGCTGTACTGCTCGCGCAGCACGGGCGAGGTGAACAGCGCGTCGCACAGCACGGTCAGCGCCAGGGCGCCGATCGCCGTGTCGATCGCCCTGCGGTGCGCGGCGGTCCGCCGGAAGTGCAGCACCAGGACCACGCTGACCAGCGCGATGTCCAGCAGCGGATAGGCCAGGGCGAGGGCGGCGCAGGGCACGCTCTCGGCCTGCCGGTGGGCGGTCTGGGCCAGCGCGACGCTCCAGGAGAGCGTCATCAGGGAGCCGCCGATCAGCCAGGCGTCCAGGACGAGGCAGACCCAGCCGCCCAAGGTGACGGGCCGCTTGGCGAGCATGAGCAGCCCGACGATGGCCAGCGGCGCGAAGAGCAGGAAGCAGACGTCGGCGAACGAGACGCGGGGAACGGGCTCCCGCAGCACGACCTCGTACCACCCCCAGACCGCGTTCCCCAGGGCCATCATCAGCGAGGAGACGCCGAACAGGACCCAGGCGGCGCGGAATTCGCCGGCTCGCGTGTGGGCATACCACAGGCAGGAGCCGGCGGCGAGGAGAGCGGCGGCGCTCAGCCCGACGTCGCCCATCACCAGCGCGACATACGGAGAACCCCAGCCGAGCGCGGCGCCCACCGCGTAGCCGGTGCAGACGGCGCCGAGCGCCAGCCTCGGGATCGGGCCGCCGAGCGGTCCGGCCACGTGCTCCTCGGCGGATCGCCGGTGGGTCCATGGGTGGTGCATGCGCCTGTCGCCCCCCTCTCGTTCCGGGCTCGCCCGCGACGGACGATACACCAGAAGCGTCACTCAGTGGCATATCAATCTTACCCAGAGTGACAGCAAAGGGGAAGCTGTGGCCTAAGCCAGGGGCGCACCACCGGTCGCGACGACGTACTGAGGGGGCTCACCCGCCGCGAAGCGCGCCAGTTGTCCGCGCAGGAGCCGGGCGGCCCGGGGCAGGAACGCCGTCGAGGGCCCGCCCACGTGCGGGGTGATCAGCGTGCCGGGGGCGTGCCAGAGCGGGTGCCCCGCGGGCAGCGGTTCGGGGTCGGTGACGTCGAGCGCGGCGCGCAGGCGGCCCGAATCCAGCTCGGCGAGGAGCGCCTTGGTGTCCACCACCGGGCCGCGCGCCACGTTGACCAGCAGGGCACCGTCCGGCATCCGGGCGAGGAAGTCGGCGCCGGCCAGGCCCCGGGTCGTCTCGGTGAGCGGGGTGGCCAGCACGACGATCTCGGCGCGCGGCAGCAGGCCGGGCAGCTCGTCGACGCCGTGCACGGGGCCGCGCGCGGTCGTTCTGGCGCGGGAGGCGACCCGGATCACCTCGGCGACCTCGAACGGGAGCAGCCGGTCCTCGATCGCGGCGCCGATCCCCCCGAACCCGACGATGAGCACCCGCCGGTCGGCGAGCGACGGGCGGAACGCGGGCGCCCAGCGCTCGGCGGGCTGGGCGCGCACCGCGTCCGGGATGCCGCGCTGGGCGGCGAGGATCAACGCGAGGGCCAGCTCGGCGGTGCTGGTGTTGTGCAGCTCACCCGCGTTGCACAGCAGCGCGCCGGGCGGCAGCAGGGGCAGGGCGGGCAGCATGTGGTCGACGCCCGCGGTGAGGGTCTGCACGACGCGGACCCGCGTCATCCGCTCCAGCGGGCGGCAGGCGGCCTCCGTGCCCTGGAGATAGGGAACGGTGTAGAAGGCGCAGCGGGCCGGGTCGGCGGGGAAATCGCCCCTCCCGTCCCAGTGCAGATAGGTCAGCGACTCGGGGAGCGGCCCGAGCTCGGCGGCGGGGTACGGCAGCCAGATGTCGGCGGTTGTGGTCATGCCGTCAGGCTAGGCGGGGCCCGCGCGCGGCCGGTTCGGGCGGGGAGGGACGGGACGGGATGGGACGGGATGGGACGGGACGGGGGTGAGCGGGGGCTACCCCGCCGCGGCGGTCCGGTCCGCGCCCACGATGCCCAGCCGGTGGGCGAGGGCGGCGGCCTCCCCCGGCCCGACACCTCCAGCTTCGCCAGCATGTTCGACACATGCGCACTCGCCGTCGTCGGCGAGATGAACAACTCCCGCGCTATCCGCCGATTACTCCGCCCCGCCGCCACCAACGACAACACATCCCGCTCCCGCCACGTCAACCCGAACCGCTCCGGCCCGTCGGGCTCCACGCCCTCCGGGTCCTGGGCCACCCGCGACAGCCGCGCCCGCTGGGCCAGCCGCTCGATCTCCGCCGTCAGCGGGCGGGCACCGAGCTCCGCCGCCACCGCGTGCGCCAGGACGAGCAGCGCCCCCCCCCGCCCGGGCGAGCCCTCGGACAGCGCGGCCCGCTCGGGACCGCGGCCGATGAAGACGGGGCTGACCGTTCTGTTCCGCATGCCCGGCAGCATCGCCCACACGTCTGACAACCCGTCCGACCGCTGTCAGGCGCCCGCGCCCCAGCGCAGGACCCACCGCCGTCCGCCGCGAATCCTTCCTCCGGGCGATACGTCCGCCTCCCGTTCCGTTCTCACCCGCCCCTCGGGCTTCGTGGCGGCGGAATCGCGGCGCGCCGCGCGCACCTCGGCCGCCAGCCGCTCCCGCTCGGCCTCCCGGCGGAGGATCTCCATGCGGGCCTCGACGCTCCCGAAGTCCTGGAACATGATCCGCTTCCCTCGTCCTGGCTGGTCACCCGGTGTTCCCGGGCTACTGGTAACACTCCTCTCCCAGGGGGGTCCGCCACATCGGGCAACATCCGGAACTTCGCCGTACGCGGGGTCCTCAGCCCTCCTCACCAGGGGTGCTCAGGCACCGCCAGGACCGTTCGCCTCCGCATACGGGTGGCGTCAATGTGCGTCCGATGCGGGGGAGTTGCCCTTGACGGCCGACTGGGCCGTGGGTGTACTGACTCCACGTGACGCGACCGCCACTCCCGGAGGTGCTCCATGGCTCAGCAGGCTCGGCCAGCGCACTCGGGCCCGACCGGCGGCTGAGTCATGGCCTACAAGACCGTCGACCAGCTCGCCGCCGCGGCCGAGTCACTGGTCGACCGTGACCCCGACCTGTTCCTCCTGCGCCAGGTCGGCAAGTCCCGCCTCGGCCACCCGCTGCTGCTGCTGTCGGCCGGCACCGGCCCGGCGAACGTACTGGTCGTCGCGGGCGCCCACGCCAACGAGCCGATCGGCGGGATGACCGCGCTCAGGCTCGCCGACCGGGTGGCGGGGCTCCACGGGACCTCATGGCACTTCCTGCTCTGCGCCGACCCGGACGGCGCCCGCCACAACGAGGGTTGGCTGCGGACGCCCGCCTCCCTCACCCGGTACTACCGGCACTTCTTCCGGCCGGCCTTCGCCGAGCAGCCCGAGTGGCTGCCGGCCCGGGGTGAGCCGCCGCTGCCCGAGACCCGGACCATCGTCCAGCTCCTGGACGAGCTGCGGCCCGTGCTCCAGTGCTCGCTGCACGGCTCCGAGGTGGGCGGCGGCTGGGTGCAGCTCACCCACGACCTGCCCACCGTGGTGGCACCGCTGCAACGGGCCGCCGCCGAGCTGGACATCCCGCTCGACCCCGGCCCGTTCGACGCCTTCCACTGGCCCAGTCCGGCCCCCGGCGTCTACACGATGCCGCCGCCGGGCGGGATCGACCAGTTCGAGTCGCTGCCCGACAGCACCGCCAGGTCCACCTGGCTCTATCCGTTCCGCTACGGCACCGTCTCCGCCGTGATCGAGGCTCCGCAGTGGGCTTCGGACACCACGACCGACCCGGCGCCGCATCCGGCGCCCGGCGAGGCGCTGCGGGAGATCGGGGAGGCACTGCGGCACGACGCGCGGCTGATCCTGGAGCAGCTCGACGCGGCCCGGCCGCACCTGGAGCGGCCCGAGCCGATGGTGCCGGCCATCGAGGAGTTCCTCGCGAACGCGCCGGGGCTGGCCCGGGACTGGGAGCCTTCGGTGCTACTGCGGGAGACCGGGCCGCGGCTGAACACCGGGCGCGTCGCCGGGCTGGACATCGCGGCCCGGCGGCTGGTGATGCGGTCGGCCGCGATGCTGCTGCGCACCCTGCCCGCGCCGGGCACCGGCCCGGCCGCCGCCGCGACCGCCGGCGTGCGGGGCACGCTGGAGCGGCTGCTGCGCCAGTGGTGCGCCCGGCTGGAGCGGGACTTCACGCCCCGCCCGGTGCCCGTGGAGGACCAGGCCGAATACCAGACGCGGGTCGCGCTGGCGCTCCTCGACCAGCTCCACTGACCGCCCCCTCAGCCGGTGACCGCCGGCGGCCGGGTGAGACCCAGCCGGTGGGCGAGGGCGGCGGCCTCCCCCGGCCCGGCACCTCCAGCTTCGCCAGCATGTTCGACACATGCGCACTCGCCGTCGTCGGCGAGATGAACAACTCACGCGCTATCCGCCGATTACTCCGCCCCGCCGCCACCAACGACAACACTGTCCCGCTCCCGCCACGTCAACCCGAACGGGTCGGCCGGGCGGGCGGCCACCGGGGGCGGCGGGGCCTCACTCCGTCACGCCGAGGCGCTCCAGGATCATCTGCCGCGCCATGGCCGCGTCCGCCTGGCCGCGGGTGGCCTTCATGACCGCGCCGACCAGGGCGCCGGCCGCCGCGACCTTGCCGGCCCGCACCTTCTCGGCGATGGCCTGGTTGGCGGCGATGGCCTCGTCGACGGCCTGGCCCAGGGCCCCGGTGTCGGAGACGATCCGCAGCCCGCGCTTCTCGACCACCTCGTCCGGCTCGCCCTCGCCGGCCAGCACGCCCTCGATGGCCTGCCGCGCCAGCTTGTCATTGAGCGCGCCCTCGGTGACCAGGGCGGCCACGCGGGCGACCTGGGCCGGGGTGATGGGCAGCGCGGAGAGCTCCACGCCCTGCTCGTTGGCCCGGCGGGCCAGCTCGCCCATCCACCACTTGCGGGCCGCGGCGGTGTCGGCGCCCGCCTCGATGGTGGCCACGATCGGGGCGATGGCGCCCGCGTTGAGGACGGACTGCATCTCGTGGGCCGTGAGGCCCCACTCCTCGCGGAGCCGGTTGCGGCGCAGCCGCGGCAGCTCGGGCAGCGTGGCCCGCAGCTCGTCCACCCACTCCCGGGCGGGGGCGATCGGCACCAGGTCGGGCTCCGGGAAGTACCGGTAGTCCTCGGCCTCCTCCTTGACGCGGCCGGCGGTGGTGCTGCCGTTCTCCTCGTGGAAGTGCCGGGTCTCCTGGACGATGCTCCCGCCGGCGTTCAGCACGGCGGCGTGCCGCTGGATCTCGAACCGGACGGCCCGCTCCACGCTGCGCAGCGAGTTCACGTTCTTGGTCTCGCTGCGGGTGCCGAACGTCTCCCGGCCGTGCGGGCGCAGGCTGAGGTTGACGTCGCAGCGGAGCTGGCCCATCTCCATCCGGGCCTCGGAGACGCCGAGGCCCCGGATGACCTCGCGCAACTCGGCCACGTAGGCGCGGGCGATCTCCGGGGCGCGCTCGCCGGCGCCGGTGATCGGCCTGGTGACGATCTCGATCAGCGGGATGCCGGCCCGGTTGTAGTCGAGCAGGGAGTGCGAGGCGCCGTGGATGCGGCCGGTCGCGCCGCCGATGTGGGTGGACTTGCCGGTGTCCTCCTCCATGTGGGCGCGCTCGACACCGACGCGGAAGACCTCGCCGTCCGCCAGCTGGACGTCCAGGTAGCCGTCGAACGCGATGGGCTCGTCGTACTGCGACGTCTGGAAGTTCTTCGGCATGTCCGGATAGAAGTAGTTCTTCCGGGCGAAGCGGCACCACTCCGCGATCTCGCAGTTGAGGGCGAGGCCGATACGGACGGCGGACTCCACGCCGACGGCGTTGACCACCGGCAGCGCCCCGGGCAGGCCGAGGCAGGTGGGGCAGGTCTGCGAGTTGGGCTCCGCGCCCAGGGTGGTGGCGCAGCCGCAGAACATCTTGGTCCTGGTGCCGAGCTCCACATGGACTTCCAGGCCCATGACGGGGTCGTAGGACGTCAGCGCGTCCTCGTACGACACCAGCTCTGTAACGGTCGTCACTGGGGTACTACCTCTCGGATGCTCGGTGCCGCGTTCAGTCGCTGAGGATGCCGGAGTCGTCCTCGGCGACCCGGCGCAGCTCGCGCGCCAGCAGGGCGACGCTGGTGACGATGGCGGCGGCCGAGACGATCGCGTCCGCGAGCTGGAGTCGGTCGCCCTCGCTGCGGGCCTCCTTCAGGCGCCTGGCGACGCTGAAGGTCCCGAACAGCGTGGTGCCGAGGGACAGGTACATGCTCGCCTTGGACTTCTGCTTCTTGCTCATAGCGCGGGCGCCTCCTCCAGAATCGGGTGTCCCCAGCGTGCCCGGAAGGCGGCCTCGACCGCCGCACCCACACGGTACAGCCGGTCGTCGGCCATGGCGGGGGCGATGATCTGCAGGCCCACCGGGAGTCCGTCCTCGGGGGCCAGGCCGCAGGGGAGGGACATCGCGGCGTTGCCCGCCAGGTTCACGGGGATGGTGCACAGATCGGCTCGGTACATCGCCATCGGGTCGTCGGCGCGCTCGCCGATCGGGAAGGCGGTGGTCGGGGTGGTCGGCGCGACGACGACGTCCACCCGCTCGAAGGCCCGCGCGAAGTCGCGGACGACGAGCGTGCGGGCCTTCTGCGCGCTGCCGTAGTAGGCGTCGTAGTACCCGGACGAGAGGGCGTAGGTGCCCAGGATGATGCGGCGCTTGACCTCGGGGCCGAAGCCCGCCTCGCGGGTGAGCGAGGTGACGTCCTCGGCGGAACGGGTGCCGTCGTCTCCGACGCGCAGGCCATAGCGCATGGCGTCGAAGCGGGCCAGGTTCGAGGAGCACTCGGAGGGCGCGATCAGGTAATACGCGGCGAGGGCGGCCTCGAAGGACGGACAGGACAGCTCCACGACCTCGGCGCCCAGCTCGCGCAGCAGCTCGACGGCCTCGTCGAAGCGCCGCAGCACGCCGGTCTGGAAGCCCTCGCCGCGGAACTCCTTGACCACGCCGACCCGCAGCCCCTCGACCGAACCGGCCCTGGCCGCCTCGACGACGGGCGGCACGGGGGCGTCGATGGACGTGGAGTCCATCGGGTCGTGCCCGGCGATCACCGCGTGCAGCAGCGCCGCGTCCAGCACGGTGCGGGCGCAGGGGCCGCCCTGGTCCAGGGACGAGGAGAACGCGACCATGCCGTACCGGGAGACGCCGCCGTAGGTGGGCTTGACGCCGACCGTGCCGGTAACGGCGGCGGGCTGCCGGATGGAGCCGCCGGTGTCGGTGCCGATGGCCAGCGGCGCCTGGAAGGAGGCGAGGGACGCGGCGGAGCCGCCGCCCGAGCCGCCGGGGATGCGGGTGAGGTCCCAGGGGTTGCCCGTGGGGCCGAACGCGCTGTTCTCGGTGGAGGAGCCCATCGCGAACTCGTCCATGTTGGTCTTGCCCAGGATCACGATGCCGGCGTCCTTGAGGCGCTTGGTCACCGTGGCGTCGTAGGGCGGCATCCAGCCTTCGAGAATCTTGGAGCCGACAGTGGTCGGCACGCCCTCGGTGGTGAAGATGTCCTTGAGCGCCAGCGGCACACCGGCCAGCGGGCCGAGCGGCTCGCCCTTGGCGCGCTTGTCGTCCACGGCGCGGGCCTGGGCGAGGGCGCCCTCGCGGTCCACGTGCAGGAAGGCGTGCACCTTCTCGTCGATGGCGTCGATGCGCGCGAGGTGCGCCTCGGCGACCTCGACGGCGCTGACGTCACCGGCGGCGACGCGGGCGGCGAGCTCGGCGGCGGTGAGCCGGATCAGATCTGCCATGTCGGTCACTCCTCCCCCAGGATCTGCGGCACCTTGAAACGCCGCTGCTCCTGCGCCGGGGCGCCCGACAGCGCCTGCCGCGCGCTCAGGGACGGCCGGACCTCGTCGGGGCGCATGACGTTGGTCAGGGGCAGCGGGTGGGAGGTCGGCGGTACGTCCTCGGCGGCGACATCGGCGACGCGGGCGACCGCGCCGATGATGTCGTCGAGCTGTCCGGCGAAGTGGTCGAGCTCCTCGGCCGTCAGCTCCAGACGCGCCAGCCGGGCGAGGTGGGCGACCTCCTCGCGCGTGATGCCAGGCATGGGGCGATCCTCTTGCTCGTCGCGGGCTGGTTCGGAAGTCGCACGGGACACCGTGCCGGTGTCACCGGTGCGAGCCCAATCCTAGGGGGACCCCGCCACCGCCCGCGCCAGGATTCCGCCGGGGCCGCCTCAGCGGACGGGCGCGCGGTCGGCGGGGACGTCGCTGGGGGTGGTGTCCTCGGCCGGGTCCGCCGGGGCGGACGGGTCCGTCGCGCCGACCGCCTCGCGGTGGGGCAGGGCGCTGTCGCGGGCGCGGAGCCAGGCGGTGGTCTCGGCCGGCGGCATGGCGGCGGCCACCAGCCAGCCCTGCACCGCGTCGCAGCCCATGGCGCGCAGTCGCTCCCAGGTCTCGTCGTCCTCGACGCCCTCGGCCACGACGACGAGGCCGAGGGAGTGCGCGAGCTCGACCGTGCAGCGGACGATCTCGGCGTCCTCGCTGTCGATGGTGAGGCGGGCGACGAAGGAGCGGTCGATCTTCAGCTCGCTCACCGGCAGGCGGCGGAGGTGGACCAGCGAGGAGTACCCGGTGCCGAAGTCGTCCAGGGACATCCGCACGCCGTGGCCGGTGAGCCCGGCCAGCGTGTCGGCGGCCTGCTGCGGGTCCTCCAGCATCACGTGCTCGGTGATCTCCAGCTGGAGCGAGCCGGCGGGCACGCCGTGCCGGGCCAGCCGGGCGGCCACCGCGCCGGCGAAGCCGGGGGTGTAGACGTCGCGCGGCGACACGTTGACCGCGACCGGGACGGTGAGGCCGACGGCGCGCCAGCGGGCGACCTGGCCGAGCGCCGTCTCCAGCACGTATTCGGTCAGGCGGGGCATCAGCCCCGAGGTCTCGGCGATGGCGATGAACTCGTCCGGGGGGACCCGGCCGCGGTCGGGGTGCTCCCAGCGGACCAGGGCCTCCAGGCCGACGACCACGCCGTCGAAGCCGACCTTGGGCTGGTAGTGCAGCTCGACCTGGCCGGTGTCCAGGGCGCGGCGCAGGTCGCCGAGGAGGGCCAGCCGGTCGGGGGTGTTGCCGTCGCGGCTGGCGTCGTAGACCTCGACGCCGCTGCGGTCGCGCTTGGCGGCGTACATGGCGACGTCGGCGCGGCGCAGCAGGCCCTCGCCCTCGGGGGCGTGCTCGGGGAAGACCGCGACGCCCGCGCTGGCCTCGACGACGAGCGTCAGCCCGTCCAGGTCGAGGGGGGCGCTGAGGGAGCCGATGATGGCGCGCGCGGCGCGCTGGGCGCTGGTGGCGGAGGCGACGCGGGGGAGCAGCACGGCGAACTCGTCACCGCCGAGGCGGGCTACCTCCGCGTCGCGCGGCAGGTCGCGCTGGATGCGGTCGGCGATCTGGAGCAGCAGCCGGTCGCCGGTGAGATGGCCGAGGGTGTCGTTGACGGAGCGGAAGCTGTCCAGGTCGATGAGGACGAGGGCGGCGCGGTCGCCGGACCGGGCGGCCTCGGTCAGCGCGGTACGGGTCCGCTCCAGCAGCCACTGCCGGTTGGGCAGTCCGGTCAGCGGGTCGAGGAGCTGATCCTCGTCGCGGGCGCGGGCCATCCAGAACGAGGAGTCGAGGGCTATCAACGGCACGGCGAACAGCGGCAGCACCACCGGCTTGTCCACGGCCACCACGACGATGAGGGGGGCTATGCACAGCAGCGCTATGGCGACCAGGCCCTGCCGGAGGAGGGCGGCGGCGGCCAGCGAGGGCAGGCCGCCGGGCGGGGTCGTGCTCAGCCACAGCAGCGAGCGGGATATCAGCAGATACGCGCAGGCGCCCAGCAGGAGCTGGGGCAGCGTCGAAGTCTGCCAGTCGGCGGGCTCCCAGGGGTGCTCGACGCTGGGCCGGGTGCCCCAGGCGGCCAGCGCCAGCGCGGCGGCGCCGACGCCGAGCATGTCGATGGCGCCGTGCAGCAGCGCGTCCGGCCAGCGGTCGCGGCGGGCGGCGCCGACCAGGGTGACGACGGAGAGGCTGACCAGCGCGGCCGGCACCCAGCCGTAGAGCAGCAGCATCGCCAGGGCGAGCGCGGCTCCCGAGCCGCTGCCGCCCCACCAACGGTCGCGGCCGACGGCGACCAGGTGGGCGACGACGAGCCCGGTGAGGAGCGCGAAGCCCCAGCCGGCGTGCTCGCCGGGGAAGAGCGCGCGCCCTTCGGCGAGCACCCGGATCACGCCGATGAGGAACGCGATCCCGGCTCCGGCGAGGACGGCGGGTCCGAGATACCGGTACAGGCCGCCGGGACCACGCTGGGTGGTCGGTCTCCCTGGGCGGGCTGACTGCATGCGGAGGTCCCTCTCACGGCTGGCTTCGCCCGCGCCCGAAGCGGGCGCATCACCCCACCCTAGGCTGCCGGAGGCCGTGTGCGGCAGGGAACCTTCCCGGCCACTGACACCCTTTCATATCTTCATATTCTTCTGGCATATGCCTTCGGTCACACGCCCTCCCGGGCCCGCCGACGGTCCGTCAGGAGGCCGCCTTCTCCTTCGCCTTCTCCTTCGGCTCCTCCCCCGGCTCCTGCGGCACAAGCGCCACCTCCCGTGCGGCGTCCGGCCCTTGCTCCAGCAGGACCGCGAACCCCGCCTCGTCCAGCACCGGCACCTTCAGCTGCACGGCCTTGTCGTACTTGGAGCCGGGGCTGTCCCCGACGATCACGAAGTCCGTCTTCTTGGACACCGCGCCGGTGACCTTCGCCCCCCGGCTCTGCAACGCCTCCTTGGCCACGTCCCGGGTGAAGTCCCGCAGCGTGCCGGTGACCACGGCGGTCACGCCCGCCAGCGGGCGCGGTCCGGCGTCCGCCCGCTCCTCCTCGGCCAGCCGCACCCCGGCCGCCCGCCACCGCTCGATGATCTCCCGGTGCCACGGCTCGGCGAACCAGTCCTTCAGTGAGGCCGCGATGGTCGGCCCGACCCCCTCGGTCGCGGCCAGCTCCTCCTCGCTCGCCTCCGCGATGCGGTCCAGCGACCGGAACTCGCGGGCCAGCGCCTCGGCCGCCACCGGGCCCACGTGCCGGATCGACAGGCCGGCGATGATCCGGGCCAGCGGACGCCGCTTGGCCTCCTGGACGCCCGCCAGCATCGCCAGCGTGTTCTTCTTGGGGGCGCCCTGCGCATTCGCGAAGACGGACGCGATCTTCGGCTCGCCGGTCTCCGGGTCCCGCTTGGGCAGGCCGGTGTCCTGGTCCAGCACATACGCCCTGATCGGCAGCAGCTCCTCGACGGTCAGCTCGAACAGCCTCCCCTCGTCCCGCAGCGGCGGATCGGCCGGCTCCAGCGGCTGGGTGAGCGCGGTGGCGGTCACATAGCCGAAGTGGTCGATGTCCAGGCATTTGCGACCCGCGAGGTAGAAGAGCCGCTCCCTCAACTGGGCGGGGCACGACCGCGCGTTGGGGCAGCGCAGGTCGATGTCCCCCTCCTTCATGGGCATCAGCCCCGTGCCGCACTCGGGGCACTCGGCGGGCATCACGAACTCCCGCTCGGTGCCGTCCCGCAAATCCGCGACCGGGCCCAGGATCTCCGGGATGACGTCGCCCGCCTTCCGCAGCGCGACGGTGTCCCCGATCAGCACGCCCTTGGCCTTCACCACCTGCTGGTTGTGCAGCGTGGCGAACTCCACCTCCGAGCCGGCCACCGTGACCGGCTCGACCACCGCGTACGGCGTGACGCGCCCGGTGCGGCCCACACCGACCCGGATGTCCAGCAGCCTGGTGTTGACCTCCTCCGGCGGATACTTCCAGGCGATGGCCCAGCGCGGGGCGCGCGAGGTGCTGCCGAGACGGCCCTGGAGCGGGATCTCGTCGAGCTTCACCACCACGCCGTCGATCTCGTGCTCCACCGCGTGCCGGTGCTCCCCGTAATACGCGACGAACCCCCGCACGCCGTCCAGGGAGTCGACCACCTCGGCGGCCCGCGCCGTCGGCAGTCCCCACCCCTTGAGCAGGTCGTACGCCTGGGACAGCCGGTCGATGCCGAAGCCCTCGCGGGCCCCGATCCCGTGCACCACCATCCGCAGCGGCCGGGTCGCGGTGATCTTCGGGTCCTTCTGCCGCAGGGAGCCCGCCGCCGCGTTCCGCGGGTTCGCGAAGGGCTTCTCGCCCGCCTCGACCAGCCGGGCGTTCAGCTCGGCGAAGCGCTCCATCGGGAAGAAGACCTCCCCGCGGATCTCCACCAGCTCCGGCACGTCGTCCCCGGTCAGCCGGTCCGGCACCTCCTCGATCGTGCGCACGTTGGGCGTGATGTCCTCGCCGGTACGCCCGTCGCCGCGGGTCGCGGCCCGGGTCAGCCTGCCGTGCTCGTACGTCAGATTGACCGCCAGGCCGTCGACCTTGAGCTCGCACAGGAAGTGATACGGAATGCCGCGCAGCTCCTCGGCGACGCGCTCGGCCCACGCGGCCAGCTCCTCGTCGGCGAACGCGTTGTCCAGCGAGAGCATCCGCTCCCGGTGGGCGACCGAGGTGAACTCCGTCTCATATGCCCCGGCGACCTTCTGCGTCGGCGAGTCGGGCGTGCGCAGCTCCGGATGCTCCTCCTCCAGGACCGTCAGCTCCCGCAGCAGCGCGTCGAACACGGCGTCGCTGATGACGGGCGTCTTCACGTAATACCGGAAGCGGTGCTCCTCGACCTGCTCGGCGAGCCGCGCGTGCCGCTCCCGCGCCTCGGCGGGCACGACTGACTGCTGCTCGACAGACGGTTCGCCAGCCACTGTCTCGTCTCCCTCATCACTCAGGGTCGTTGGCGAGGGACCTCGCCGCCCGGACGCAATGGCTCAGCGCGGCACGCGCGTACGCCGGTGAGGCACCCGCGAGCCCGCAGGCCGGAGTGACGGCCACCGACTCCGCGAGGGATGCCGGGGGCAGCCCCAGCCTGCGCCAAAGCGACCTGACTCCCCCGACAGTACCGGCCGGGTCTGACAACGCCTCCGCCGTGACGCCGGTCCCCGGGACGACGCCCGCGAACAGCGCGACGCCATCCTCCACCGCTTCACCGATCTCCTCGTCATCACGCTCGGTGATCAGCGAGAAGTCCACCGAGATCGCCCGCGCCCCGGCCCGCCGCAGCAGCCCGAGCGGCGCCCCGGGCGCGCAGCAGTGCACCACCACCGGATCGTCACCGGCCACCGCGACCAGGCCGCGCAGCGTCTCCTCGGCCACCGCCCGGTCCACGGCCCGGTGGCTGCGGTATCCGCTGGCGGTGGGCACCCGGCCGGTCAGCACGGCCGGCAGCGACGGCTCGTCCAGCTGGAGGACGAGGCGGGCACCCGGCACCCGGCGCCGCACGTCGGCGAGATGCTCGCGCAGCCCCTCGGCCAGCGAGCCGGCGAGGTCGCGGCAGGCCCCGGCGTCGCCCAGCATCGCCTCGCCGTTGCGCCGCTCCAGCGCCGCCGCCAGGCTCCACGGGCCGACCGCCGAGACCTTCAGCGCGCCCTCGAACCCCTGCGTGAACTCCTCCAGCGCGTCCAGGTCCTCGCGCAGCCAGGCCCGCGCCCGCCGGGTGTCCCGGCCCGGCCGGTCGCTGATCCGCCAGCCGCTGGGTTCGACGTGCGCGTACAGCTCGGCCAGCAGCCCGGCGGTGCGCCCGGTCATGTCGGCGCCCGGCCCGCGCGCGGGCAGCTCCGGCAGGAACGGGAACGCCTCCAGCGCTCCGGTGGCGGTCCTGACCGCCTCCCGGGCGTCCTCGCCCGGCATCGAGCCGATCCCGGTCGCGGCGGCCGGGCCCCAGGGGAACTTCCACTTCTCAGTCACGTCGGTCACGGTCTCAACGTAGGTCACCGCGTCCACTCCCGGCCCGGTCACCCGGCCGGGCGCACGCTCAGATCGGTGATCTCCGAGCCGCGCGGCAGGTCGAGGGCGGTCAGGACGGTGGTGGCCACCGAGTCGGCCGTCATCCAGCGGTCCGCGTCGTACTCCGCGCCCTCCTGCCGGTGCACCTTCTCCTGCATCGGTGTCGCGGTGCGGCCCGGGTAGACGCTGGTGACCCGCACCCCGTTGGCCGCCTCCTCGCCGCGCAGCGCGTCGGCGAGGGCCTTCAGGCCGTGCTTGCTCGCGGCGTACGCGGCCCACCCCGGGTGGGCGCGCAGCCCGGCGCCCGAGTTCACGAAGAGGACATGGCCCCGGGCCGCCCTCAGCTGCGGCAGCAGCAGCCGGGTCAGCTCGGCCGGGGCCACCAGATTGGCGGCGAGGGTGGCCTGCCAGATCTTCGGCGTCAGCTCGCCGATCTCCCCGAGGTCCACGACGCCGGCGACGTGCAGCAGCGAGTCGATCCGGTCGGGCGGCGACTGGTGGCCGAGCGCCCAGGACAGGCGCTCCGGCTCGGCCAGATCCCCGACGAGCGTGCGCGCGCCGGGAAAACGCCCCGCGAGCTCCTTCGCGCGCCCCGCGTCGCGCGCCCACAGCCACAGCGCGTCGCCGCGCTCCGCGAGCCGTCGCGCGAGCGCCGCGCCGATTCCCGACCCCGCACCCGTGATCACATGTGTCGCCATACGACCATGGTGACCTACGACGCGGCAGCGAAGGAGAACAACCCGTGCGCATCGCAGCGAGCCAACTGGCGGCCGGGGTCTCACCCTCGGAGAACCTGGCGGTCATCGCCGAGCAGGTCACGCGCGCGGCGGCCGAGGGGGCCGACGCCGTGGTCTTCCCCGAGGCCGCCATGGCGCGGTTCGGTATCCCGCTCGGACCGGTCGCCGAGC
The DNA here is from genome assembly GCF_035917415.1 of Streptomyces sp. NBC_01803. Lineage (NCBI taxonomy): Bacteria > Bacillati > Actinomycetota > Actinomycetes > Kitasatosporales > Streptomycetaceae > Streptomyces > Streptomyces sp. NBC_01803. Next base: position 1,782,047 of record NZ_CP109073.1, read on the forward strand.
CGCTGGACGGGCCGTGGGCGACGCGGGTGCGCGCCCTCGCGGACAGCGCCGGAGTGCTGGTGGTGGCGGGGATGTTCACCCCGGCGGACGACGGTCGGGTGCGGAACACCCTGCTGATCACGGGCCGGGGCGTGGACACGCACTACGACAAGCTGCACCTGTACGACGCCTACGGCTTCGCGGAGTCGGCCACCGTCGCGCCCGGCGAACGAGCCGTCACCGCCGTGCTCGACGGCGTGACCATCGGCTTCGCCACCTGCTACGACGTGCGGTTCCCCGGCCTGTTCACCCGGCTGGCCGAGGAGGGCGCGCGGGTGATCCTGCTGTCCGCCTCGTGGGGAGCGGGCCCGGGCAAGCGCGAGCAGTGGGAGCTGCTGGTCCGTGCCCGGGCGCTGGACAGCACGAGCTGGGTGGTCGCGACCGGGCAGGCTGACCCGGCCACGGTCGGCACGCCACCCGCGACCACGGCCCCGACCGGCATCGGCCACAGCATGGTGGTCTCCCCGCTGGGCGAGGTACGTGCCCGGCTCGGCGCCGAACCGGGCCTGCTCGTCACGGACCTGGACCCGGCCGAGACGGACCACGCCCGGCGGGCGATCCCGGTCCTGGCCAACCGCCGCCGCGACATCTCCTGAGGCCCGTCCGCTCCTCGGCCCCGGTCCGCGCGGCGCGCCTCAGCCGACGGCCCCGACCGGCCGCTGGGTCGTCGCGATCGTCGCCGAGCCGACCACCCGCGTCCCGTCGTACAGCACGATCGCCTGCCCCGGGGCCACCCCGCGCACCGGCCGGTCGAACCGCACCCGCAGCTCCTCCCCCACGGTCTCGGCCGTCACCGGGGTCTCGCCGCCGTGTGCCCGCAGCTGCGCGGTGTACGCGCCGGGCCCGGCGGGCGGCGCGCCGCACCAGCGAGGCCGGATCGCGGTCAGGGCCACGATGTCCAGCGCCTCGGCGGGACCGACCGTCACCGTGTTGTCCACCGGCGAGATGTCCAGCACGTAGCGCGGCTTGCCGTCCGCAGCCGGGTGACCGATCCGCAGGCCGCGGCGCTGGCCGATGGTGAAGCCGTGCGCTCCCTGGTGGGTGCCGATCCGGCGCCCCCGCTCGTCGAGGACGTCGCCCTCGGCCGAGCCCAGGTGGCCGGCCAGGAAGCCCTGCGTGTCGCCGTCCGCGATGAAGCAGATGTCGTGGCTGTCCGGCTTCCTGGCGACGGCGAGCCCGCGCCGTTCGGCCTCGGCGCGGATCTCGTCCTTGGTGGAGCGGGTGTCGCCCAGCGGGAACATGGCGTGGGCGAGCTGCCGGTCGTCCAGCACGCCGAGCACATAGCTCTGGTCCTTGGCGAGGTCGGCGGCGCGGTGCAGCTCCCGCTGCCCGTCCCCGGAGCGGACGACGGTGGCGTAGTGGCCGGTGCAGACGGCGTCGAAGCCCAGGGCCAGCGACTTGTCGAGCAGCGCGGCGAACTTGATCTTCTCGTTGCAGCGCAGACACGGGTTGGGCGTGCGGCCCGCGCGGTACTCCTCGATGAAGTCCTCGACCACGTCCTGCCGGAAGCGTTCGGCGAGGTCCCACACGTAGAACGGGATGCCGATGACGTCGGCGGCGCGGCGCGCGTCGCGGGAGTCCTCGATGGTGCAGCAGCCGCGGGCGCCGGTGCGGAACGAGGCGGGGTTCGCCGAGAGCGCGAGATGGACGCCGGTCACCTCGTGTCCTGCCTCGGCGGCGCGCGCCGCGGCGACGGCGGAGTCCACGCCGCCGGACATCGCGGCCAGCACGCGCGAGCGGCGCCTGGGAAAGGTGTCAGTCATAACCCTTCCAGAGTAAGGGCCGCGTCAGGTGAGCCCCGCCGTGCGGGCCCGTTCGACCGCCGGGCCGATCGCCTCCGCCACGGCGGTCACGTCCTCCTTGGTCGAGGTGTGGCCCAGGCTGAAGCGCAGCGTGCCACGCGCCAGGTCCGGGTCGGCCCCGGCGGCCAGCAGCACGTGGCTGGGCTGGGCGACGCCCGCGGTGCAGGCCGAGCCGGTGGAGCACTCGATGCCCCGCGCGTCGAGGAGCAGCAGCAGGGAGTCGCCCTCGCAGCCGGGGAAAGCGAAGTGGGCGTTGCCCGGCAGCCGTCCGGCCGGGTCCGGGTCGCCGCCGAGCACCGCGTCCGGCACGGCGGCGGTGACGGCCGCGACCAGCTCGTCGCGCAGCGCGCCGATCTCGCGGGCGAAGTCCTCGCGCCGAGCGGCGGCCAGCTCGGCGGCGACGGCGAAGCCCGCGATGGCGGGCACGTCCAGGGTGCCGGAACGGACCTCGCGCTCCTGGCCACCACCGTGCAGCACGGGGGTCGGGGCCCAGTCCCGGCCGAGCAGCAGGGCCCCGATGCCGTACGGGCCGCCGATCTTGTGCCCCGAGACGGTGACGGCGGCCAGGCCGGAGGCGGCGAAGTCGACGGTGAGCTGGCCGACGGCCTGCACCGCGTCGGCGTGCATCGGGATGCCGTGCTCGCGGGCGACGGCGGCCAGCTCGGCGACCGGCTGGACGGTGCCGATCTCGTTGTTGGCCCACATCACGGTGACCAGGGCGACGTCGTCCGGGTCGCGCGCCAGCGCCTCGCGCAACGCGCTGGGGGGCACCCGGCCGTATCGGTCCACCGGCAGCCACTCCACCCGGGCGCCCTCGTGGTCGGCCAGCCACCGCACGGCGTCCAGCACCGCGTGATGCTCCACCGGGCTGGCCAGCACCCGGACGCGGCGCGGGTCGGCGTCCCGGCGGGCCCAGAACAGGCCCTTGACCGCCAGGTTGTCCGCCTCGGTACCGCCGGCTGTGAAGACCACCTCGCTGGGCCGCGCGCCCAGGGCCGCGGCCAGCGTCTCGCGCCCCTCCTCCACGGCGCGTCTGGCCCGCCGTCCGGAGCCGTGCAGGGCCGAGGCGTTCCCGGTGGCGGGGAGGTGGGCGGTCATCGCCGCGATGGCCTCGGGGAGCATCGGCGTGGTCGCGGCGTGGTCGAGATACGGCATGGTGAGGCCGATTCTACGAGCCGGTGCGGAACCGCCCGCGCGGCGCGGGCGTTGAGTGGGATGCGGGGCGAGGGGGGTCGAGGGACTGATGGGCGAGCATTCCGGTGGGCGATCCACCACCCGGGCCACCGGACGGCCGGGCCGCCGCGCGCTGTTGGTGGCCGGGGCCACGGGAGTGGTCGGCGTGGGCGGACTCGCCGCGCGGGACACGCTCTCCCGGCTGTGGTGGCGGCACTCGGGGGTCGAGGCGCCGCGCGTGACGGGCGAGGTGGACCACCCCGGCGCGGAGTGGGTCCCGGCCTCCTCGGCGAACTACCGGCGGGCGAACCGGCCCCGGGACTACCCGATCGACCGCGTGGTCGTCCACATGCCGGAGGCGACGTACCCGATCACGCTGCGGGTCTTCCAGGACCCGGAGCACGGCGCGTGCACGCACTACGTGGTGCGGTCGACCGACGGGCACATAGCGCAGCTCGCGCGGGAGCTGGACGTCGCGTTCCACGCGGGGCACCGGGGCTTCAACGAGCGGAGCGTCGGCATCGAGCACGAGGGCTGGGCGGACGACCCGTCGTATCTGACGGACGCGCTGTACGAGTCGTCGGCCGCGCTGGTGGCGGGCATCTGCGAGCGGTACGGCATCCCGGTCGACCGGGAGCACATCGTCGGGCACAACGAGGTGCCGGACGTGGTGCGGATCTGCCCGGGGCCGCACTGGGACTGGGACCGCTATATCGAGCTGGTGCGCCGGGCCGCCGGGGCCGTCAGTTGAGCGTGCCGAGCCGGGTCAGTTCGGAAGCGCAGCGCTGGGCGTCCTCCTCGCGCTCGAAGACCGCCGCCCGCAGGTGACGCGTGTCGGGGTCGGGCACATGGGTGAGATGCCCCTCCTCGGAGACGACGTACCAGCCGCGCGTCTCGCTGTGCCGTGCTTCGTACCGCGGGGGCGGTCAGCCCCCGCCCGGGCTCCAGTCCGCGTCGTGCCCGAGCCGCTCCCGGACCCGCGCGCGGACGTCGCCCAGCGACAGTCCGGGGCCGCGCGGGTCCACCGTGCCGGGCTGCCACTCCAGGTGGCCGATGACCGAGGTGTCGCCCTTCTTGCCCCAGCCGTGCGCGCGGCAGAGGGCGGCCGAGGCGCGGACGATGGCCTCGACCTGTTCGCCGGGCCAGGAGTCCTCGCCGTCACCGAGTGACGCACTCCCAGCCGTAGAAGTGCGGGTTGCCGTCGGTGCCGCTCTGGTCGCACTCGGGCAGGGAGGTCTCGGCGCTGACGGCGTCGAGCACATCGCCGTCGCCGGGGCCGGCGTGGTGGGCACGGCCGTGACCCACGAGGTGGAGCGTGCCGTCCGTGGCGATGACGCCGTGACACAGCGGCCCGGGCAGGTCCGCCCGTCCCTCGTAGCACAGCTCGACTGTGGTGTCGGTGCCCGAGGTGGCGGTGTGATGGAGCATCACCCCGTGCACTGGACCCCAAGCACCCACGCTGTCACGGTTGTTGGTGCTTCAGGACCGGTACTCGACGACCTTGACGCCCTCGTCCTTCAGAGCCTTGAGCAGCTGGTCGGCGGACAGTGGTGTGGCCATGAAATCGTCCCCCCGCGACGGGATATCGCGCACATTCAGTAGTACCAGCTGTACGGTCCGTGCCCTTGGTCACACAAGGGGAGAGGAGCGCGACCGACCGTGTCGGTCGTTGAACATCCGTCAAACCACCGCTTCGTTCACCATGCGTTGAGCCAATCCCCGGGTCGGTCGCGTGAAAGCGCGCTTCCTACCGCAACGGTGGCCGTGCGCCGCCGCCGCTCGCCGGGGGCACGGCGGACGCGGCCCCACCTCGGTCGTCCGGGAGACCTTCCGCCGGTACGCGACGTCGGCCGCCGTCACGGAGTACGAGGAGCTCTCCGGCCGCGACCGGCTGACCGCCGCCCACGAGGGCTGGGAAGAGATCGCGGACCACGCCCTGGACTGGGCGGCACGGCACGGCTCGGCACGCGGACGCGGCCTGAGCCCGCCGCTCACTCCCACACGCCGGGCCCGCCGCCGCGCCACTCGATGAGGTCCGGATCGTGGAGATCCACCGCGTCGGGATCGAGCCCGGCCCGGCGGAGGAACTCCAGCAGTTCGCCGGCCGAGCGCGCCCGCCCGAGGATCTCCTCCCCGACGCGCACGCGCCGGCCACCCCCCGCCGTGGGCGGATAGACGACGACGCGCGCTCGGACCATGCGCCCAGCATGCGCCCCCGCGCGCGGCGCCGCAGCCCCGGGGGGCCGAACGCGCGAAGACCCCGGCCCCTCGCGTCCCGCGAGAGCCGGGGTCTTCGCGCCGTGGCGCGTCACGTGCGGCGGTCGACCGCCGCACGCCCGTCAGGCGCTGCCGTTCTCCGCCTGGAACATCCAGTGGTGCTTCTCCAGCTCCTTCGTGAGCTGGATGATCACGTCCTGCGTGACCGTGTCCACCGGGCCGACGTCGTCGAGGCGTTCGCGCATCCGGACGATCACCGCGCCGAGGGCGTCGACCATCGTGCGGATCGCCTGGGTGTCCTGCTGCCAGCCGTCGGCGACCTTCGCGATGCCCGTCGCGGACGTCACCGTCGAGGCGCGCCCGTCCGGTGACAGGCCGAGCGCGGCGGCGCGTTCCGCGACCGTGTCGGACTGGACGCGCGCGGTCTCCACGACCTCGTCGAGCTGGAGATGAACGGAGCGGAACCGGGGGCCGATGATGTTCCAGTGGGTCTGCTTGGCGACCAGCGAGAGATCGATGAGATCCACCAGCGCGCCCTGGAGTGCCTCCCCGACGATCTTGAGGGTGGCATCCGGCAGCGTGCTCTTGATGGCATACATACAGGGTCCCCTTTCGGAGCTTTCGTCCTTTTCGTGGAATCTGAGCGCCAGGTTACCTCCGGGGGCCCGGGGCGGCATCGCGACGAGTACCCAGGGGGCGCGCCCCCGAGTACCCAGGGGGCGCGCCCGAAACCGCCGCCGCGCACCGATCGACACGGCCGCCGTTCAGTACGGGCGCGGGTAGCCGTAGCCGTGCCGGCGGAGCCCGGCCGGGTCCTGCCCCTGGGGCGCGGGGCCGGGAGCGTCGCGGTCGTAGAACGGACGGGCGTGGGCGCGCAGCCACATCGCCACCGGGTCGTAGGCGTCGGCCATGGCCACCGTGCCCACCGGGAGCCCGGCGGGCACCGCCACGATGGCCTGGCTCATCATCCACCGCACCGCTGTCGCGGTCCGCTCCCCCGGATCGTCCACGTCCAGCCCGATCACCAGATACGCCGGGCCGCGCGCCGGCCGCACCCAGGCCCGGCGCAGGCTGCGCAGCACCGGCGTGCGGCGGGCGAGCGCGACGAGCCGTTCGTAGAAGGCGTCCGCCCGGATGCTCGGCTCGGTGATCCGCAGCGGCCCGGCGGGCAGCCGGTCGAGACCGCCCGCGATCCGGCGCAGGTCCAGCCACGGGATGCCCAGGCCGCCGCCCGGCGCGTGCGGGTTGAGCCACAGGCCCCAGTGCTCGGGATAGAGCGCGGCGGCGATGTCCCGGCCGCTGACGACCTCGTGCCGGCGCGTCCAGCCGCTGGCGGCGAGCTCCCGCTCGGAGGAGACGCCCGGCGCGTAGCCGTGGCCCGCGACCTCCACGCTGCCGTACTGGGACTCGGGCTCCCCGGGGCCGCCGTGCCACAGCAGCATCCACACCTCGCTCCCGGCCAGCGCGGCCAGCAGCTCCTCATAGGTGTCCAGCCGGTCGGCGGTGATCAGGGGCAGCAGCTCCTCGACGCTTCGTCCCGCACTCACAGGGGGCGGACCTCCTCGCACCTCGGATGCACCTGTGCCCGTCAGCCACCCCTCACATGCCCGTCACAGCGGCATCGAAAGCCAGGGACCACGCGGACGAGGTGTCAGCCGCTCACCCGTTCCGTGTGTAGAAGGGCGTGACGCACTCCCGCAACCAGTCCACCACAGGGTCATCGACGGCATCCAGGAGAACCAGCTGCACCGGCCAGACGACGGGCCGGCCGGCCAGCGCGCGGCCGAGCGCCTCGCCCACGGCCGTGCGGAACTCCTCGTCCAGCTGCTCCAGCTCGATGCCGATGAACAGGGACGGCGGGCCGCCCTCGGCGCTGGCCAACCCGCGGCGCGCGGTCCGCACGAACGGCAGCGCGGACAGCTCCGCCGACGCCGCGCCGAGGAAGTCGACCGGCTCCTCCTGCCAGTCCGGCTGGAACAGCCGCATCCGCGCGCCGGACGGCACCCCGGGGGTGCGCTCGCCCGGCGTGGCGCGGCACAGCTCGGCGACGGCCGAGGGCGGCACCGGGATGCCGACCGTGCCCCCGGGGTTGACCGCGATGCCCACCTGCGGCGGCAGCCCGCGCGCGAACTCCCAGGCGGGCGCCACGGCGAACGACAGGTGCGAGGCGCCGCCGAGGTGGAGCTGCTCGGCCGAGCTGAAGACGGGAACGAAGACTCCGCCGTTCAGGTCGATGGTGGGCAGATCGAGGGTCCGGCTCTCCCGGCCGCCGCCCTCCGGCAGCGGAATCCACACGGAGCTGCGGGAGAGCACCCGGAGCAGCCGGGGGCCCGCGTCCCGGGCGCCGAGCGCGGTGGCGAGGGCCTCCTCCAGCTCGTTGCTCGGCCAGCCACCGCCGCCGTAGCCGGGCCCCGGCCTGGGCACGCTCATCCCGCTCGACCCCCATCTCCCCCGTTCGGTCCTTGCCCACCACCCTAACGGCTGAATCCGTCGGGCCGGGTGGCCCAGCGACGACCTCACGAGCGCTCATGCGATGATGTGCGAGCAGTCCAGAAGCACAATCACATACCGGCCGTTCGACCATGCGCGGGAGAGTCCCCGGTCCGCCGGGGCGCCGAAGGAGCAAGTCCTCCCTTGAATCTCTCAGGCCCCTGATACCGCGCGCGGAAGGCGAATCTGGAAAGCGGGCCGTCCGCCGCCGAATCCTCGGCGCCGGGCACGGACCCCACCCACGGTGCAAGCCGCGCCGCCCGACAGGGTCGCGGCGAACCTCTCAGGTGCCGATGACAGATGGGGAGGGGACGCGCCGACCCCTGCCCTCCCCGCCGCAGCCCTGGAGCCAGCTCATGACGCCCACCACGCCCATGACGGGCGACCACACCGCCCGCTCCCCCCGCCCCACCGCCCTCGACGCCGTGCACCGTGCCCTCGGCGCCACGCTGACCGACTTCGCCGGCTGGTCCATGCCGCTGCGCTATGGCAGCGAGCGGGCCGAGCACCAGGCGGTGCGCACCTCCGCCGGGCTCTTCGACCTCTCCCACATGGGCGAGATCACCGTCACCGGGCCCGGCGCGGGCGCGTTGCTCGACCACGCGCTGGTCGGCCTGCTCTCGGCGCTGCCGGTGGGCCGGGCCCGTTACACGATGATCTGCGACGCGGCCGGCGGCATCCTGGACGACCTGATCGTCTACCGGCTCGACACGCACGAGTACCTCGTCGTCGCCAACGCCTCCAACGCCGGGACGGTGCTCGACGCCCTGACCGACCGGGCCGCCGGGTTCGACGCCGCCGTGCGCGACGACCGCGACGCGTACGCGCTGATCGCCGTCCAGGGCCCCGAGTCCCCCGGCATCCTCGGCCGGTTGACCGACGCCGACCTGGCCGGGCTGAAGTACTACGCGGGCCTGCCCGGGACCGTCGCCGGCCGCCGCGCGCTGATCGCCCGCACCGGGTACACCGGCGAGGACGGCTTCGAGCTGTTCTGCGCCCCCGCCGACGCCGAGCCGCTGTGGCGGGCGATCACCGAGGCCGGAAAGCCCGAAGGGCTGGTGCCGTGCGGGCTCGCCTGCCGCGACACGCTGCGGCTGGAGGCGGGCATGCCGCTGTACGGACACGAACTCACCACCGCCACCACCCCGTTCGACGCCGGACTCGGACGGGTGGTGCGCTTCGACAAGCCGGGCGACTTCGTCGGGCGCGAGCGCCTGGCCGCCGCCGCCGAACGCGCCGCGAGCGCCCCGCCGCGAGCGCTCGTCGGCTTGGTCGCGCGCGGGCGCCGCGTCCCGCGCGCCGGGTTCGCGGTGGTGGACGCCGGGGGCGCCGTCATCGGCCAGGTCACCTCGGGGGCGCCGTCCCCGACCCTGGGCAAGCCGATCGCCCTCGCGTACGTCGACCCGGCACACGCGGCGCCCGGCACCGAGGGCGTGGCCGTGGACATCCGGGGCACTCACGAACCGTTCGACGTGGTCGCGCCGCCGTTCTACACACGCCAGAAGTGACGCGCCCCCCGTTTCCCTCTCCGCCCGTTCTCCGCCCGTTCTCCGCCCGCCCCTTCCTCGGCCCTTCCTCTCCCACCCCCTCACCGCCACCTCTCAGGAGAATCTCAATGAGCAACCCGGAGCACCTGCGCTACAGCAAGGAGCACGAGTGGCTGTCGACCGCCGACAACGGCGTGGCGACGGTCGGCATCACCGCCTACGCCGCCGACGCGCTGGGCGACGTCGTCTACGTCGAGCTGCCCGCGGTGGGCTCCACCGTCACCGGCGGCGAGCCGTGCGGCGAGTTGGAGTCGACCAAGTCGGTCAGCGACCTGTACGCGCCGGTCTCGGGCGAGATCACCGAGGTCAACCAGGACGTGGTGGACGACCCCGCCCTGGTGAACTCCGCGCCCTTCGAGGCCGGCTGGCTGTTCCGGGTGCGCCTCGACGACGCCGCGGGTGAGCCGACGGACCTGCTGACCGCCGACGAGTACACCGCGTTCACCAGCGAGTGAGCGCGCCGTCGCCCTCTCCGTCTTCGATCTGTTCGCCATCGGTATCGGCCCCTCCAACTCGCACCCGGTCGGCCCGACGCGCGCCGCCGGGATGTTCGCGCGGCGGCTGAAGACCGAGGGCCCGCTCGCCCCTACCGCCGCCGTGCGCGCCGAGTTGTTCGGCTCGCTCGGCGCGACGGGGCACGGGCACGGCACGGGCACGCGCACGGGCACGCGCACGGGCACGGCACCCTGAAGGCGGTCCCGCTCGGCCTGGAGGGCCACGCCCCCGACACCGTCGACCCCGACCGGGCCGACGACGAGGTGACACGGATCCGGGCCGCCGGCCAACTGCGGCTGCTCGCCACCGAGATCGGCGACAGGCACCCGGTCCCCTTCCGTAAGAGGCCCTCACCAGCCGGGGGTGTTCACGAGTGCCCTTGGCCGGCGCGGACGCGGCCACTCGTCGATCGCGTCCCGCGACGCCATCACTGAGCGCGCCCTGGTGCGTCACCGCCAGCGACCTCGCGCGTGGTTGGCCGTGGCGCGTCGTCGGCTCGATCGCGGGTCCTGCGTGGCGGGGAGTGCGGCGGGTGCGCTGATCGGGGGTGTCGACGGATCAGGGGCGGTCAGAGTTCCGGCCATCCGGTCGTGGCCGGGTTCGGCAGGCAGGCGAGAGGTTCCTGACGGCTTTTCCGTGGCCCTCACGGGCGAGTGCACCATCCGGTAGCGATCAGGGCTCCGCCGCTGGGTGGTAGCGCACGGGTGGGTACGGTGCGAACCCCGCGGTCGTTGGCCGCACGACTCCGGGGTGGGCTCAGAGTGCGGCGGGCAGCGGCTGCGGGTAGAGGGTGGCGTTTCCGGTGACGGTCAGTCCGGTGGGGTCGCCGGGGCCGAGGGTGAGGGGGCCGGTGTGGCGGACCGTGATGGTTTCGTCGAGTCCGCGGACGGTGACCGAGACGAGGGCGTCGTGTCCGTAGTAGCGGATTCCCGCGACGGTGCCGAGCGTGGTGGTCGTGGTGGGATCGCTCAGGAGGAGTTGTTCGGGGCGCAGCAGGACGGATCCGGTGCCGTCGGTGGCCGTGGTCAGGGGGATGTCGCCCAGCGGTGTGCGGGCGGTGCGGCCGGCGGCCTGGCCGGGCAGGAGAACGGCGTCGCCGATGAACGAGGCTACCCAGGGGTCGGCGGGGCGCCGGTAGATCTCCTGGGGTGTTCCGTGCTGGGCGACCTTGCCGTCGCGCAGCACGGCGACGCGGTCGGCGACCGACAGGGCTTCCTGCTGGTCGTGGGTGACCAGGACGGCGGTGGCGCCGGTGGTGCGAAGGACCGCGCGGACTTCGTCGCGGAGCCCGGCGCGCAGGGCGCTGTCCAGGGCGTTGAACGGTTCGTCCAGCAGGACGAGGGTGGGGCGCGGGGCCAGGGCCCTGGCGAGGGAGACACGTTGCTGCTGGCCGCCGGAGAGTTCGTGCGGCATACGGCTGCCGAGGCCCGCCAGGCCCACGAGTTCCAGGAATTCTTCTGCCCGGGCCTGCCGTTGGCGGCGCGGGAGGGCGGTCAGGCCGAAGGCCACGTTGCGGGCCACGCTCAGGTGCGGGAAGAGGGCGCCTTCCTGGGCGACGATGCCGATGGCCCGCTTTTCGGGGGGTATGTGCACGCCGGTCCCGGTTACGGCGCGTCCGCCGAGGGTGACGGTGCCGTGGTCGGGGCGCAGGAAGCCGGCCACGACGCGCAGGAGGGTGGTCTTGCCGCAGCCGGAGGGTCCGAGCACGGCGGTGAGGTCACCGCTGGTGACGTCGAGGTCGAGGCCGCGCAGGACCGGCTCGTCGGCGCCGGGGCCGCCGTAGGACTTGGTGAGTCCTGTGATGCGCAGGTCGGTCATGAGCGGTGCCTTCCGAGGAGATACGCGGGGACGGCGGCGATGAGGATGAGGAGCAGTGCGTACGGTGCGGCGGCGGCGTACGCGGCGACTCCCGTGTGTGTCCACAGCCGGGTGGCCAGGGTGTCCGCGCCGGTCGGCCGCAGCAACAGGGTGGCGGGCAGTTCCTTCATGATGACGACGAAGGTCAGGGCTGCTCCGGCGGCGACGCCGGGGGCCGCGAGAGGGAGGGTGACGTCCCTAAGGGCGCCGAGCGGGCCCCGGCCCAGCGAGCGGGCCATGTCCTCCAGTTCGGGGGCGGCCTGGGCGACGGCGGCCCGGACCGCGGTGACGGCGAGTGGCAGGAACAGCACGGCGTAGGCCATGACGAGCAGCGGCCACTGCTGGTAGAGGGGGTAGGCGTAGCGCACGGAGAGGAACACCATGGCCAGGGCGACGGTGATGCCCGGGAGGGCGTGACCGGCGAAGGACGCCTGTTCGAGCAGGTGTGCCGTGCGGGTGCGGTGGCGTGCGGCGATGACGCCGACCGGCAGGGCGAGGAGGACGGTCAGTGCCGCGCCGGCGGCGGCGAGGCCGATGGTGGTCCAGGCGGTGCCGATCAGCTCCCCCGGCTGCCAGGTGCCGGAGTTCCCCCTGGCGATCCAGTAGGCGAGGGTCCCTACGGGGAAGGCGACCGCGATGGCGGCGACGAGCGCGCACCAGCCGACGGCGGGCAGGCGCAGTCTGCCCAGCGGGAGGCGTTCGGCGGGCCGGGCGGTGCCGCGGCCCGGTCTGTCCAGCCGGGTCCGGCCGCGGGTGCGGCGTTCGGCGAGCACCAGCAGGACGGTGATCAGCACCAGGACACAGCTCAGGGCCGCCGCGGGAGTACGGTCGAAGCTGCCCCGGTAGGAGGTGTGGATGGCGCGGGTGAAGGTGTCGTAGCGCATCAGGGACACCGCGCCGTAGTCGGAGACGACGTAGAGCGCCACCAGGAGTGCGCCGCCGGCCGCCGCGGGGCGCAGTTGCGGAAGGGTCACGCGCAAGAAGACGCTCAGGGCGTTGTGGCCCAGGGAGCGGGCGGCTTCCTCCTGGGCGGGGTCGATGCCGCGCAGGACGGCGGCCACCGGGAGATAGACGTAGGGGAAGCAGGACAGGGTCAGCGCGATGGCGGCGCCCCGGAAGCCGGCCAGGTCGGGGAAGGCCGACAGCCAACTGAAGGCCATCACGTAGCTGGGAACGGCCAGGGGCAGGGTGGCGACCACCGACCACAGGCGGGGAGCCGGCAGCGCGGTGCGTTCGGTCAGCCAGGCCAGGGAGACGCCGAGCAGCAGGCTGCCGCAGACGACGGTTCCGGCGAGGTTCAGGCTGCGCACGAGGAGTTGGGCCGTGCGGTCGGCGGCGACGATGTCCCAGGCATGGCCGGGGCCGTGTTCCAGAGCGCGCACGGCGAGATAGACCATGGGCAGCAGGGCGAACAGGGCGGTGACGGCCGCCGGGACGGCGAGCAGCGCCGGCGTCCGGGCCCCGCTGCGGGCGGCCCGCAGTCGGCCCGTCCGGCGCGCGGCACCGGCCGTGGCCGCGCGCTTGCCTCCCGGGGGCCGGGCGGCACCCGGGAGGCCGGAGCCGCCCCGGCCGGCCGGGCCGCCGGAGGGCGCCCGGGCCGGAACGCTCATGTCGGCGCGTTCGGTCACAGCATCCCGACGTCCTGGAGGAGAGCCAGGGTCTCCTGGAGCGAGTCGAGATCACCGAGGTCGATCTCGGGGGTCTCCAGCGACTCCAGGGGAGGCAGCCCCTCAACCGGGCTGGTGACGCCCGCGGCGAGCGGGTACTCCTTGGTCTCCTCGGCGAAGTAGGTCTGGGCCTCCTCGGAGAGCAGGAAGTCGACCGCCTCCTGCGCCGCCTCGCCCTGGCCGCCGTGCGCCAGGATGCCGACGCCGGCCGCGTTGACGAGGGAGCCGGGGCCGTCTCCGGGAAGGTGGTGCAGCTGGGCGGTCACCTGGTCCTCGCCTTCCTCGGCGACGCGCTCGAACCAGTAGTAGTGGTTGACCAGGCCCAGCGCGATCTCGCCGTTGTCGACCGCGTCCATGATCGTGATGTTGTTCTCGTACGCCTGGGCGCCGTTGTCCTGGATACCTTCCAGCCAGGCGCGTGTGGCGTCCTCTCCGTCGATGAGGCGCATCGCGGTGACGAACGTCTGGAACGAAGCGTTGGTCGGGGCGTAGCCCACCTGGCCGTTCCACCGGGACTCGGTCAACTCGTCCAGATCCGAGGGGAGTTCCTCCTCGCTGACCTGGTCGGGGTTGTAGACCACCACCCGTACGCGCCCCGAGAGGCCGACCCAGGTGCCGTCCTCGGCGCGGAACGCGGGGTCGACCCGGTCGAGGGTGGCCTGCGGCAGCTCGGTCAGGACCCCTTCGTTGGCCAGCGCACCGAGGGCACCGGCATCCTGCGAGAAGAAGAGGCTGGCGTTGGTGCGTTCACCCTCCTCAAGGATCTGGGCGGCGAGTTCGGCACTGTCCCCGTACCGGACCGTGACGTCCGTGCCGGTGGCTTCCTCCAGCCGCTCCAGCAGCGGGGCCACCAACTCCTCATTGCGGCCGGAGTAGATGACCAGTTCCTCACCCGAGCCGCCGCCGTCCGAACCCCCGTCGTCGCTTCCGCAGGCGGCGACCGCGGGCAGCAGGAGGGCCGCGGCCACGGCGAACGCCGCCCGCCGCACGGGCCGGTGTCTGCTGGTGACGGGAGTGGCTTCGGGGAGCGCGGAAGACATGACGAGCCCTTCGGGGACGGGGAATGCGGCGAGCGACACGCGGTCAGGCGGGGACGGCCCTCCACCGGAGAGCTGTCCCATGCTTAGGGGAGGCTTACCTAATAGTCAAGGAAAAGTTGAGAAGGTGTGCCCGAGACGCACTCGTGGAACGCGGATCCGCAGACATATGTGATCGGATCGTGACTGTTCATTTTAGGTTTGCCTTACCTAAGATGCGCTCGTGACTGCGCCTTCCGAGCTGCTCCCCAGCACCCCGGCCGTTCCCTTCGCCCGTGACCTGGCGGCCCATGGCGACCGGACGGCATTCATCACCCCCAGCGGCGAGATCTCCTACCGGGAGCTGGCCCGGCGCGTGACCGACCTCGCCGCCCGCCTCGGCCACGAGCGGCGGCTGGTGCTGCTTGAGGGCGCGAACACGGCCGACGCCCTCGTGGTCTACCTCGCGGCGCTGGCCGGCGGCCATCCCGTCCTGCTCGTGCCCCACGGCAACGCCGAGAGCACGACAGCGCTGACCGGCCGCTACGACCCGGACATCGTTGCCACGTCCGTCGACGGGGAGTACGTGCTCGACGAGCGCCGGCCCGTTTCCGCACACACGCTCCACCCCGACCTGGCGCTGCTGCTGAGCACCTCGGGCTCCACCGGGTCGCCCAAGCTCGTCCGGCTGTCGTTCCAGGGCCTCCAGGCCAACGCGGAGTCCATCGCCCGGTACCTGGACATCCGTGACAGCGATCGCGCCGCCACGACCCTGCCCATGCACTACTGCTACGGCCTGTCCGTCATCAACAGCCACCTCCTGCGCGGCGCCGGGGTCATCCTCACCGAACTGTCGGTCTCCGACCCCTGCTTCTGGAACCGGTTCCGCGACGGCCGGGGCACGACGTTCGCCGGCGTGCCCTACACCTTCGACCTGCTCGACCAGATCGGATTCCCCGCCATGCGGCTGCCGCACCTGCGGTATATCACCCAGGCGGGAGGGCGGCTGGCACCGGAGCAGGTGACCCGCTACGCCGCGCTGGGCCGGCGCGACGGCTGGGAGCTGTTCGTGATGTACGGCCAGACCGAGGCGACAGCCCGCATGGCCTACCTGCCCCCGCACCTGGCGCTCTCCCGGCCCCAGGCGATCGGCATACCGGTACCGGGTGGCTCCTTCCGGATCGAGCCGCTTCCCGACCAGCCCGGGCAGGACACCGGGGAGCTGGTCTATTCCGGCCCCAACGTCATGCTGGGCTACGCCGAGACCCCCGCCGACCTAGCCCTGGGCCGCACCGTCACCGAGCTGCGTACCGGTGACATCGCCCGCCGTGCCCCGGACGGGCTGTACGAACTGGTGGGACGGCAAAGCCGGTTCGCCAAGATCCTCGGCCTGCGGATCGATCCGCGACAGGTCGAGACCATGCTCGAAAGACACGGCATCGCCGCGGACTGCCTGGGCGACGACGACGAACTGCTCGTCGCCGTCGCCGGTGACGACACCACCGACGCGCGCACCGTCCGGCGCCTGGTGGCGGGCGAGTGCGGCCTCCCGGTGCGGGTCGTCCGCGTCGCCGTCCTGGCGGAACTGCCCCGCCTGGCCACCGGGAAGCCCGACTACGGCGCCGTCCGCCGCCTGGCCCGCGCCGCCTCCCAGGCCCAGGGCGGGAAGACCACGACCGACCGCGCGGACGGCCCCGAAAGCCTGTGCCGCCTGTACGCGGACATCCTCGACCGCGCCGACGTCACCGAGGACAGCAGCTTCGTCGGTCTGGGCGGCGACTCGCTCACCTACGTCGAGATGTCCGTCCGACTGGAGGCGATACTCGGGAAACTGCCGACCGACTGGCACACCCGGCCGATACACGACCTGCGCCCGGCCGGTACACGACCCGCCGCCTCCCCCCACCTGCGCGACCTGGACACCAGCGTGGCCCTGCGCGCGGTGTCGATCGTCCTCATCGTCGGCTCGCACATCCCCCTGTTCACGATCCTGGGCGGCGCCCACGTCCTGCTCGGCGTGGCCGGTTACAACTTCGCCCGCTTCCACCTCACCCCCGCCGGACGCCGCCAGCGCGTGCGGAACGCGTGGGGCGCCGTCGCGCGCCTGGCCGTGCCGAGCGTGCTCTGGATCACCTTCGCCCTGCTCGTCACCGGCGCATACGACCTGGCCAACGTCTTCCTGCTCAACAGTGTCGTGGGCGAACGCGAGGGCACGGCGGAATGGCAGTACTGGTTCATCGAGACCCTCGTCTACTTCCTCGTCGCCGCGACCACCCTGCTCGCGGTCCCCGCACTCGACCGGGCCGAACGCCGGTTCCCCTTCGGCTTCCCCATGGCACTGGTCACCCTCGGCCTGGTGACCCGCTACGACCTGATCGGCCTCGACATCCACATCCGCACCCTGACGCCGATCATGGTCTTCTGGCTGTTCGCCCTCGGCTGGGCCGCCGCCAAGGCCCGGACCGTTCCCCAACGCCTCCTGGTATCCGCCACCCTGCTCGCCACCGTGCCCGGCTTCTTCCCCCAACCCGAACGCGGCCCCATCGTGATGGCCGGCCTCCTCCTGCTGATCTGGGTGCCCAGCCTGCCGTGCCCCGCGCCGCTCAACCGCATCGCCGGCACGCTGGCAGCAGCCTCCCTCTACATCTATCTCACCCACTACCAGGTCTATCCCCGCTTTGAGTTCTCCCCCCTCCTGGGACTGGCCGCCTCCCTCGCCTTCGGCACCGCCTGCACAGCCGCCGCGTCACGCGCGACACGACACCTCACCGCACGCCTCCGCCGCAGAGGAACCGGACGACAGGCACCCCCGCGGAGTACCAAGGTGTGACTGTGGTGTGCGGGGAGGTGGGTCACGTGCGAGCGCGGGCGTGGTGGAGCATGGCGGCCACGCCGTCGTCGCTGGGCGTGTAGGTCATACCGCGAAGTACGGCGACGGGGGCGCCACGGCCGCGTTGGCCGAGGATGATTCCCGCGGCGGCGGCGATGAGGTCGGTAAGGGTCTCTTCCTGGCGTTTGGTCCGGCCGCCGGGTGGTGGCGCATCATGGGGGCGCTGACGGCCTCCGCGGGAACGGAGCAGGATGACGGACGGCCTCGCCGCGTTCGGAGCGTTCTTCGCCCTGCGGACGCATCCGGCACATGCGACGCCCGTGCCGCCGTGGCGGCCCATGGGGGAGCTGGCGCGGGAGCCGACGGCGCTGCGCGACCGTGTCGAGGCGGTCCGCGGCGGGCTGGCCGCTCTCAACGGCCGGGAGCCGGACGGCATCGAGCTCCGGGTGGCGGCCTCTATCGCCCATCTCGGACTCGTGGCCCGGCTGTTGTCACCCGCCCTCGTCCTGGCCGTTCTCCAGCGCCGTCATCTGGCCTCCTCGCTGGGCGCGTTGTGGTGGCAGCCGGTGCTCGGCGGTCCCGTCCCGTTGTCGGCGCCCGCCGAGCCGGTCCTCGCCCCCGCCCCGGCCTCCGGGCCCGCCGATCTGCTGCACGACTGCCTCACCGACGGCCCGGTCGGTGAACTGACCAGCGCTTTCCGGGCATTGCGGATCTCACCACGTGTCCTGTGGGGCAACGTGGCCTCGGCCCTCCACAGTTCGGCGGTGCTGACCGCCTCGGCCCGCCCCGACCTGGCGGCCGGGGTCCGCGCGCTGACCGCCGCGCTGCTGGCCCGTCCGCCCCTGCGGGACACGGCCCGGACCACGGCCGAGGGCCGTTTCCAGCGGCGGAGCTGCTGTCTGATCTACCGCACCGCGCCGGGCCCCGCCGGTCCGGTCTGCGGTGACTGCGTGCTCGCCGCGCGAGGGTGAACATCGTCGAGTGCGGAGCGAACCGACGTTCCTCTGGGTGCGGCGGGGGATGTTGCGGCGGTGAACGACGCGGTGGACCATACGGATATGGAGTTGGGGGACCGCATCGCCGCGGTGCGCGCCGGGGTGGGTGATCCGGCCGCGATGCTGGGGGAGTTCCGACGGTCGGCAGTGCTGGTGCCGGTGGTGGGCGGGGAGTTCATGTCGGCGGTGTCCGGTGGCATCCGCTGGGTGTACGCCTTCACGGACGAGGCAGCGCTGACGCGGTTCGCGGCGGCGCGCGGGGAGGCGGCGCGGGAGTGGGAGTACGCCGCGGTGCTGGGCGCGCGGCTTCTCGACGCCGTCGTACCGGAGTGGAACGGCCCGGCCGGGGTGGCGGTGGATGTGGCGGACGAGGACGGCTCGATGCTGTTCCCGCCGGTGAAGGGGATCGTGCCGGTCGCGGTGGCGGTGGACGCCACGAACGTCACGGACAGGGAGGGGGAACGGTGAGCGGTGCGGGCGACCTGAGCATCAGCCAGGAGACCGTCGACCTGATCACGCGCGGACTGCGGGCGGCGATAGACGAGTTGGGGGTCGTGGGAAACGAGACCGGGGCCCTGATGGGCAGCGGTTTCGACGACATGTCGCTGACCAAGATGGAGGCAGGCGGCGGCGGACTGGCCGACGCCTTCGAGGACTTCTGCGAGCGCTGGGAGTGGGGCGTGCGCGGGCTGGTCCAGGACGCGAACGAGATCGCGAACCGGCTGGGGCTGGCGGCCGGGATGATGTACGAGGAGGACCAGTACTGGGCGGACACCTTCGCGGTGTCCCTCAACGCCGTGTCCCCGACCGGCAATCCGCACGCCACCGAGGAGGAGATCGGCCGCCAGAGCATCGGTGACATCCTGACGCCGGACGCGCCGGACTACAGCGGGGAGTCCCTCCAGCAGGCCGGGGAGGACATCACGGGGGCGTGGCAGGACACCGGGCACAGCCTCCTGACCGAGGGGACGGGCGGGACGCGCACCGACGCGACCGAGGGGCTGCTCGGCATCGACCTGACGCCCGGGGAGGAGCGCTGACGGTCCATGGGAATCATCGGTGATCTCACCCCGGATGTGATCGAGGACGCCGTCGAAGAGGGCGTCGAGGCGGTCGGCGACGGTGTCGACGCGGCGAGCGACTGGACCGCGGACCGGCTGGACGACACCGGCCTGGAAAGCGCGGCGAGCTTCGTCCGGGAGACCGGCGACTCCGTGGCGAACCGACTGGGCGCGGATGTCGACGAGTTACAGCTCGACCAGACCGAGGACCCGACGAAGCTGATTCATGGCAGTGTGGGGAAACTGCGCTCGACCGCCGCTCATCTGACCGACTTCCAGGGCGCGTTCAACAATGTCGGCAATGGGCTGCGGGGCGTTGACGGGGACGCGCTGAACGGGCAGACGGCGGACGCGTTCCGGGAGCGGATGTCGGTCGAGCCGGAGAAGTGGTTCACGGCGGCGGAGGCATGTGAGCGGGCGTCCCGCGCGCTGAACGATTTCGCGGACACGGTGGAGTGGGCGCAGGGGCAAGCGCAGGAGGCGATCGACAGGTACCGGGCGGCCGAGCGGGCCTCCGAGGAGGCGCGTTCGGCGTACAACGCGGACGTGGAGGCGTACAACACGGCGGTGGACGTCTGCAACGCCACGCCGCCGGAGGAGCGCGGCGGCGGCGTTCTCCCGCCGTGTCCGACCGCGTTCCGTGATCCGGGTGTGGCGATGGTGGAGGAGGCCGCGGAGATCCTGGCCGAGGCGCGCCAGCAGCGCAACGAGGCCCACGACCGGGCCAGGGCGGCGGTGGAGACGGCGCGCGACGCGGCTCCGCCGAAGCCGTCGTACGGCGAGCAGGCGGGCGACGCCTATACAGGCGTGCGGTTGAACGCCTCGCACTTCATGGGCGGGGTCGTGCGGGGAACGGCCGGGGTGGTCAACTTCGCGCGGAGCGTGAACCCCATCGACCCGTACAACCTGACGCATCCGGCGGAGTATCTCACCGCGCTCAACAGCACCGCGACCGGCCTGGTCCGGATGAGCAACGACCCGGTCGGCACGGCCGGGACCATGGGGAACTCCTTCTCCGAGGACCCGGCGGAGGGCACGGGCAGGCTGGTGCCGGAGCTGATCGGCACCCGGGGCGTGGGCGGCGCCCGGGCCGGCGCCAACGCTGCCCGGCACCTGCCCGAGCCCCGGTCCCCGGGGCGCACGCAGCTACGGGAGGACGGCCCCGACACGCACAGCACGCCGCCCGGGGAAGTCACCACCGGCAGCACGGACCCGGTGAACCTGGCCACTGGGCGGATGTGGCTGGAGCAGACGGACATCGCGCTGCCGGGCCTGCTGCCGCTGGTCTTCCGCCGTCACGTCGAGTCCGGGTACCGCGCGGCCGCTGGTTCGGCCCGTCCTGGACGAGCACCGTCGACCAGCGGCTCCAGATCGACGCCGAGGGCGTGGTGTTCCTCTCCGAGGACGGCCTCGTGCTGGCGTATCCGCATCCCGCGCCGGGCGTGCCCACCTTGCCCGCGTCCGGGCCGCGCCGCCCGCTGGAGCGCACGGCCGACGGCGACTACCTGCTCACCGACCCCGACACCGGCCGGACGTGGCACTTCGCCGGGCCGCCCGGTACGGAGCCGGGCGGTGACGGCGAGGCGCCGCTGGCGGAGATCAGCGACCGCGTCGGACACCGGCTGACGTTCGAGTACGACGAGCATGGCGCCCCGGCCGGCATCGTCCACTCCGGCGGCTACCACCTGACGCTCACCTGCGAGGCCGGCCGGATCACCGCGCTCCGGTTGGCCGGCGCGGACCAAGAGGTGGTCAGCTACGGCTACACCGACGGCGACCTGACCGAGGTGGTCAACTCCTCCGGCCTGCCCCTGCGGTTCGCCTACGATGACGAGCACCGGGTCATCGCCTGGACCGACACCAACGACCGCCGCTACGACTACGTCTACGACACCTGGGACCGGTGCGTGGCCGAGGGCGGCACCGAGGGCCACCTCGCCGTGCGGATCGCCTACGGCGACCCCGACCCGGCCACCGGCCACCGGGTCACGACCGTCACCACGCCGGAAGGCCAGGCGAGCCGCTACCTCGTCGACGCCGCCTGCCGGGTCATCGCGGAGACCGACCCCCAAGGCCACACGGTCCGCACCGGTTACGACGGCGAGGGCCGCGTCACCGCCCGCACCGACGCGCTGGGCCACACCACGGGTTTCCACTACGACGAGCGCGGCAACCTGGTGGCCGTTCACCGGCCCGACGGGACGGAGACGTTCGCCGCCTACAACGACCTGGGCCTGCCGGTGGAGATCACCGACCCGGACGGGGCGGTGTGGGAGCAGGAGTTCGACGCGCGGGGCAACCGGACCGCGGTGACCGACCCGGCCGGCCACACCACCCACTACACCTACGACGCCTCAGGCCATCTCACCTCGGTCACCGACCCGCTCGGCCACACCACGCGCGTACGGTGCGACGCGGCCGGACTGCCGCTGGAGATCACCGACCCGACCGGCGCCGTCACGACATACCAACGCGACCCGTTCGGCCGCCCCACCGCCATCACCGGTCCTCCCCCGGACTCCGTCCGGGGGAACCCCCAGGGCGCCACCACCCGCCTGGAATGGACGGTCGAGGGTCATCTCGCCCGCCGCATCGACGCATGCGGCGCCGAAGAGACCTGGGCTTACGACGGCGAGGGCAACTGCGTCCGCCACACCGACGCCCTCGGTCAGGTCACCCGCTACGAGTACGGCCCCTTCGACGTGCTCACCGCCCGCACCGACCCCGACGGTGCCCGCTACGCATTCACCCACGACACCCAGCTGCGCCTCACCCGCGTCACCAACCCCCAGGGCCTGACCTGGGAGTACACCTACGACCCGGCCGGACACCTGACCGCCGAGACAGACTTCGACGGCCGCACCCTCACCTACACCTACGACCCCACCGGCCGCCCGCACTCCCGCACCAACCCCCTGGGCCAGACCATCGCCTTCGAACGCGACCCGGCCGGCCGGATCACCCGCAAGGACGCCGCCGGGCAGATCACCACTTACACGTACGACCCCGCCGGACGGCTGACCTCCGCCGCCGGACCGGACGCGGAGATCGTCTACCAGCGCGACCGCCTCGGCCGCGTCAAAACCGAGATGGTCAACGGCCATGTCCTCACCCACACTTACAACGCGGCCGGCCGCCGCACCCGCCGCACCACACCCGCCGGCGCCGTCTCCACATTCACCTACGACCAGGCCGGCCGCTCCACCGCCCTGAACGCCTCCGGCCACACCCTCGCCTTCGAACGCGACGCCGCCGGCCGCGAAACCGCCCGCCACATCAGCGACACCCTCCAACTGACCCGCACCTTTGACCCGGCGGGCCGCCTCACCACCCAAACCCTCACCACCCCCGGCGGGCCGCTGCACCACCACACCTACACCTACCGCGCCGACGGCCACCTCACCGGCATCGACGACCGCACCTTCGACCTCGACCCGATGGGCCGGGTCACCGGCGTCCACGCCCAGGGCTGGAGCGAGACCTACGCCTACGACACGGCCGGCAACCAGACCCACGCCACCTGGCCCACCGGCCACCCCGGCACCGCCGCCACCGGCCCCCGCACCTACACCGGCACCCGCCTGCTACGCGCCGGCCGGATGCGCTACGCATACGACGCGGCCGGCCGGGTCGTCCTGCGCCAGAAAACCCGGCTGTCGAAGAAACCGGACACCTGGCGGTACGAGTGGGACGCCGAGGACCGCCTGACCGCCGTCACCACCCCGGACGGCACCCACTGGCGCTACCACTACGACCCCCTCAGCCGCCGCACCGCCAAACAACGCCTCGCCGCCGACTGCGAAACAGTGGTGGAACAGGTCGACTTCACCTGGGACGCCACCACCCTGATCGAACAGACCACCACCACCCCGGCCCTCCCCCACCCGGTCACCCTCACCTGGGACCACGACGGCCCGCACCCCATCGCCCAGACCGAACGCATCACCGCCGCCGACACACCCCAGACCGAAATCGACCGCCGCTTCTTCGCCATCATCACCGACCTCATCGGCACCCCCACCCACCTCATCGACCAGAACGGCACCACCGCCTGGCACACCCAAACCACCCTCTGGGGCACCACCACCTGGAACACCAACGCCACCGCCTACACCCCCCTCCGCTTCCCCGGCCAGTACTACGACCCCGAAACCGGCCTCCACTACAACCACCACCGCCACTACGACCCCCAAACAGCCCGCTACACCACCCCCGACCCCCTCGGCCTCACCCCCGCCCCCAACCCCACCACCTACGTCCACAACCCCCACACCTGGACTGACCCATTGGGGCTCGCGCCGGAGTGTCTCAACGAGACCGGAAGAGAGGGAAGGGACGCCAACCAGAACTTTCTGTCCGGTTCTGGTGATGGACAGAGGCTTGCCGAGCAGTTGCGCCGCGAGTCGGCCGCATCCATCTTCGCGCCGGACGGGAGGCTTACTCCGCAGGCCATTGACGAGTCAGTGCGAATTATCCCGGGCGAACGGTTGGGTAACCCTCACCTCCGGGCACACCTGACTGCCGATGGCAGCGACATCAGCGACTGGGGCAAGTACTCGACGGGAACGCATCAAAGTCCCTATGGGGACTTCCAGGTGCACTACTACTACAATCCGGAATCCGGGCAAGTGGCCTACGATTACGACTACAAGATAGTCATGAACAGAAGGTGACGGGTATGAAAGTTAGATTCACCAGGAGCGAGGGGTTGGAACCAGGCGCACTACAAGGAGCAGGCGCACTGAAACCAGGCGAAGAATATGTCGTCCTCGAAGTGTTTTCTCAGCACGGCAAAGATACCTCCTTCCGCATGGAGTACTCTCCTCGCGAATCATGTGCGGTATTCGACAGTCGACTATTCACTATCACGTCCGCGAAAATGCCGCCGTCCTGGATCTTCTTTCAACTGGCGAGCGGGTCGTTTTCGCTGTGCCCGGAGCCGTGGAGCGATCAGGGCTTCTGGGAAGCCTTTTACGATCGAGAACAATGGGCGGTGGCGGCCTACGAAACCGAAAAGCAGAAGATCCTCGCAGTCTCCTAAGGCTCCTTGGCCCCGCCTCAGCGATCAATGCGACCCGATGCACACAGGTTTGCCGGTTGAAGGCGGAAGCCGCACATGGGGGCAGGACGGGTGTCGGCGGGACGGGACCGAGATGACGGGACAGCCTTGAGGCATCCCGTACTCCTACAGGGTTGCGAAGCCTCGGCGGCAGCCGCTCCCGTCCAGGTGCGACAGCCGGTACGCGGCATGGGGTGATCTCCAGGGATACAACCTCGCTGCCGTCTCGGTGGTCTCTCCTCGCGATCATTCATCCGGACGAGGAGAGTTGACGTTGAGACACCTGACAAGAGCTGTCGTGGCCGGGCTGGTTGCCGTCGCGGGCGCCGGGGTCGGAGCCGGGCAGGCGGCGGCTGCTGCCGACGGGAGTGGGGCCTCGCGGGCGGTCGAGCGGGGGTATGCCGTTTCCTGTGTCGGGGAGGCGGGTGGCGTCTCCGTCGTGGTTGATCTGTATCAGAACTCCGCCTACGGGACCCACGCCGGTGTGTCGGTGACCGCGGCGGATGGGATGGAGTACGGCGGGGGGTACGGGCCGGAGGAGTTCCTCGTCTTCGACGGGGGGCGGGTCGACGCCTCGGTGCCCGTGCGGCGGCTGGACGAGAGTGGGGAGGCGGCCGGGAGTGCCGTCGTCACCGGGGTCTACGCCACCGCGGGGGCGCCGGAGCGGGTGCATGAGGTCATCGAGGATCCGGCGGGGACCTACGTGGTCACGCACGGCACCAACACCCCGCTCGCGGCGGACGTCGGCGTGGACGTGCTCGGCACCACCGTGCCTCTGTCCTGCTCGACCTCCTTCGCCTTCGACCTGCGCGTGTGGCGGATCGACACCGGGAGCCGTTAGCGCCGGGGCGGCGTGTACGGGGCGCCGTCCGCCGAGGTGACGTCCACCGTGGCGCGTCCGCCGTCCGGGTGGATGCGGACGACGGGGATCGCCTTGTTCTCCGGGCTGCCGTCGGGTCCGATCGAGATCCAGCCGCTCGCGCCCGCGACGGCGTTCGCGTCGTGCAGGGTGGTGATCTGCTGGAAGACGTCGCTGCTGGTGATGTCCGTGTACTCCGGGGTGGCGACGCTCCTGATCGCCTCCACGGCCGTCAGCACGGCGTCGTGGGCCATGATCGCCTGACCGTCGTCGAGGGCGCTGTCGGGGAACGTGGTGGTGTACGTGCCGCCCGGCCGGAAGACGCTGACGGCGGTCGGGCTGAACACGGTGGTCGCCTCCTCCCAGGCGCCGGGGTGGGCCAGGCTCGTGTAGGCCAGCTCGATCCGTCCCAGCTCCACGGCCTGGCGGACGTCCTCGAACGTGTCCTGCTCCACCGTCTGCGAGGCGTCGTCGCCGGACAGCACGGTGAGCGGGGCGTCCTGGCACTGGCGGTGGGCCAGCGGTCCGAGGAAGGCGACCAGGTCACGGCTGCGCCCGGCGAAGTACACGACATCGGGTCGCTGGAGACAGAGGTTCGCCATCTCGTTGTCGAAGTAGGTGGCCAGCCCGCTCTGCGAGGAGTCGAACTGCATGGGCTGTCCCGGCACGAACCGGTCCTCGGGAAGCTGCCGGGCGAACTCCTCGGCGAGCGTGGCGGTGTACTGGTCCTCCTCGTTGGCGTCGCGCACGAGCAGCACCCGGTCGTCCTCGCGCCCGTCCTCCGACAGGTACTGGACCGCGGCGGCTGCCTGGTCGGCGTTGGGCGGAGCCACCCGCACCAGGCCGCGGACCTCGGCGAGCCGGTCGGAAGTCAGCACGGTGCCGAACGAGGCGATGTCGGCCTCAGCCAGGTCGGCCACCGTCTTCTGGGTGGCCCGCAGGCTGGTGCCCAGGCCGGCCACGGCCACGATCCGGTCGTCCGCCCGGCGACCGGTGATCTCGCCGACGGTGAACCGCCGCTGCGCGTCCGTCCGTCCGGGGTGGGCGAGCAGGAGCCGGATGTGCGGGGACTCGCCGTGCCCCAGCCGGTTGTTCGCCTCGAACTGCGCGGCGTACGCGCCTTCCAGCTCGTGCCGCACCGAGTCCCGGGTGTTGCTGTACCCGGGGTCGGGGGTCATCGGCAGCAGGTACACGACGCTGACGTACGGGACGCCCTCGGAGCCGTCGGCCTCCTCCAGCACGGCGTCGTTCTCGGCCCGGATCAGCTCGAAGACGTCGCCGAGCTCCTCGCTGAAGCGGAAGCCGCCGTCGGTCAGCCCCACGCACTCGCGCTCGTCGCCCTCGCCGATCTCCTCGACGCCGTCCGCGCAGCTCGTGTCCTCGGGCCCGAACACCAGGATGGAGCCCGCGCCGAGGACGGCGAGGACGGCGGCCAGGACGAGGCCCCTCCCCCACCGTGTGCGGTACCAGCGGATCGGCGGGTCCGGTTCCGGGGGCACTGTCATGGCGCCGCTCCCTCCTGTCGGTGCCGGGCGGTCGTACCGGTCACGGGCGCTCCTGGTACCGGTGGGCCTCGTGCATGAGTCCCGCCGCCTTCACGTCGGCGTGGGCGCCCAGCTCGCGGAACATCGAGTTGATCGTGGGGTTGAGCGAGCGGGCCGGACTCGGCAGCCGGTTGCGCGGGTCGGTGGCCAGCCAGAGCGACGTCACCAGGACGGTGAGGGCCCGGTGGTCGCGGAACGCGGCGGGTGCCAGCTCCTCGGCGAGCCGGAAGGCCCGGCGCGCCGCCGATCCGCCCGTGTCCACGGGCCGGCGCAGCGGCGCGGCGGTGATGGCGTAGAGCTCGTACAGCCAGGCGTCGATGTCGGGCAGGGTGCGAAGGCTGTTGTTCAGCCGGCCGACGACGGCCTCCAGCTCCCCCAGCGCCAGCCGATGGTAGAAGGCGTCGAGCGGCCGGGCGTGGTCCTCGCACCAGTCGCGCAGCCCGGTGTGGACGGCCGACCACTCCGGTCGTTCACCGGCCGGGCGGCCGGCGAGCTCCTGGAGCAGCAGAAGCCGTAACCAGGGCTGAAGCACGGGCCGTCCCGGCAGGGGGACGGGGTGGCAGTCCGGGGGCAGATATCCGCTGCCGTGGCCGCCCCGGGTCGAGGCGTCCTCGGCCACCGGGGCGATCAGCCACAGCCGGGCGCCGACATCCCCGAGCAGCGTGGGGTCCCCGGTCCCGTCGAGCAGGCCGGCGTCGACGGCGGAGTCGAACTCGCGGGCCGCCGCGCAGGTGGCGAGCGCGACGCGCTGCTCCTCGGTGAAGTCCTTGAGCAGGTGGCGCACGGCGGCCTCGGCCAGCGGTACCGGCGGCCCGGCGGCCCCGGGCGGGGGCACGGGCGTCTCCAGGACCGCGCGCAGGTCGGCGCCGGTGTCCGGCCGGGCGAGGGCCTGCCGGACGACGCCGTGCAGCTGCCGCACACTCCACGGGTGTCCGTAGGTGAGGCGGTGGACGAGGGGGGTGGCCTCCGCCAGCCGGGGCACGCCCTCGGCGAGCCTCTCCACCTCGTCGGCCGTCAGGTCCTGCAGGCCGACGGGGTACCAGTGCCAGGCCGAGTCGACGGCGGGGTGGGGCCTGGCCCGCCGCCAGGCGGCGTACGAGGCGTCCTTGGGCGCGGTGACCCGCAGGCCGCTGGGGCCGGGAGCGAACGGCCCGGGGATCTGCCCGGCGTCGCCGGCGGTGGCGACCACCAGCAGCGGGTCGAACGACGTACCCGGGCCCGCGGTGTCGGTGTGGGCGCGGATGTCGATGAGGAGGTCGAGGAAGGCCCGGCCCCCGTTCCGGTCGACGTTGTCCAGCAGGAGGACGCACGCGCGGTCGCGGTCGTGCCGCGCGTAATGGGCCTTCAGGTCCGCGACGAACGCCTCGCACAGGGTGCGGTCGACGGCCTCGCGGTCGGCGTCGGCGTCGCTCTGGGCGAGCTGGTTGAGGGCGACGAGCGCGTCCAGCCCGGCGTACTCCTGCCGGGCCTGGTACCAGGCGAGGCCGGTGTGCCACAGCAGGCGGACCGGCAGCCGGGGCAGGCCGCGCTGGATGAGATTCACCAGCAGGCTCGCCCCGGGGAACTGTAAGAGGTTGAGGTCCTGGAGGAGGGCCATGAACTCGGGCAGGACCGGCGCCGTGTCACCGGCGCCGTCCTCCTTGATCTGGCGCAGCCTCCCCTTCAGCTCCTCCCGCGGGCTCGGCCCGCTCAGATCGGAGCTGAGCCGCATGTCCATCACCAGCAGCCCGAGCGTGAGCCGCGGGAAGCGGATCGCCGGCTGGTTGGGGTGCCGGTAGGACAGGCCGAAGGCGAGACGGGCCGCCACCTCATGCGGTCTGCGGGGCGCGTCCGAGGCGAAGTCGTACGGCGCGCGGGGGCGGGTGGAGGCGATCCAGCCGAGCCAGTTCAGCGTGGCCGTCTTGCCGCTGCCGCGGCGGCCGAGGAGCAGGATGACGGGCAGCTCGCGGCCCCGCCGCCGCTCCGCCCGGCTCCCGGCCGGACGCCCCCGGCACTGGTCGAAGAGGAGCTCTATCTCTCTGATCCCCCGCGGGTACTCCGGCCGCGTGACCATCTTCCACCCCCTGTGACCCCCGCACGGACACGCTCGGTGTGCGGGCACTGCACGTATCGTGTCACGAAGTGCGGTGCGAACGAGGGGAGTTCGCAAACCTTGGGCCACGCCGTACGACGACCGCGCCGTACCACGACCGCGCCGTACCACGACCGCGCCGTGCGACGACCGCGGCGATGCCGGGCGGCGACGCTGAGGCGTTGGTCACGGTGGCGGCGGGACCCCTGGCCCATTTTGCAACTTGTTGCATAATGGCGGTGTTCCGAACGCACGCCCGAGGAGGCACCGATGACTCCGTACCCGCACCTGCTGAACCCGCTCGACCTGGGCTTCACGACGCTGCCCAACCGGATGGTCATGGGCTCGATGCACCTCGGGCTCGAAGAGGCCGAGGGCGGCTTCGCGCGGATGGCCGCGTTCTACGCCGCCCGCGCCCGGGGCGGGGTCGGCCTGATCGTCACCGGCGGCATCGCGCCCGGTGAGCGCGGCCGGCCCTGGGAGGGCGGCGCCATGCTGATCACCCAGGACGAGGCCGAACGGCACACCGTCGTCACCGACGCCGTGCACCGCGAGGGCGGGCGGATCGCGATGCAGATCCTGCACTTCGGCCGGTACGCCTACCACGACGACCTGGTGGCGCCCAGCGCGATCAAGGCGCCCATCAGCACGCACACCCCGCGCGCGCTCACCGGGGACGAGGTCGAGGAGACGATCGAGGAGTTCGTCCGGGCGGCCGAGTTGGCGAAGCTCGCCGGGTACGACGGCGTGGAGATCATGGGCTCCGAGGGCTACCTGATCAACGAGTTCATCGCCGCGGCGACCAACCACCGCACCGACCGCTGGGGCGGCTCCTACGAGAACCGCGTCCGGTTCCCCGTCGAGATCGTCCGCCGCACCCGCGAGCGGGTCGGCCCGGCCTTCATCATCGTCTACCGGCTCTCCATGCTCGACCTCGTCCCCGGCGGCTCCTCGCTGGCGGAGGTCACGGCGCTGGCGAAGGAGATCGAGGCGGCCGGCGCCACGATCATCAACACCGGCGTCGGCTGGCACGAGGCCCGCATCCCGACCATCGCCACCTCGGTGCCGCGCGGCGCCTACGCCTGGGTCACCAAGAAACTGATGGGCTCGGTCTCGATCCCGCTGATCACCAGCAACCGGATCAACACCCCTGAGAAGGCCGAACAGTTGCTCGCCGAGGGCTACGCCGACATGGTGTCGTTGGCCCGGCCGTTCCTCGCCGACCCCGACTTCGTCGCCAAGTCCGCCGCCGGCCGCGCCGAGGAGATCAACACCTGCATCGGGTGCAACCAGGCGTGTCTGGACCACACCTTCAGTCTCCAGATCGCCTCCTGCCTGGTGAATCCGCGCGCCGGGCACGAGACCGAGCTGGTCCTCGCCCCGACCCGACGCCGCAAGCGCGTCGGCGTCGTCGGCGCCGGCCCGGCCGGGCTGTCGTTCGCCGTCTCCGCCGCCGAGCGCGGGCACGAGGTCACTCTCTTCGACGCCGACGACGAGATCGGCGGCCAGCTCACCCTGGCCAGGAAGGTGCCCGGCAAGGAGGAGTTCGACGAGACCCTGCGGTACTACCGGGTCCAGCTCGCCGCCCGCGGCGTGGACGTCCGCCTCCGCACCACCGCCACCCCGGAGCTGCTCGACGGCTTCGGCTTCGACGAGATCGTCGTCGCCACCGGCGTCACCCCGCGCGTCCCCGACATCCCCGGCGTCGATCACCCGATGGTCGTCAGCTACGTCGACGTGCTGCGCGGCGGCGCCGAGGTCGGCAAACGGGTCGCGATCGTCGGCGCGGGCGGCATCGGCTTCGACATCGCCGAGTTCCTCACCGACGGCGGCGAGAAGGCGAGCCTGGACCCGGAGACGTACTTCCGGCAGTGGGGGGTGGACACCGGCTACGAGGCGCGCGGCGGCCTGCGCGCGGCCGAACGCGCCACGTCGCCGCGATCCGTGCACCTGCTCCAGCGCAAGACCTCCAAGGTCGGCGCGGGCCTGGGCCGGACCACGGGCTGGATCCACCGCACGGAGCTGCGTGCCCGCGGCGCCACCATGGTCCCGGGCGCCGCGTACGACCGGATCGACGACGCCGGGCTGCACGTCACCGTGGACGGAACGGCGCACGTGCTGCCCGTCGACACGGTCGTGCTGTGCGCCGGGCAGGAGCCGCGCCGGGACCTGTACGAGGCGCTGCTCGCCGCCGGGCGCGGCGCGCACCTGATCGGGGGCGCCGACGTGGCGGCCGAGCTGGACGCCAAGCGCGCCATCAGGCAGGGCACGGAGCTGGCCGCGACCCTCTGAACCGGGCCCGGACCGGGGCCACCACCACTCCCTAGGATGCGTGACATGTCCCTCCCGCACGCCATCCTCACCGCCCTGCTCGAAAAGCCGTCCTCCGGCCTTGAGCTGACCCGCCGCTTCGACCGGTCGATCGGCTACTTCTGGCCGGCGACGCACCAGCAGATCTACCGGGAGCTGGGCAGGCTGGAGGAGTCAGGTCTCATCCGCGCGCTGCCGTCCGCACAGGCGGCGCGCGGCCGGCGCAAGGAGTACGAGGTGCTGCCCGCGGGCCAGGAGGAGCTGGCGGCCTGGGCGTCCGCGAGCCAGCCGCCCCGGCCGATGCGCGATCCGCTGCTGGTGCGGGTGCGTGCGGCGGCCGTGGTCGGCAGCGCGGGTATCGAGGCCGAGCTGAACCGTCATCTGGCCGAGCATCGGAGGCAGTTGGCGGAGTACGAGGCGATCGAGAAGCGGGATTTCCCGCCGGAGCGCGACGCCCCCGAGGACCGGCTGCGGCTTCTCGTGCTGCGGGCCGGCATCGGCTTCGAGGCCGGCTGGATCGCCTGGCTCACCGACGCGCTGGCCGAGGTCCGCCGGATCGGCACCCCTTGACCCGGGCCCGGCGGGACTTTCCGGCGCCCGGCGGGACTTTCCGGCGCCCGGCGGGACTTTCCGGCGCCCGCCGGCCTGCCGGTCCACGTGCTGGTCGGCGACCGGGACCCGCTCCACCGGGATCCGGCCTCAGTGACCGCTGGTCGAGCGCTACCGCACGGCCGGCGTCGAGGACCTGACCCACCGGGCCCACCACCTGCGCCGGTGCCCGCCCACGAGCTGTCAACGAGACCCACCGCGTCGAGGTCGTCGCGGATCTGACCGACTGGCTCGAAACGATTTTCGCGAAGTGGGAACCGCGGGGCCACCTCCCGCGTTCTCCCCAGTGACCCGTTTCCGTCCGGCCCGACCGAGAATCCGTTCCCGGCCGGGCCGGGGTCCGTACGGGGCTCCTCGCGGCGCTCAGCTCTCGCGCCAGCCGAGCTTGATGAGCTGATTCCTGGCGTCCTCGGAGACCTCGGTATCGGCCACCACGTCATAACGGGCGGCCACGATCCGGCTGCGCGAGGAGAAGTCCCGGCCTCCGCCGCTGAACGCGTGGCTCGCGAAGCCGAAGACGGCGCCGAAGAGCGCGCCGTAGACCAGGCCGCTCAGCATCAGGATCAGGACGGCGTGTCCGCCCGCGGCGAACACGGACAGCAACAGGCCGATCAGGAGTCCGAACCAGGCGCCCGTGCCCGCGCCCGCCAGCGCGGCCTTGCCGCGGGTGAGCCGGCCGAGGACCGTTTCGACCATGCGCAGGTCCGAGCCGACGATCGCGGTGCGCTCCACCGGGAAGTGGCTGTCGGACAAGAAGTCGACCGCGCGCTGGGCCCCCTCGTAGGTCGGATACGAGCCGACCACCGGGCGGTCGGCCTCCGGGGCGGCGGCGTGCGCGTGTTGCGTCATCGCGAGGCTCCCTTCCTCGCCCTCCAGCCTGCGCCGGTTCGGCGAACCGCGCAAATGGAGCACAACGGGAGGAATGCGGGGAACGTTCCTCACTCGCCCAGCGTGAGCACCACCTTGATGTCCTCGGGGGCCGGGGCGTACGCCTCCGCGAAGCGCTCCAGCGGCACCCGGCGGGTGATCAGCCGCTCCAGCCAGGCGGCGTCGGCCCGCGTCAGGGCCTCGGCGGCCTGCCGGTAGTGGCGGAGGTTGGCGTTGACGGAGCCCACCACCGCGTTGTTCTCCAGGACCAGCTCACGGTTCAGGCAGCCGGCGTCCACGGTGAGGTGGCGCCCGGACGGCGAGACGCCGGTCAGGCAGATGACGCCGTACGGCGCGGTCCCCGCCATGGCGTCCACCACGAGCCGGCCGACCCCGGTCGCCTCGATCACGATGTCCGGCTGGAGCGCCGCGGTGACCTTGTCCAGCTCCTCCGTGTGGTAGGCCGCGCCGAGGTCCGCGACCAGGGCGGGCTTCGGGCCGTCCGTGACCCGGTCCAGGACATGGACGTCCAGCCCGCGCTGGGCGCCGAGCAGCGCGGCCAGCAGGCCGATCGGGCCCGCCCCGGTGACCAGCACCCGGTGCGGCTCGAACCAGGCGCGGGCGCCGACCCGTTCGACCTGCTCCCACGCCTTGGCCACCACACTGGCCGGCTCCATCAGCACGCCGACCCGCTCCAGGCCGGGCGCCAGCGGGACCGCGTAGCCGGTCTCCAGGGTCCATACCTCGGCCGCGTAGCCGTCGCGCTGCCGGATGCCGCGCTCGGTGTACCCGTCGTTGCGGCACATGTCGAACTCCCCGTGCGCGCACGCCCCGCACGGCTCCGGGTCGGGCCGCCGGACGACGCCCACCACCAAGTCCCCGGCGGCGAAGCCGCTGTCCGGCGGGGCCCGGCGGACGCGGCCGAGCGACTCGTGGCCGAGCACCAGCCGCTCGTGGCCCTCCGGTGCCCAGCCGTACTCCCCGGCGATGATCTCGCGGTCCGTCCCGCACACCCCGACGGCGAGCCCGTCGACGAGCAACTCTCCGGCCCCCGGCTCGGGTTCCGGCAGCTCGCGCAGTTCCAGGGAGTCCGGGCGGGGCGGGCGGACGGTGACGGCACGCATGTCCCCAGCCTCGCACGGGCCCACGCGCCGGGCGACCGGGCGGGGTGCCGGGATGCGCGCCGCCGGGGCACGGGCCGTGGCCCGCGTCGCGCCGGTCACGCTGTGCGGCACCGCCCCCACCGTGGCCGGCCGCCGGGCTTCCCGGCCGGTCCCGCCACGTCGTTCACCGTCCGACCCGCCCGCGCGGACCGCGAGCGCCCCCGCCGCGAGCACGCCCACGAGCACCTTTCTGAGCCGCGTCGGCCGTCTCCCCTCTGCCGCTTCCCGGTTGTCTGCCGCTTCCCGGTTGACCGCACCGCGGCCCTACCGTACGGGGCACGCCAAGGCGCCTGGAGCGCCGATGCGTTGAGGAAGCGGGTGCGTTGGGAGAGCCGGTGCGTGGGGAGCGCCGCCGACCGGGCGCCGTCAGCCGTTCGACGGTGTGTCGCTCCCGGTGCCCTCCGCCAGCGGCAGCGCGCGCAGCATCAGCACCGAGCGCTCGGGCACGGTGAGCGTGGCGCCCGCGTCGTGCACCGTGCCCGGCGCGGTCTCCTGGTCCTCGCGGGTGGTGTCGACCAGCAGCTCGTAGCCCTCCGCCCAGGGCGGTCCCGGCAGCGGGAAGTCCACGGGCTCCGGCCCGGCGTGCAGGATCACCAGGAAGCTGTCGTCCACCACCGGGTGGCCCTTGGCGTCGCGCTGCGGGATGTCCCGGCCGGACAGGAACATCCCCAGCGTCTCGCTCGGCGCGTACCAGTCCTCCTCGGTCATCTCCTTGCCCTCGATGGTGAACCAGCCCAGGTCCCTTATGCCCTCGGGACCCTGGCGGCGGCCGGAGAAGAAGGCACGGCGGCGCAGCACGGGGTGGTCGCGGCGCATCCGGATCAGGCGGCGGGTCAGATCGAGCAGGGGCCGCCATTCCGGGTCGGCGAGCAGGAACCAGTCGATCCAGCTGATCTCGTTGTCCTGGCAGTAGGCGTTGTTGTTGCCCCGCTGCGTGCGGCCCATCTCGTCGCCCGCGACGAGCATCGGCACGCCCGTGGACAGCAGGAGGGTGGTGAGGAGGTTGCGCAGCTGGCGGCGGCGCAGGGCGGTCACGGCCGGGTCGTCGGTCTCGCCCTCGGTCCCGCAGTTCCACGAGCGGTTGTCGTTGCTGCCGTCGCGGTTCTCCTCGCCGTTCGCCTCGTTGTGCTTCGTCTCGTAGCTGACCAGGTCGCGGAGGGTGAACCCGTCGTGCGCGGTGATGAAGTTGACCGAGGCGTACGGGCGGCGTCCGCCCCAGGCGTAGAGGTCGCTCGATCCGGACAGCCGGTATCCGAGGTCCCGCACGTCGGGCAGCGCGCCGCGCCAGTAGTCGCGGACGGTGTCGCGGTAGCGGTCGTTCCACTCGGTCCACAGCGGCGGGAACGAGCCCACCTGGTATCCGCCGCTGCCGATGTCCCACGGCTCGGCGATGAGCTTGACCCCGCGCAGCACCGGGTCCTGGGCGATGACGGCGAGGAACGGCGAGAGCATGTCGACATCGTGGAACGAGCGGGCGAGCGCGGCGGCCAGGTCGAAGCGGAAGCCGTCGACGCCCATCTCCTGCACCCAGTACCGCAGCGAGTCGGTGATCAGGCGCAGCACCTGGGGCTGGACGACGTGCAGGGTGTTGCCGCAGCCGGTGTAGTCGGTGTAGTGGCGGGCGTCCTCGGCCAGCCGGTAGTAGCCGGGGTTGGCGATGCCGCGCAGGGAGAGGGTGGGGCCCCGCTCGTTGGCCTCGGCGGTGTGGTTGTAGACGACGTCGAGGATGACCTCGATGCCGGCCTGGTGCAGCGCGCGGACCATCGACTTGAACTCGCCGACCTGCTGGCCGCGGCTGCCGGAGGCGCTGTAGGCGGCGTGCGGCGCGAAGTACCCGATGGAGTTGTAGCCCCAGTAGTTGCGCAGGCCGCGCCGGAGCAGGTGGTCCTCGTGCGCGAACTGGTGGACCGGCAGCAGCTCGACGGCGGTCACGCCCAGCCGCGTGAGGTGCTCGATGGCGGCGGGGTGGCCCAACCCGGCGTATGTGCCGCGCAGCTCGGGCGGGATGCCGGGGTGGCGCATGGTGAAGCCGCGCACGTGCAGCTCGTAGATGACCGAGTCCGGCCAGGGCGTCTTGGGGCGGATGTCGTCCGCCCAGGTCTCGGTGTCGTGCACGACGATGCCCTTGGGGACGAACGGCGCGGAGTCCCGGTCGTCGCGGACGGTGTCGGCGATCTCCTGGCGCGGGTGGTCCCGATCGTGCCCATACGCCTCGGGCGGCAGCGAGAACTCGCCGTCCACGGCCCGGGCGTAGGGATCCAGGAGCAGCTTGGCCGCGTTCCAGCGGGCGCCGGTAGGGGGGTCCCAGCGGCCGTGGACGCGGTATCCGTACCGCTGGCCGGGGCGGACGCCCGGCAGGAAGCCGTGCCAGATCTCATGGGTGAGCTCTTCGAGCAGGCAGCGTGTCTCGCGCCCCTCGTCGTCGAAGAGGCAGACTTCGACCGCCTCGGCGCCGCCCGCCCAGAGGGCGAAGTTGGTGCCCTCGGTGCCGTCGGCGCCCGCGCCGAACCGGGCCCCGAGCGGCTGTGGCCCGCCGGGCCATACGTCGGTCTGCACGCGCTCGGGTGCCTGGGACACGTGTGCCCTCCCATGTCTCGATCTCTGAATGATTCCCGGTGGCGGGCCACCCTCACGTGTGAGCCCATACCTTCATGCCAATCGATCATCTAGGCCACGAATGAGGCATTTTGCCATGGCCGCCCCGCCGGCCCCCTATCGGGTCGGCGCTGAACCGCGACGAAACGGTGACGGTCAGGCCCATGTCCCCACCCCACACAGTGTGATTACCTGCTCTACGATCGGCCGTTGGAGGGGGAAAGAACGAAGG
Source organism: Streptomyces sp. NBC_01803 (assembly GCF_035917415.1). Classification (NCBI taxonomy): domain Bacteria; kingdom Bacillati; phylum Actinomycetota; class Actinomycetes; order Kitasatosporales; family Streptomycetaceae; genus Streptomyces; species Streptomyces sp. NBC_01803. Next base: position 1,818,545 of record NZ_CP109073.1, read on the forward strand.
TGCGCACTCGACCGAGGGGCGGACGGATTCCGGGAGTCGTCGCGACGGTACTGGGGCTGCTGCTCACGCTCCTCGTCACGGCGTGCAGTTCGGGCGACGGCGGCGGGGGCGGCTCGGACGCCCCGGAGAACGGCGGGCGCGACACCCCGACGGCCACGGCGCCCGAGGTCCGGATCGCCATCGCCCCGGGCAACGGCGCGACCGGCGTGGCCACTGCGCGCGAGCTCCGGGTCAGCGCCGAGGACGGCACGCTGACGGAGGTCACCGTGACCGCCCCGGACGGCGCCGAGGTGCCCGGCGAGCTGGCCGACGACGGGACGAGCTGGGAGCCGGCCGAACACCTGGCCAACGCCACCGAGTACACCGTGACGGCGGTCGGCGAGAACGCGGACGGCGTCGCGACGGCCGAGACCTCCACGTTCACCACCGTCGCGGCCGACGCCACGTTCCACAGCGGCTGGAACATCCCGGACGGCGCGACCGTGGGCGTCGGGATGGTCCTCTCGATGACCTTCGACACCCCGATCGAGGAGATCGGGGACGTGCGCGACGCGGTCGAGATCACCACCGAGCCGCCGGTCGACGTGCGGGGGCACTGGTTCGGCCTCCAGCGGCTGGACTTCCGGCCCGAGGAGTACTGGGAGCCCGGCACCGAGGTGACCGTGCGGTTCCGGATCCGCGGTGTGGAGGGCGCGCCCGGCGTCTACGGCACGCTCCACGAGGACCTGAGCTTCACCGTGGGCCGCGCCCAGATCTCCACCGTGGACGCCGAGGCCAAGGACATGCGGGTGGTGCGCGACGGCGAGACGATCCGGACCCTCCCCGTGACGACGGGCGCCGCCGCGACCCCGACCTGGAACGGCAGGATGGTCGTCACCGAGAAGTTCGCCGAGACCCGCATGAACGGGGCGACGGTGGGCTACGGCGGCGAGTACGACATCCGCGATGTGCCGCACGCCCTGCGGCTGAGCACGTCCGGCACGTTCATCCACGGCAACTACTGGGCGGGATCGGGCGTGTTCGGCTCGGAGAACGCCAGCCACGGCTGCGTCGGGCTGGCGGACGTCCAGGGCGCGGGTGACCCGTCGACCCCGGCGGCCTGGTTCTACGAGAACTCGCTGATCGGCGACGTGGTCGAGGTCGTCAACTCCGACGAGGAGATCATCGCTCCCGACAACGGGCTCAGCGGCTGGAACATGGAGTGGAGCCAGTGGGGCGCGGGCCAGTGAGAGGCCGCCGGTGAACGGCGGCTAGCCTTCCGGCATGACTGTGCATGTGGAGGTCGCGGACGGCGTCGGCACTCTCCGGCTCGACCGTCCGCCGATGAACGCGCTGGACATCGCCACGCAGGACCGGCTGCGCGCGCTCGCCGCCGAGGTCACCGACCGGGATGACGTGCGGGCCGTGGTGATCCGGGGCAGCGAGAAGATGTTCGCGGCGGGCGCGGACATCAAGGAAATGCGCGCCATGGACCACGCGGCGATGATCGCCAGGGCCCGGGGCCTCCAGGACGCCTTCACCGCCATCGCCCGCATCCCCAAGCCGGTCGTCGCGGCCATCACCGGCTACGCGCTGGGCGGCGGCTGCGAGCTGGCGCTCTGCGCGGATGTCCGGTTCGCCGCCGACGACGCGCGGCTGGGCCAGCCGGAGATCCTGCTCGGTCTCATCCCCGGCGCGGGCGGGACCCAGCGCCTGCCCCGGCTGATCGGCCCCTCCCGGGCCAAGGACCTGATCTTCACCGGCCGTCAGGTCAAGGCCGCCGAGGCGCTCGCCATCGGCCTGGTCGACCGGGTGGTCCCGGCCGCCGAGGTGCACGCCGAGGCCCACGCCTGGGCGGCCCGGCTCGCGGCCGGCCCGGCGATCGCGCTGCGCGCGGCCAAGGAGGCGGTGGACGACGGTCTGGAGACCGACCTGGACACCGGCCTGACGATCGAACGCGGCTGGTTCGCCGGGCTGTTCGCCACCGAGGACCGCGCGTACGGCATGCGGAGCTTCGTCGAGGAGGGGCCGGGCAAGGCGACGTTCTGGCCCCGCGACTGACCGGCCCGTCACCCGTGGAGGGGTACTTCCCGGGGAAGGGCTCACGCGCGCGGCATATGCGCGCCATGATGGGGCCATGCGGGACGTCATGGAAGACGACGGACTGACCGACGCGGCCTGGGACCTCACCGCCGATCCGTCGGCCGGTGAGGTCCGCCTCGTCTCCCGGCCGAGGTCGGCGGCGATCGCCAGGCGGCTCACCCAGCGCCAGCTCCAGCACCACTGGATGCTGCCGCACGAGCTGACCGAGAACGCCGTGCTGCTCGTCTCGGAGCTGGTGGGGAACGCGGTCCAGCACGCGGGCGCCCACGTCTTCGGCCTCCGCATCCGTCGCCGCCGGGGCTGGATCCGCGTCGAGGTCCGCGACCCCTCCCGCGCCCTGCCCTGCCAGCTCCCGGTCCACGCGATGGCGGTGACCAGCGGCCGCGGCCTGTTCCTGGTCGACACCCTCTCCGACCGCTGGGGCGTCGACCTGCTCCCGCACGGCAAGTCGACGTGGTTCGAGATGCGGGTCGTCGGCCACTGAGCCCGCGCGCCGCCCCCGCCGGGTCAGATCCAGCGGGTCAGATCCAGCGGGTCAAATCCGGCGGGATCAAATCCGGCGGGCCAGGCCCCGGGTGGCGCGGCGACGGCGGTCGTTGCACAGAAGGCACCTGCCCCAGCCGGGCGGAAGCGGGTCGTCCTTGTCGCCGTAGAGCGGATCGACCGCGCCGCGCGGATGCTCGCGGCAGCCGGTGTCGCCGGGGCCGGTGCTCAGGGACTGCGCCGAGACCAGGGCCCGGCGCAGCGCGTCCACCAGCACCTCGGCCTGCTCGCCGGTCGGCGTCTCGTGGTCGAAGGCGATGTCCGACGCGGTCCGCAGGGCCGCCTGCAACTCCCGCAGCTGTGACTGCTGAATCATGCCGGCCAGCCTAGGCCCCGCCACCGACACACCCCCCGGCTCGGTCCGTGGACCTAGGACGAAAACCCGTGGGCGTTGTCAGAGGTCGTCCGTACGCTCGAAGGTGATGCCTGCCTCCGCTCCCCCCTCCCGCAAACGTTCCGTCGTCCGGTCCCTTCTCCGTCTGTGGCCCTATGTGCGTCCGGTGCGGGGCCGCATGCTCAGCGCCGCCGCGGTGGCGATCGTCGCGGCCCTGATGGGCCTGCTCATGCCGCTCGTCCTCAAGTGGATCGTCGACGGCCCCGTAGCGGACGGCGACTCGGCGGGCGTCTGGCTCGGCGGCGGCCTGCTGCTGGTCGTGGGCACGGCCGAGGCCCTGCTGTTCGGGCTCAGACGCTGGCTGGTGGCCCGGCCACTGGCGGGTGTCGAGGCCGCCATGCGGTCCGCGCTCTACCGGCACGTGCAGCGTCTCCCCGTCGCCTTCCACGAGCGCTGGGCCACCGGCCAGCTTCTCTCCCGGGGCACCGGCGACCTTCAATTGCTGCGGATGTTCCTCGCCTTCGGGCTGACCTTCCTGGTGGTCAACACCGCGACCATCGTCATCGGCTTCGGCATCCTCGTCTCCCAGGACTGGCTGCTCGGCCTGATCCTGGCCGTCCCCGTGGCGCCGCTGATCTGGCTGTGCGTGGTGTTCGAGGCCAAGTTCTCCGTGGCGGCCCGGCGGGCGCAGGACCAGATGGGCGACCTGACCACCGTGGTCGAGGAGTCCATTCTCGGCATCCGCGTCATCAAGGGCTTCGGCCGCCACCGCAGCCAGGCACGCGCGTTCCAGGTCCTGTCCGGGGACCTGAGGGACACCGAGCTGCGCAAGGCCCGTCTGATGGGCGGGATCTGGCTGGTGATCCTGGCGCTCCCGGAAGTCTTCCTCGGCTTCGCCCTGGTGCTCGGCGTCGTCCAGGTCGCCGACGGCGACCTCACCACCGGGACGCTGGTCGCCTTCATGACCACCGCGATGGCGCTGCGCTGGCCGGTGGAGTCGATCAGCTTCCTGCTGGCCCTGTGCAACGAGGCGAGCACCGCGACCGACCGGTTCTTCGAGGTGCTGGACACCGAGGTCCCACCCGAGCACGGCGCGCGCCCGCTGCCCGCCGCCGCTGCCGTCCCCGCCGCGGCGGGCCGGGACGGGATCCGGTTCGAGCGCGTCGTCTTCCGCTATCCCGACGGCCCGCCCGGTGCCCCGCCCGTGCTGGACGGGATAGACCTGCGCGTCCGGCCGGGCGAGACCCTGGCGCTGGTCGGCGGCACCGGCAGCGGCAAGACCACCCTGCTCTCCCTCATCCCCCGGCTGCACGAGGCGACCTCGGGCCGCGTCCTGCTCGACGGCGTCGACATCGCGACCCTGACCCGGCGGGAGGTGCGGGCCATGGTCGCCGTCGCCTTCGAGGAGCCGACACTGTTCTCCGCCTCCGTGCGGGAGAACGTGCTGATGGGCGCCGAGGACGCGGACCCGGGGGAGCTGGAGCGGGCGCTGCGGGTCAGCCAGGCCGCCGACTTCGTGCACGCGCTGCCCGCCGGCCCCGAGACCCAGGTCGGTGAGCAGGGGCTGAGCTTGTCCGGCGGCCAGCGCCAGCGCCTCGCGCTGGCCCGCGCCGTGATCGGCCGTCCCCGCTTCCTGGTCCTGGACGACCCGCTGTCCGCGCTGGACGTGCACACCGAGGCGCGGGTCGAGGCGGCGCTGCGCGACGTGCTGGCCGGCACCACCGCGCTGGTCGTCGCCCACCGCCCGTCCACCGTCCAGCTCGCCGACCGGGTCGCGCTGATGTCCGGCGGCCGGATCACGGCGGTCGGGACGCACGCGGATCTGCTGCACACCAACGCCGAGTACCGGCATCTGATGACCGGCGAGCAGAGCGAGGTCTCCGCCCGATGACCACCACCCTTCCGGACCGGGACAGCCAGGACGGCCAGGACAGCCAGGACGGCCGGGACAGCCCCGAGGAGACGCCCGCCGGTGCGCCGGCCGCCGTCGACCCGATCGCCCGGGACACGCTGCCCGCGCCCCGGGGCGCCTCCCGCCGACTGCTCGGCTCGCTGCTGCGCCCGCACCGGGGCCGGGTCGCCCTCGGCGCGGTCCTGCTGCTCACCCAGCAGGCGGCGGTGCAGGCGGTGCCGCTGCTGGTGGCGTACGCGATCGACAGCGGCGTCCCGGCCGTGCGCGACGACGACAACGGGCCGCTGATCGCGGTGGCCGTGGCCTATGTGGTCTGCGCGCTGGGCGCCGGCCTCCTCCAGTACACGTTCATCCAGGTGGCCGCCCGGATCAACCAGGGCATCCTGCTGGAGCTGCGCGGCCGGATCTACCGGCACGCCCAGGCGCTGAGCCTCGACTTCCACGACCGGTACACCTCGGGCCGCCTCATCTCGCGGTCCACCAGCGATGTGCAGTCGCTGCGCGAGCTGCTCAACGAGGGCCTCCAGGAGATGCTGATCATCCTCGTCTCCGTGGTCTACATCGGGGCGCTGCTGCTCTATCTGGACCTCGGCCTCGGCGGCGCGGCGCTGGTCTCGTCCATCCCGCTGTACGTGCTGGTGCGCGGATACCGGCGGCGCTCGGCCGCCCGGTTCGGCGAGCGGTCCACGGCGATCGCCGCGGTGATCGTGAAGTTCTCCGAGACGCTCAACGGCATCCGCCCGGTGAAGGCGTTCCGCCGCGAGCGGGCCAACGACGCGGCGTTCGAGGAGCTGAACCGGCGCCACGAGCGGATCAACGGCGACACGATCCTGGAGATGGGCCGCTTCGTCGTGCTGTCGCGGCTGGTCGCGAGCGTCGCGGTGGCGGGGATCGTGCTGTGGGGCGCCCAGCGGGTGACGTCGGGCGACATGGAGCTGGGCGCGCTGGCCGCCGGGGCGCTGTACATCCGGCGGCTGTACGACCCGCTGGACCGGTTCGCCATGATCCTGAACAACTATCAGTCCGCCGTCGCCTCCCTGGAGAAGATCGCCGGGCTGCTCGCCCAGCGGCCCGACGTGCCCGAGCCGGAGCGGCCGACGGAGCTGCCGCCCCGGGTGGGCGGGCGGCCGGGCCGGGAGGTCGTCTTCGACGACGTGCGGTTCACCTATCGGACGGGCGGCGAGGTGCTGCCGCGTTTCCGGCTGACGTTGCCGGCGGGCCGGACCACGGCGCTGGTGGGCGCGACCGGCGCGGGCAAGTCCACGCTGGCGAAGCTGCTGGCCCGCTTCTACGACCCGACCGAGGGGCGGGTGCTGCTCGACGGCACCGATCTGCGCGCCCTGAGCTGGGCCGAGCTGCGGCGCGGGGTGGTGATGGTGACGCAGGAGGCGTTCCTGTTCTCGGGCACCGTCGCGGACAACATAGCGATCGGCAAGCCGGACGCCACGCGGGACGAGATCGAACGGGCGGCGAAGGCGATCGGAGCCCACGACTTCATCGCCTCGCTGCCCGAGGGGTACGACACGGACGTGCGCAAGCGCGGCGGCCGGATCTCGGCCGGGCAGCGGCAGCTGGTGGCGTTCGCGCGGGTGCTGCTGGCCGACCCGGCGGTGGTGATCCTGGACGAGGCCACCTCGTCGCTGGACATCCCGGGCGAGAAGGCGGTGCAGGACGCCATGGAGACGGTGCTGCGCGGACGCACCGCCGTGGTGATCGCGCACCGGCTGTCCACGGTGGAGATCGCCGACCGGGTGCTGGTGATGGAGTCCGGCCGGATCGTGGAGGACGGCCCGCCCGCCGACCTGATCGCGGGCACCGGCCGCTTCGCGGACCTCCACCGGGCCTGGCGCGAAAGCCTGGCCTAGACACGGCGCCGCCCCGCCCTCCGGTCCGGCCGGGGGCGGGGCGGGGCGGGGGCGGGGCGCGGTCGTGGCTAGCGGAAGAGGACGCCCGACGACTCCAGCGCGGCCTCTTCTCCCGGGAGGGTGACCAGGCCCAGCTCCGCGCGGTGGGCCAGGAGCGGGTGGGAGGGCAGGGCGCGGACCGTGTAGCCGAAGGGGCCGGGGCGGTCGAGGGTGAGCTCCCCCTCGAACGTCCAGCGACCCGCCAGGTCGGGGCCGTTCTGCGGCTTCAGCGGCACGTACGACGGGTCGGCCAGCGTGTCGTCGCCGTCGACGCGGCCGATCACGGCCTGCACCTCCACCGACGACGGGTCGAGGTCGCCGAGCGCGACCCGCACCCGCAGGGAGACCGAGCCGCCCAGCGTCGGCGGCTCGTTGCCGGTCTCCACGTGCTCCACCGCGAGCCGGGGCCAGGCGTGCCGCACCCGTGCCGCGAAGTCGGCCAGCTCCTGGGCCGCCTCCGGCGTCATGGCGCGGTGCGCGAGCGCGGCCGGGGCGTACAGCTCGGTGATGTACTCCCGGAGCATCCGGTCGGCCAGCACCCGGGGGCCGAGCCGGTCAAGGGTGGCGCGGACCATCTCCAGCCACCGTGTCGGCAGCCCGCTCCCGGTCAGGCCCCGGTCGTAGAAGCGAGGGGCGACCTGCTCGTCGAGCAGCGTGTACAGCGCGGCGGCCTCGATGGCGTCGCGGCGGTCGGGCTCGGCGGCGGCGAGCCCGTCGGCGGTGGGGATCTCCCAGCCGAAGTCCGGGTCGAACCACTCGTCCCACCAGCCGTCCCGCACCGAGAGGTTGAGGCAGCCGTTGAGCGCGGCCTTCATCCCCGAGGTGCCGCACGCCTCCAGCGGGCGCAGCGGGTTGTTCAGCCACACGTCGCAGCCCGCGTACAGCGAGCGGGCCATCGCCATGCCGTAGTCGGGCAGGAAGACGAGGCGGTGCCGGATCGCCGGGTCGTCGGCGAACCGCACCAGCTCCTGGATGAGCCGCTTGCCGCCGTCGTCCGCCGGGTGCGCCTTGCCGGCCACCACGATCTGCACCGGCCGCTCGGGGTGGAGCAGCAGGGACTTCAGCCGCTTGCGGTCGCGGAGCATGAGGGTGAGCCGCTTGTAGGAGGGGACGCGGCGGGCGAAGCCGACGGTGAGGACGTCCGGGTCGAGCACGTCGTCCACCCAGCCCAGCTCTGCCTGGCCCGCGCCGCGCTGCCGCCACGAGGCGCGCAGCCGGGCGCGGACCTCGTGCACGAGCTGTTCGCGCAGGGTGCGGCGCAGCTCCCACAGCTCGGCGTCGCTCAGCGTGCCCTCGCGGGCCCGCCGCATCGCGTCGGCGGTCCAGGTGGGCGCGTGGACGCCGTTGGTGACGGAGCCGATCGGCGCCTCGGACGGGTCGAAGCCGGGCCACAGGCCGGCGAACATGCCACGGCTGACGTTGCCGTGCAGGTGGGAGACGCCGTTGGCCCGCTGGGCGGTGCGCAGACCGAGGACCGCCATGTTGAACTGCGGCGGCTGTCCCTCGGCCGCCGCCTCCCGGCCCAGGCCCAGCAGCGCCTGGAGGTCGAGGCGGCTCAGCTCGCCGCCCTCGCCGAAGTGGCGGGCGACCAGGTCCTCGGGGAAGCGGTCGATGCCGGCCGGGACGGGCGTGTGGGTGGTGAACACGGTGCCGGCCCGCACGGCCCACAGGGCGGCGTCGAAGCCGGTGCCCGTCTCGCCCAGCTCACGGATGCGCTCGGGACCGAGGAAGCCGGCGTGGCCCTCGTTCATGTGGCAGACCTCGGGCGGGGCGTGCCCGGTGATCCGGCAGAACGAGCGGACCGCCCGCATGCCGCCGATGCCGAGCAGCATTTCCTGGAGCAGCCGGTGCTCGCTGCCGCCGCCGTAGAGCCGGTCGGTGACGTCCCGCTCGGCGGGCCCGTTCTCCGCGACGGCCGAGTCGAGCAGGAGCAGCGGCACCCGGCCGACCCGGACCTGCCAGATCTGGGCGGCGAGGGTGCGCCCGCCGGGCAGCGCGAGGGTGATGGTGGCGAGGGCGCCGTCCGGCTCGGTGAGTGGGGTCAGCGGCAGCTCGTGCGGGTCGATGACCGGATAGTGCTCCTGCTGCCAGCCGTCGGGCGACAGGCTCTGGCGGAAGTACCCGTGCCGGTAGAGCAGGCCGACGCCGATCAGCGGGGCGCCGAGGTCGCTGGCGGCCTTGAGGTGGTCGCCGGCGAGGATGCCCAGGCCGCCGGAGTACTGCGGGAGGGCGGCGGTGATGCCGAACTCGGGCGAGAAATACGCCACGGCGCGGGGGAGTTCGCCGCCGGCGGCGGCATCGGCCCGCTGGTACCAGCGGGGCTCGGTCAGATAGTCGCGCAGGTCGCCGATGGCCACGCCCAGGCGGCGCAGGAAGCCGCGGTCGGCGGCCAGGCCGGCCAGCCGGTCGGCGGAGACGGAGCCCAGCAGACGGACCGGGTCCTCGCCGCACGCCTGCCAGCTGTCGGGGTCGACGGACCTCAGCAGCTCGCGGGTCTCGGGATGCCAGGACCAGCGCAGGTTGAACGCCAGCTCCTGGAGGGGTCGGAGGGGGTCGGGGAGAACGGGGCGAACGGAGAAGCGACGGATGGCCTTCACGCTGACGACCGTAGCCGGGCCCCGGGGCCGGAGGCGGCGGATTCCAGCCGATTCAGCTGGATTCCCACCGGTAAACCACCCCCGGGGACCACCCGTCACATGGTCACCGCCTCCTCGCCGCCGGCCGGCCCTGGCGCGTCGTGCAGGACGCGCGGGGCCAGCTCGGTGCTGGGCCGGATGGTGCCGTCGGCGATCTCGGCGGCGAAGTGGCAGGCCACCCGGTGTCCGCCGCCGATGTCGGTCAGCTCGGGACGCTCGGTGTCGCAGCGCTCCGCCTGCCGCCACGGGCAGCGGGTGTGGAAGCGGCAGCCGGGCGGCGGACTGGCCGGGGACGGCAGGTCGCCGCGGAGCAGGATGCGCTCGCGGCTGTCCTCCAGCTCCGGGTCGGGCACGGGGACGGCCGACATCAGCGCCCGGGTGTACGGGTGGCGGGGCTCGGCGTACAGCGTGTCGCTGTCGGCCTCCTCCACCAGCGCGCCCAGGTACATCACCCCGATGCGGTCGGAGATGTGCCGGACTACGGCCAGGTCGTGGGCGATGACGACATAGGTCAGGCCGAGGGAGTCCTGGAGCTCCTCCAGCAGGTTGATCACCTGGGCCTGGATGGAGACGTCCAGGGCGGAGACCGGCTCGTCGCAGATGATGAGGTCCGGCTCCAGGACGAGCGCGCGGGCGATACCGATGCGCTGCCGCTGACCGCCGGAGAACTCGTGGGGGTAACGGGACAGCGCTCCGGTGGGCAGGCCGACCCGGTCCATGATCTCGGCGATCTTGGCGCGGCGGGCCGCCCGGTCGGCGCCGAGCCCATGGGCGGCCATGCCCTCGGTGAGGATGGATTCGATGTTCTGCCGGGGATTGAGGCTGCCCAGCGGGTCCTGGAAGATCATCTGGAGGCGGCGCCGGGAGCGGCGCATCTCCTCGTCCGGCAGCCCGGCCAGATCGGTGCCGTCGAAGACGACGCGGCCCGAGGTGATGTCGTTCAGCCGCAGGATCGCCCGGCCGAGGGTGGTCTTGCCGCAGCCGGACTCGCCGACCAAGCCGTAGGTCTGCCCGGCCTCGACGGACAGCGAGACGCCGTCGACCGCGTAGACGTACCCGACGGTGCGGTCGAAGAACACCCCGCGCTTGACCGGGAAGTGGACCTTCACATCGTCCAGTTCGAGCAGGCTCATGCGGACTCCTCCCCCTTCTTGAGCACCGTCTCGGGCGCCGCCGTGTTCGCCGCCGTGTTCGCCGCGGTGTCCGTGTGGGGGACCTCGTTGAGCACGGGGTTCACACAGCGGACCTGGTGGCCCCCGGTGGCGCGGGGCAGGGCGGTCAGCTCCGGTGTCCCGCCCAGGCACTCCAGGGTGTAGTGGTCGCAGCGGGGGGCGAACGCGCAGCCGTCGGCCCAGGCCAGGCGGTCGTTGATGGAGCCCCGGATCGGGCTGAGCCGCTCGCCGCGCGGCGCGTCCAGGCGCGGGATGGAGCCGAGCAGCCCGTAGGTGTACGGGTGCGCGGGGGCGGCGAACAGCGGGCGCCGGCCGGCGGCCTCGACCACTTTGCCCGCGTAGAGCACGTTGACGGAGTCGCAGATCCCCGCGACGACCCCGAGGTCGTGGGTGATCATCAGCAGCGCGGTGCCCTGGTCGTCGACCAGCTCCTTGAGCAGCTCCAGGATCTGCGCCTGGATGGTCACGTCGAGAGCCGTGGTCGGCTCGTCGGCGATCAGCAGGCGCGGGGCGCAGGCGACGGCCATCGCGATGAGGGCGCGCTGCCGCATGCCGCCGGAGAGCTGGTGCGGGTACTCCTTGAGGCGGCGGGTGGGATCGGGGATGCCGACCCGGTCCAGCAGGTGCGCCGCCTCGACACGGGCGGCCGAGCCGCGCAGGCCCCGGTGGCGGGTGAGGATCTCCGTGACCTGGACGCCGATGGGGACGACCGGGTTGAGGGAGGAGAGCGGGTCCTGGAAGATCATCGCGAGTCGCGTGCCGCGCAGGTCGCGGAGGGCGGACCGGCCCAGGGCCAGCAGGTCGACGGGCTCGGTGGCCTCCGGGTCCGAGCCGGAGCCCGAGCGCCGGAACATCGCCCGGCCGCCGACCCGCACGCCCCGCTGGGGCAGCAGACCCATCAGCGCGAGCGAGGTGACGCTCTTGCCGCAGCCCGATTCGCCGACCAGGCCGACGACCTCGCCCTCATCGACGGTGAAGGAGACGCCGGAGACGGCGTCCGAGGCGCCCCGGCCGCTGTGCCCGGCGAAGGTGACCGTCAGTTCTTCCACGGAAAGCAGGGTCATGGCGCATCAGCCTCGCAACTTCGGGTCGAGTGCTTCCCGCATGGCCTCGCCGAGCAGGGTGAAGCCGAGGGCGGTGACGATGATGCCCAGGGCCGGGCAGACGGCCATCAGCGACGCCTGGTCGAGGAGGTCCTCCGGCACGAAGAACCGCTCGGCCTGGGCGAGCATGACGCCCCACTCCGGCTGCGAGGCGTCGGGGTTGCCCAGGCCCAGGTACGACAGCGCCGCCGCCTCGATGATGGCGGTGGCCAGCGCGAGCGTGGTCTGCACGATGACCGGGCCGAGGGAGTTGGGCAGCACGTGGGCGAGCACGATGCGGCGGCGCCGCACGCCCAGGGCGCGGGCGGCCAGCACGTAGTCGGCGTTGGCCTGGGCGAGCATCGAGCCGCGCAGCAGCCGGGCGAAGACCGGGATCTGCACGACGCCGACCGCGATCATGACGGTGGACAGGCTCTGTCCCATGACGGCGGCGATGCTGACCGCGAGGAGCAGTGAGGGCAGCGCCAGCAGCATGTCGACACCGCGCATCAGCACGGTGTCGACGCCGCGTCCGGACCGGCCGCCGAAGGCGAGGGCGGCTCCGGAGACGCCGCCGATGAGCGCCCCGACGGCGAGGCCGATGACGGTGGAGACCACGCCGACGAGCAGGGTCTGCCGGGCGCCCACGAGCAGCCGGGAGAGCTGGTCACGGCCGAGGTGGTCCAGGCCGAGCCAGTTCTCCGAGCGGGGGCCGACGAAGATCGCCCGGTTGACGAAGACCTCGTCGCGCCAGCTCTGCGCGGTGGGGTCATGCGGGGCGATCCAGGGGCCGATGACGGCGATCACGACGAACAGCGCGATGACGCTCGCGCCGATGAGGGCCATCTTGCTGGTGCGCAGCCGGCGCAGCGCCTCGACCCACAGGCTGGCGCCGGCGGTGGTGTCGCGCCGCGCGGTCAGCTCGGCGAGGCGGTCCAGCTTCTCCGTCCTGGCGGTCATCAGTTCACCCGCACTCTCGGGTCGATGAGGCTGTAGGCCACGTCGACCATCAGGTTGATGAGGACGTACAGGAGGGCGATGAGCAGGATGAAGCCCATCAGCGTCGGGTAGTCGCGGGCGTCGATGCCCTCCGCGATGAACCGGCCGATGCCGCCGAACGCGAAGACCGACTCGGTGAGCACCGCGCCCGACAGCAGGCTGCCGGTGAGCAGGCCGATCGTGGTGACGACGGGCAGCAGGGCGTTGCGCAGCACGTGTCTGCCGCGCACCGTGCGCTGTTTGAGGCCCTTGGACTCGGCGGTGCGGACGTAGTCCTCGGTGAGCACCTCCAGGACGCTGGCGCGGGTGATGCGGACGATGACGGCCAGCGGGATGGAGGCGAGGGCGACGCCGGGCAGGACCAGGTGTCGCACGGCGTCCCAGGACGCGTCCCACTCGCCGGTGAGCAGGCCGTCCAGGACGTAGAAGCCGGTGATCTCGGTGGCGTCGATGCCGGTGCTCTGCCGTCCGGTGCTCGGCAGCCAGCCGAGGTTGACGGCGAAGACCGCCTTGAGGATCAGGGCGAAGAAGAAGACCGGGATGCACACACCGATCAGCGATCCGGAGACGGCGCCGGCGTCGAGCCAGCTGCCGCGCCTGCGGGCCGCGAAGTAGCCGAGCGGGATGCCCACGACGACGGCGATGAGCATGGCGGTCAGGGCGAGTTCGACGGTGGCGGGGAAGCGCTGGGTGAACTCCTCCCACACCGGGCGGCTGGTCTGGGTCGAGGTGCCCAGGTCGAGCCGGGCCAGCCGCTCGATCCAGCGGCCGTACTGGACCCACAGCGGCTCGTCGAGGCCGAGCGCGGCCTCGATCTGCCGCCGGTCGGCCTCGGTGGCGCGCTCGCCCAGCAGCGCGGAGGCCGGTCCGCCGGGCAGCCGGTGGATCCAGAGGAACAGAAGCACCGTCAGGCCCAGCAGTGTGGGTATGAGCTGGAGCAGCCTGCGAACGATGAGACGGAGCACCGAGGGGCTCCCCTTTCTGTCTGCCGGGATCAGGGGTCCGCCCGGCCACGGGGTGCCGTGGCCGGGCGGATCGATCCAGGGGCCCGCTTGTGCCGACTACGTGAAGGAGACCTCGGCGAAGTTCTCCTGGGTCAGCGGCGAGACCGTCGGGGGGTTGACGTCCGGCGCGAACGCGATGGACGGCGGCGAGCTGGAGATCGGCACGCCCGGCAGGAAGTCCATGACGTACTCGTTGATCTCCTGGTAGAGGCCGACGCGCGTCTCCACGTCCGGCTCGGCCGAGGCCGCCGCCATCATGTCGAAGAGCTCCTCGTTCTCGAAGCCCCACTCCTTCTGATAGCCGGCGAACCAGGTGCCCAGGAAGTTGTAGGCGTCGTTGAAGTCGCCGGTCCAGCCGAGGAGGTAGATGTCGCAGCCGCCGTCGCGGGTGGTCTCCGTGTAGTCCGGGTTCCACTTGAGGGGCACCGGGTTGACGGCGACGCCGGCCTCTTCCAGGTCGGAGCGGAGCAGCTCGTAGATGTCGGCCGGGGCCGGCATGTACGGGCGGGTCACCTCGGTCGGGTAGCAGAAGTCGACCGCGAGGTCCTCCTGCCCGGCGTCGGCCAGCAGCTCACGGGCCAGCTCCGGGTCGTGCTCGTAGGTGGTGACGTCCTCGGAGAACCCGTCGACGGTGTCCGGCACGAACTGGGTGGCGACGACGCCGCCGTCGGGGAGCTGGGTGTTGACGATGTTCTCCCGGTCGATGGCGTGCGCGATGGCCTGGCGCACCTCCAGCTCGCCGAGCGCCTCGTTGCTGTCCTGCGTGATGCCGAGGTACAGGAGGTTGAACACGTCACGGGTCGGGACCTGGAAGCCGTCCTCCTCCAGCGCCGCGACGTCGGCGGGCGCGACCAGGTCGTAGCCGTGGATGTCGCCGGCCTGAAGGGCCTGGCGGCGGGCATCCTCCTCCGGGATGGTCCGGAAGACGAGCTCGTCGACGCCGGCGGCCTCACCCCAGTAGTCGCCGAACCGGGTCAGGGTGATCTCGCCGTTGCCCTTGTTCCAGTCGGTGATCTCGAACGGGCCGGTGCCGAAGGCCGTGCCGGCCTCCTGGCTGTAGTCGGGGAAGGTGATGTTCTCGCCCTCGCCGCTGGCCTCGTCCGCCGCGTACGCCTCCAGGGACTTCGGGGAGTGGATGCCGAACGCCTGGAGCGAGAAGCCGCCCGGGTAGTTGGCCGACGGCTCGGCGACCTCGATCACGGCGGTCAGGTCGTCGGGGGCCTCGCAGCCCACGTAGTTGGGGTCGGGCGTCTCTTCGCTCTCGTTCTCCGCGAAGCCGCCGAAGACGGTCTGCCAGTAGTAGGAGAGCGTGGTGTTCTGGTACGTCCCGCTCCAGTTGTACCAGCGGTCGAAGTTCGCGCAGATCACCTCGCCGGTCAGCTCCTCGCCGTCGTGGAACGTCACGCCGTCGCGGAGGTTGAACGTCCACTCGGTGCCCTCGGGGTTGCTCTCCCAGGTCTCCGCGAGTCCGCCGACCAGCTCGGTGCCGCCCGGTTCGTGGTCGAGCAGCGTCTCGAACGCCTGCCGGGTGACCCGGAAGGTCTCTCCGTCGCTGGCCAGTCCGGGGTCCAGGGATGCCGGGTCGCCGGCGGCGCCGAAGACGAACGTCTCGGAGTCGCCCCCGGAGCCGTCGTCGTCCCGGTCGCTGGCGCAACCGGTCACGATGAGCCCGATCGTGAGAACAGCCGCGAACATCTTCGCGGCCCTGGGTCTAGCTATGCGCATCGTCCACCTCAGGGGGTTGGCGGTGGTAAAGGCGGTTCGGTGGACGGCACATTACTGCGCAGGTACATAGCTGTGAACCGCATACCGGACGGCGATACCGAGCTGAGACTCGCCCAATTTACACGGATAAATAGCCGCGATCCAGGGTGAATTGACGATCTGTCAGCGGGCGCGCGGATCACCGCAACCTCACGCGCATCACGCGGCAACACGCGCGTGACATTCGGACGGCGCCCGTCCGGGGCGCTCACTGTTGGCGATGGCACATCGGGACGGCCCGCCGGGGGCATGACCCGCGCCGGAGGGGGCAAGCGGGCATGGGACATCGCGTTCCAGCCGCTATTCGGACGTGTGTCCGTGACATCAACCGCGCAACCGACGATTTCCTGACTAGATACGAGGAGGACACTCGCAACCGGATTGTCCGGGCCGCCTTCCGTGGGCAGACTTGGCCGAGGGCACCCCCACCCGAGTGAACGCGCATCGGAGGGGCCATGCCCGGCACCAGCCACTCAGTGACCAAGCGGCTACAAAGGACGGATTCCCGCACAATGGGGGAACACTCCCTCATTGACGGAAATGACCCACCATCGACGCAGTCAGGTGATCCCCTCATGATCGGTCGTATCCCCGTCCTCGACGTCCAGCCGAGCGTTGACTGCGGACGCCGCCCGGCCAAGGCGGTGCCGGGAGAGACGTTCCTGGTCACGGCCACCGTCTTCCGCGAGGGCGCGGACGCGGTGGGCGCCAATGTGGTGTTGCGGGACCCCAACGGGCGCGGCGGATCGTGGACTCCGATGCGGGAGCTGGCGCCCGGCACCGACCGCTGGGGCGCCGAGGTGACACCGGACAGCGAGGGCCGCTGGACATTCGCCGTGGAGGCGTGGGCCGACCCGGTCAGCACCTGGCGGCGGCGGGCCCAGATCAAGGTGCCGGCGGGCGCGGACGTGGAGTTGACGCTCATCGAGGGCGCGGCGCTGTTGCGCCAGGCCGCCGCGGGCGTGCCCAAGAGCGACGGCAAGGACGCCGTGCTGACCGCCGCCGACGCGCTGCTGGACGAAGCGGTGCCCGGCACCGCCCGGCTGGCCGCCGCCCTCACGTCCGAGGTGACCGAGGTCCTGCGCCGCCACCCGCTGCGCGAACTGCTCACCGCCTCGCGGCCGATGCCGCTGCTGGTGGAGCGCGAGCGGGCGCTGTTCGGCTCCTGGTACGAGATGTTCCCGCGCTCGGAGGGCGCCGAGCCACGAGCGGGCGCGGCGCCGGTCTCCGGCACGTTCCGCACGGCCGCCGAGCGGCTGCCCGCGATCGCCGCGATGGGCTTCGACGTCGTGTACCTGCCGCCCGTCCACCCCATCGGCACCTCCTTCCGCAAGGGGCCGGACGGCGTCGTCTCCAGCGACCCGCACGACGTCGGCTCGCCGTGGGCCATCGGCTCGCCCGAGGGCGGCCACGACGCGATCCATCCGGAGCTGGGCACCCTGGAGGACTTCGACCGGTTCGTGGCGGCGGCCAGGGAGCTGGGGATGGAGATCGCCCTGGACTTCGCCCTCCAGTGCAGCCCGGACCATCCGTGGGTGACGGAGCACCCCGAGTGGTTCACCCAGCGCGCGGACGGGACGATCGCGTACGCGGAGAACCCGCCGAAGAAGTACCAGGACATCTACCCGATCTCCTTCGAACAGGACTTCCGCGGCCTGGTGACCGAGACGCTGCGCGTGCTGCGCTTCTGGATGGCGCACGGGGTGCGGATCTTCCGGGTGGACAACCCGCACACCAAGCCGGTGGTCTTCTGGGAGAAGGTCATCGCCGAGATCAACCGCACCGATCCCGATGTGATCTTCCTGGCCGAGGCGTTCACCCGGCCCGCGATGATGCACACGCTGGCGCAGGTCGGCTTCCAGCAGTCCTACACCTATTTCACCTGGCGCAACTCCCGGCACGAGCTGACCGAGTACCTCACGGAGCTGAGCGGTCCGGCCGCCGCCTACATGCGGCCGAATCTCTTCGTCAACACGCCCGACATCCTGCATGCCTATCTTCAGAACGGTGGCCGGGCGGCGTTCGAGATCCGCGCGGTTCTCGCCGCGACTCTTTCACCGACCTGGGGCATGTATGCGGGGTACGAGCTGTGCGAAGGCACTCCCGCCGCGCCCGGGAGCGAAGAGTACCTGCACTCCGAGAAGTTCGAGCTCCGGCCGCGGGACTGGACGGGGGCCGACGCCGAAGGGCGTAGCATCACCCCGCTCATCAGGACCCTCAATGCCCTCCGGCGCAGCCATCCCGCCCTTCAACAGCTTCGCGATCTGCACTTTCACCGCACGAACAACGACCACATCCTTGCCTACTCGAAGCGCAGGCGGACACCCGACGCCGACCTCGTTCTCATCGTGGTCAACCTCGATCCACACCACACCCACGAAGCGACGGTGTCGTTGGACATGGAGCAACTCCAGGGGTGCGGCCTCACCACCGCGCAGGAAAGTGGCGCCGAGCCCTTTCCGGTGTGCGACGAGCTCACCGGAGCGACCTACTACTGGGGCAGGGACAACTATGTGCGGCTTGAGCCGGGCCGTGCGGATGCGTACGCCTCTTCCGCCCACATCTTGGCCCTGCGACCGTCCTCACAGACCGGAGGGTCACCCAAACCATGAGCGTCAATGAGCCGGTCCCCGATAAATTCGAGGACACGCCAGCCCGCGATCGCGACCCCGAGTGGTTCAAGCGCGCGGTCTTCTACGAAGTTCTCGTCCGATCCTTCCAGGACAGCAACGGAGACGGAATCGGCGATCTGAAGGGCATCACCGCCCGGCTGGACTATCTGCAGTGGCTCGGGGTCGACTGCCTGTGGCTTCCGCCGTTCTTCAAGTCCCCGATGCGCGACGGCGGATACGACGTGTCCGACTACGCCGACGTGCATCCCCACTTCGGCGATCTCGCGGATTTCGTGGAGTTCGTCGACGCCGCGCACCAGCGCGGCATGCGGGTCATCATCGACTTCGTCATGAACCACACCAGCGACCAGCACCACTGGTTCCAGGAGTCGCGAAGGGATCCCGACGGCCCGTACGGCGACTACTACGTGTGGGCCGATGACGACAAGCAGTACGCGGACGCGCGGATCATCTTCATCGACACCGAGTCGTCCAACTGGGCCTTCGACCCGGTCCGCAAGCAGTACTACTTCCACCGGTTCTTCTCGCACCAGCCGGATCTGAACTACGAGAGCCCGGCCGTGCAGAAGGAGATCATCTCCGCGCTGAAGTTCTGGCTCGACCTCGGGATCGACGGGTTCCGGCTCGACGCCGTGCCGTATCTGTACGCCGAGGAGGGAACCAACTGCGAAAACCTTCCCGCGACCCATGCCTTCCTGAAGCGGGTCCGCACGGAGATCGACGCGCACTACCCGGACACCGTGCTGCTGGCTGAGGCGAACCAGTGGCCCGAGGACGTCGTGGACTACTTCGGGGAGTTCGACGAGGGCGGCGACGAGTGCCACATGGCGTTCCACTTCCCCGTGATGCCGCGCATCTTCATGGCGGTGCGCCGCGAGTCGCGCTACCCGGTCTCGGAAATCCTGGCCAAGACCCCGGCGATCCCGGCGGGCTGCCAGTGGGGCATCTTCCTGCGCAACCACGACGAGCTGACCCTGGAGATGGTCACCGACGAGGAGCGCGACTACATGTACGCGGAGTACGCCAAGGATCCGCGGATGCGCGCCAATATCGGCATCAGACGCCGGCTGGCGCCGCTGCTGGACAACGACCGCAACCAGATCGAGCTGTTCACCGCGCTGCTGCTGTCGCTGCCCGGCTCCCCCATCCTGTACTACGGCGACGAGATCGGGATGGGCGACAACATCTGGCTCGGCGACCGGGACGCCGTGCGCACGCCGATGCAGTGGACCCCGGACCGGAACGCGGGCTTCTCGTCCTGCGACCCGGGCCGGCTCTTCCTGCCGACCATCATGGACCCGGTCCACGGGTACCAGGTGACCAACGTCGAGGCGGCGATGACCTCGCCCGCCTCGCTGCTGCACTGGACGCGGCGGATGGTCGAGATCCGCAAGCAGAACCTCGCGTTCGGGCTCGGCTCCTACTCGGAGCTGCCCTCCTCCAACCCGGCCGTCCTGGCTTTCCTGCGCGAGCACGGGGACGACCTGGTGATGTGCGTCAACAACTTCTCCCGCTTCTCGCAGCCCACCGAGCTCGATCTGCGGCCCTGGGCGGGGCGCGTGCCCGTCGAGCTCATCGGGGGTGTTCGTTTCCCACCGATCGGGGAACTTCCGTATCTGCTGACCCTGGCGGGCCACGGCTTCTACTGGTTCCGGCTGCGTAAAGCCTCGGAGTCATAAGCCGTAGAGGGCGCGAAACAGGCTTACCCCCAGCCTGCTGGGGGAAGCCTACCCATACCTCTAAGCGTTGCCCAAAGCCATCCATATGCGTAACGAGCCTCACCCGCTCGGTCGTCGTTCTCTCGCGACACGTCCCGCGCCGCCGGGCAACCCACGCCGCAATCCGGGACACTTCGTCACATTATTCGTGCCCGGGGAAAGGACGCCATGACGGACAGCTCCTCGCCCCAGACGGCTCCGGTCCGGCCCTCACTCACCACCGCCCCGCAGGGCAGCGCCATGCTCCGCTCCCTCACGGGCCTGCTCACCCGCTGGCTGCCCAGGCAGCGGTGGTTCGCCGGCAAGGGTCGCCCGCTCAGCGGACTCACCGTGGTCTCCGCCACCGAGCTGCTCCCCTGCGGCTCCGGCGGCCCGACCCCGGGCCTGCTGCACCTCCTCCTCCGCGCCCGCCAGGGCCCGGCGTCCGGCGACTGCTATCAGCTGCTGCTCGGGGTCCGCCCGGCCCTGCCGCCCTCGCTCGCCTCCGCGCTCGTCGGCCGCCCGGCGGAGGGCCCGCTGCGCGGCAGCGTGGTCTACGAGGCGCTGCACGATCCGCGGCTCGCGGGCCTGCTGCTGGAGCGGCTGCGCGCCCCCGGCACCCTGGGCTCGCTGCACTTCGGCCGCGCCCCCGGCGTGAGCATCCCGTCCGGACTGCCCGCCCGGTTGCTCTCCAGCGAGCAGAGCAACTCGTCGGTGGTCTACGGCGACATGTACATCCTCAAGCTCTTCCGCCGCGTCAGCCCCGGCGTCAACCCGGACCTGGAGCTGCCGCTCGCCCTCGCCAAGGCCGGGTCCACCCGGGTCCCGGCGCCGGCCGCCTGGTTCGAGGCGGTCTGGCCGGGCGGCATGACCGAGCCGCTGACCCTCGGGGTGCTCGCCCCCTATCTCACGGGCTCCACGGACGGCTGGGTGCTCGCGCTGAGCTCCCTCAGCCGCCGCGCCGACTTCACCTCCTCCGCGCACGCGCTGGGCCGGGCCACCGCCGAGGTGCACACCGCGCTCGCCGCCGCCCTGCCCACCTCCGTGCTGCGCCGCCCGCAGCTGGAGCAGGCCGCCACCGCCATGACCGAGCGGCTCGCCGAGGCCGCCTCCGCCGTGCCCGCGCTGCGCCCGTACCGCGCGGGGCTGCGGACCGCGTTCGAGGCGCTGGGCGACTACGCGCGGCGCGGCGGCACCTGCGCCGTGCAGCGACTGCACGGCGACCTCCACCTCGGCCAGGTGCTGCGCAGTCCCGATCCGGAGGGCCGGGGCTGCCACTGGTCGGTGATCGACTTCGAGGGCGAGCCGGCCCGGCCACTCAGCGACCGCCGCCGCCTCGGGCCGCCCGTGCGCGACATCGCCGGGATGCTGCGTTCGTTCGACTACGCCGCGAGCCAGCACCCGGCCAGCGGGCCGTGGGTCGACGCCTGGTACCGCGCGAACCGGACGGCGTACTGCCGGGGGTACGCGGAGGCGTCGGGCCACGACCCGCTGGAGCAGCCGGAGCTGCTGCGGGCGCACGAGACGGACAAGGCCGTGTACGAAGTGCTGTACGAGGCCCGGCACCGTCCCGCGTGGCTGCACGTCCCGATGGCGGCGATCCGCCGCCTCGCCGCGCCCCCGGATCACTGACCCCGGGCCGACCCCCGGGCCGACCCCCGGACCGAAAGGACTCCCCCACCGTGCTTTCCGCCGAGCGCCCGACCCTGCCCAGCGAGGACCGCGACCGGCTGCTGGCCGGGGCGCATCACGATCCGCACGCGCTCCTCGGCGCCCACGCCGTCCCCGCGGGCACGCTGGTGCGCGCGCTGCGCCCACTGGCGCGGAGCGTGCGCGTGCGCGGCACGGAGCTGGCGCCGGAGGGCGACGGGCTGTTCGCCGCCGTGCTGCCGTTGTCGCGCGCCGACCTCGGGGCCTACCGCCTGGAGGTGGGCTACGACGGCGGCACGGTGGTCGAGGCCGAGGACCCGTACCGTTTCCTGCCCGCCCTGGGCGAGCTCGACCTGCACCTGATCGGCGAGGGCCGGCACGAGCGGCTGTGGGACGCGCTGGGCGCGCGGCCGATGACGCACGAGGGCGTGCCGGGCACCCGCTTCACCGTCTGGGCACCGAACGCGCGCGGGGTGCGGGTGGCCGGCGACTTCAGCTCCTGGGACGGCACCGGCTTCCCGATGCGCTCGCTCGGCTCGAGCGGCGTGTGGGAGCTGTTCGTGCCCGGGGTCGGCCCCGGCACGCTGTACAAGTTCGACGTGTGCGGCGCCGACGGCGCGCACATCCTGCGCGCCGACCCGATGGCCCAGCGCGCCGAGCGCCCGCCGGCCACCGCCTCGGTGGTGCACGAGAGCGCGTACCAGTGGGAGGACGCGGAGTGGATGGCGCACCGGGCCGACCGCCCGCCGCACGCCGCGCCCATGTCCGTCTACGAGCTGCACCTGCCGTCCTGGCGGCCGGGCCTCGGCTACCGGGAGCTCGCCGAGGAGCTGCCGCGCTATGTGACGGATCTCGGTTTCACCCACGTCGAGCTGATGCCGCCGGCCGAGCACCCGTTCGGCGGCTCCTGGGGATACCAGGTGACGGGCTATTACGCCCCCACGTCCCGGCTGGGCACCCCCGACGACTTCAAGTACCTGGTGGACGCGCTGCACCGGGCCGGGATCGCGGTGCTGATGGACTGGGTCCCGGCGCACTTCCCCAAGGACGAATGGGCGCTGGCGCGCTTCGACGGCACGCCCTGCTATGAGCCCGGCGACCCGCTGCGCGCCGAGCATCCCGACTGGGGCACCCTGACGTTCGACTACGGCCGCCGCGAGGTGCGGAACTTCCTGGTGGCCAACGCCGTGTTCTGGTGCGAGGAGTACCACATCGACGGGCTGCGGGTGGACGCCGTCGCCTCGATGCTCTATCTGGACTACTCGCGCCCCGAGGGCCAGTGGACCCCCAACGCCGAGGGCGGCCGGGAGAACTGGGACGCGGTGCGGTTCCTCCAGGAGATGAACGCCACGGTCTACCGCCGCTGTCCCGGCGTGGTGACCGTCGCCGAGGAGTCCACCGCGTGGGACGGCGTGACCCGGGCGACGGACCGGGGCGGCCTGGGCTTCGGCCTCAAGTGGAACATGGGGTGGATGCACGACTCGCTGGTCTACATCTCCAAGGACCCGGTGCACCGCGCCTTCCACCACGGCGAGATGACGTTCTCCATGGTCTACGCCTACTCGGAGAACTACCTGCTGCCCATCTCGCACGACGAGGTGGTGCACGGCAAGGGGGCACTGGTGTCGAAGATGCCCGGCGACTGGTGGCGGCAGCGCGCGGACCTGCGGGCCTATCTCGGCTTCATGTGGTCCCACCCCGGCAAGCAGCTGCTGTTCATGGGCCAGGAGTTCGCCCAGGGCGCCGAGTGGTCCGAGGAGGAGGGCCCGCAGTGGTGGGTCCTCGATCCCCCGTGGCCGGCGGCCGACGACCACCGGGGCGTGGCGAGCCTGGTGCGCGACATGAACGCCGTCTACCGCGCCGCTCCCGCGCTGTGGGAGCGGGACACCGACCCGGCCGGCTTCGCCTGGGTCGACGCGGGCGCCGCCGCCGACAACGTGCTGGCGTTCCTCCGCTTCGCCGCCGACGGCTCCCCGCTGCTCGCGGTGTGCAACTTCTCCCCCGTCGTCCGCCCCGACTACCGCCTCGGCGTGCCCGGCGAGGTCGCGGCCTGGACGGAGGTCCTGAACACCGACGACCTGGCCTACGGCGGCTCCGGGGTGACCAACCCCGATCCGCTGAAGTCCGATCCCACCCCCAGCCACGGCCGCGAGACCAGCGTTTCGCCGACGCTGCCACCGCTGGCCACCATCTGGCTCCGGCCCGCCTGACCGGTCCCGCGCCCGACCGTGCTGCCGCACCATCCCGCGCTGCTCGCGCCCCCGCTCCTGACGGCCCTGACGGCGCTCTGGGCCGCCGCGCCCGCCGCCGCGCGCCGCCGCCCGCCGTTCGGGACGGTCAGCTGAGCGCGGTTTCCCGGTGGTTCTCCCGGTAGTACGGGTCGCGGACCCGGCCGACCCGGGCGTCGGTGTCGTACGTGTACACCTCGCGGCCCTCGATGAAGACGCGCAGCGCGCGGCTCATCACGTCCAGCGGGTCGCCGGACCAGATGACGACGTCGCCGTCCAGGCCGGGCCGCAGGGCGCCGATCCGGTCGTCCAGGCCCATGATCTCGGCCGGGTTGAGGGTGATCGTGCGCAGCGCGTCCGCCCGGTCCAGGCCCTCCTTGACGCTCAGGGTGACCTGGTGGACGAGGAAGTTGACCGGCACCACCGGGTGGTCGGTGGTGATCGCGACCTTGACGCCGGCCCGGGCGAGGATGCCCGGGTTGGCCAGGGTCCGGCCGCGCAGCTCGACCTTGCTCCGGGTGGTGAACAGCGGGCCGGTGATCACCGGGACGTCGCGGCGGGCGATCTCGTCGGCCAGCAGATGGGCCTCGGTGGCGTGGTTGATGACGAGCCGGTAGCCGAACTCGTCGGCCAGCCGCAGCGCGGTGGCGATGTCGTCGGCGCGGTGGGTGTGCTGGCACCACGGCAGCTCCCCGCCGAGCACCCGGACCAGCACCTCCAGACCCGGGTCGCGGTCGAAGGGCGTGCCCTCGGCGGCGGCGTGCTCCCGTTTCGCCCGGTAGTCCTGCGCCCTGGTGAACGCGTCCCGGATCACGGCCGCCACGCCCTGCCGGGTGGAGGGCAGCTGCTGCTTCTCGCCGTAGACCCGCTTGGGGTTCTCGCCCAGGGCGCTCTTCACGCTCACCGGCTGCCGGATCAGCATCTCGTCGACGCTGCGCCCCCAGCACTTCACGGCGACGGTCTGGCCGCCTATCGGGTTCCCCGAGCCGGGCTTGATGACCGCGCTGGTGACGCCGCCGGCGAGGGCGTCGGCGAAGCCGGTGTCGGCGGGGTTGATGGCGTCCAGCGCGCGCAGCCGGGCGCCGTTGGGGTCGGTCATCTCGTTGGTGTCCTGCCCGGCCCAGCCCTCGGCCTCCTCGTGGACGCCGAGGTGGCCGTGCGCCTCGACG
The DNA here is from genome assembly GCF_035917415.1 of Streptomyces sp. NBC_01803. Taxonomy (NCBI): domain Bacteria; kingdom Bacillati; phylum Actinomycetota; class Actinomycetes; order Kitasatosporales; family Streptomycetaceae; genus Streptomyces; species Streptomyces sp. NBC_01803. The sequence goes on from NZ_CP109073.1 coordinate 1,843,354, forward strand.
AACCCGGGCAGCACCCACGCCCCGGCGGCGTCCACGACGGGCACGCCCGCCGGCACACCGACCCGCTCGTCCGGGCCGACGGCGGCGATCCTGCCGCCGAGGACCAGCACGGTGCCCTTCTCGACGGGTTCGCCGTCGACGGGCACCACGCGGCCGGATCTGATCGCGATATCCATGGCCAGGGAACCTATCCCACCGGCCCGCCGGGCCTGCCACGGGATGCCACCCGGCGCTGCACGCCGATGTGGCGGAACTGATAGAAGGCCCCGGCCTGGCGCAGCACACCGCGCCGCTCGTGCGCGTCGGCGAGGAAGTCCATCAGCCGGAACGGCAGCCGGTGGCGCAGCGTCAGATAGCACCGCGCCACGGTGAACGCGCCCCACGCGCCCTGTCCCCAGGCGGGCACCAGCCCCACCGCGGTCCCGATCCCGGCACCGGCCAGCGCGCTGACCACCACCGCGAAGACGACGCCACGCGCCGGGTCGTCCGCCGCCTCGTGCACCAGGCCGCCGAGCACGCCGCCGGTGACCGTGCCCGCGCCGCCCACCACCCCGATCAGGCGGAAGAAGATCCGCCGGTCCTGCGCGAGCAGTGTGCGCGGTCCGACGGCGGTGGCGATGTCCGCCGAACCGGCCCGCCAGCCGTTGGTGACGCCGAACGTCAGCCCGCACAGGCCGCCGATGGGCAGCCCGATGGCCGGTCCGAACGCGACCGTCGCCCCCAGCCCGCCGGTCAGCCCGATCGCGACGCCGCCCCAGCTCCACGCCCAGCGGATCCGCACGGCCGGGCCGCTACCCGGCGGGCCGAAGGTGAGGCCGGTCAGCAGCCCGCAGACCACCCCGACCAGCAAGCCCCGCTCCCGGCCCAGCGCCGGCCAGGCCAGCACCCAGCCCAGCACCCCGGCGGCCAGCCAGTGGACGTCCCAGATCCAGCCGGGCGCCCTGCCGCCGAGGGCGGTCCGCAGGGGTCCGTACAGCCTGCCGACCAGGGCGTTGCCGAGCACGAACAGCGTGACGCCCGTGACGGCGGCCCACGGCGGCAGCCCGGCGTCCCCGAGGAGCGTCTGTAGCACCCCCTGCACCAGACAGAGCGCGCCGAGCCCCAGCAGCAGCCCGCCGACCGCCTCGACGGCCAGCCGGGGCAGGGGGCCGGGCGCGGCCCGGCGCAGCTCCCACCAGGCGAGGTCGGTGGTGCCGCGCAGGTTGTCCTGGAGGTTGCGGGCCAGCAGCCCGAGCGCCTCCCCGGCCCGGCCCGGCGACCAGCGCGCGGGCCGGTCGGGGTGCGGGCGGTAGGCGGAGGGGATGAAGGCGTCGTAGAGGTGGACGCGGACGGCGTCGGCATCGGGCAGCAGGCCGGTGTCGCACAGCGTGGCCGGATCCGGCAGCGCCGTGATCCCCTCGCCGGGGCGGGGGTTGTAGACGCGGCCGGCCAGCGAGACGGTCAGCGGGGTACTGAGCGCCCGGGCCACCGGCAGGCCGGTGCCCAGCGCGCCGATCACCGGCTCCCAGCGGGCGGCCGAGTCCGTTCCCACGCCGCCGGCCGCCCGGCGCAGATAGGCGGCGACGGTGCCGGGCGTGAGCGGCAGCAGCTCGATCCCGGCGGCGCCGGCGAGGCGGACCGGCAGTCCGGCCGGCGGGTCGGTCACCGCCCGGTACTCGGCGGTGCGGCTGGACAGCACCAAGCCCTGGCCGGGCAGCAGCTGTCTGCTGACGCGGTCCAGGGCGGTGGCCCGGACGGCGTCGGGCAGCTCGTCGAAGCCGTCGAGAACGGGCAGCACGCGGTGGGTGTCCAGCAGGACGCGGGCCCTGGTCCGTTCGGTCCCGTCCGGCACGCGGTTCTCCAGGCCGCGGTAGTCGGTCGCCAGCCGGCCCGCCAGCCAGGTGAAGAGGTCCTGATCCTCCTGGAGCGGGTTCCAGGAGGCGAGCGGGACCAGCACGGGCACCGGGGGCGGGCCCTCCTCTTTCCCGGCCCGCTCGCGCTCGTCGAGCAGCGCCAGCACCAGGCTGATCAGCAGCGTGGTCTTGCCCGCGCCCGGGGCGCCGAGCACGACCAGCCGGCGCGTGGCGATCCGGCGGATGAGGAGGTCCGCGATCTGGGCGCCCTCACCGGTGAGATGGCCGGGCTCGTCGGCCCAGCCGTCCGGGTCGGACGCCGGGCGGACCGGCCAGCCCGCCACCTGGGTCCGCAGCGCGCCGACCGGATCGGCCAGCGCCTCGGAGGCGGCGCGCCAGGCGACCGACAACGGATAGGGGTCGTTGTCGCCCCGCAGGCCGTACTCCTTCTCCCACTGCCGCCGCACCTCCGTGGCCAGGCGCTCGGTCACCTCGTCGAGCGTCGGGACCCGCTCGCCGGTCTTCAGGGTGACCCAGCCGTGGAAGACGGAGCCCAGGTTGGGCAGCAGCGCGATCAGCGCGGCCGAGACGCCGAGATCGCTCCGATGGGCGAGCCACACCGTCGCGGTGATGCTGCCGGCCGCGATCGCGGCGTACATCCACGTATAGCGCGCGAGTGCCGACGGCATCGCCCCCCACCTGCCCCCCGGAAAAGTCGCCCCCGCCAACCTACTGGCATCTCAATTGTGCCAAGGCGAACGGGATTTCGACCCTGGAGAGGCGGGATCACCTACGACGCCGCGGCCGTCGTCGGGCGGATCGACGGCCGGTGGCGCCAGTGGCGCCGACGGCGCCGCGCACCGGCGCCCGCGCTCACGCTCGCCGGGTGGTGGGAGACCGTGGCCCGCGCGGGTCCGCCCCGCCGACGGGGCCGTCGCCGACATCGGCGGAGCACGGCCACGCGCGTCGCCCATCCGGCTCGCGCTCCCTGGTGACGGCCCCTGCCCCGCGGCGACGGGAGCCGCGCATCCGGCCCCCACCCGCCCTACAGACGACCGCGGCCCCCAGCCGTGCTCCCCTTCGTCGTTTCCGTGCCACTCGTCAACTCCTCCAGCCCCTCGGGCGTCTCACCATACGCGGTATACATACCGCGTATGGTGAGACGCCGGAACGGCCCCGGAGGCTGCGTCGGCGCAGGTGAGGGATTGGTGGGCAACCCGTGACGGAGGAGCGCGGTCGGCGCGGTCAGGCGACCGGGCGCCTGTCGCTGGTCGTGCGGATGAACTCCGCCGCCAGGGCCGTGAGTTCTCCGGCGCGTTCGATCTGCGGCAGGTGGCCGGTCTCGGGGAAGAGGTGGCCGCGGGCGTGGGGCAGGGCGGCCATGGCCGCGTGGAAGTGACGGGCCGGGAGCACGGTGTCCGTGTCGCCCCACACCACCAGCGTCGGGACGCGGGCCTCGGCGAGCGCCGTCAGCAGTCGGCGGCGCCAGCCCGGGTAGGTACCAAGGAGGGGGACGCCCAGGCTCAGGGCGGTGCCGATGAACGTGGCGCGGAAGTCCGGCTGGCGGCCCACCGTGCCCGCGTGCCGGATCATCTCCTCCGTGGCGTGGGAGGGGTCGAAGAACAGGTCACGGTTGACCTGGACGCCGGCCCGGCGGGCGCGCGGCCGGAACCGCTTGCCGACGACGGGCGCGGCGGCCAGCACGGCGTAGGTCATGGGCAGCACGGAGACGTTGGCCTCGCGGCCGAAGCCCGCGCTGCTCAGCAGCACCAGACCCGCCACCCGCTCGGGATGCGCCACGGCGACGGTCATCGCGACCGCGCCGCCGAGCGAGTTGCCCAGGAGATACGCCGGGCGCCGCTCGTCCAGCGCGTCGAGCACGCCGATCGCCGCCCGCGCGAAGGCGGCCAGGCGCGGATGCCCGGGGCGCGCCGGGCGGGCCTTCACGCGCCGGGTCAGCCCGAAGCCGGGCAGGTCCATGCTGATGACGCGGTGGTCGCGCGCGAGCAGGTCGTGTGCGGGCTGCCAGTCCTCCAGACTGCGCCCGATGCCGTGCAGAAGCAGCACCGGCGGCCCGCTCGCGGGGCCGGACACCCGCACTCGCACGGGTGCCCCGTCGACATCGAGGTACGTGGCGTCGGCCGCGCTCATCGCCCCGCCTCCACCGGCTCACCGGTGTCGCGCAGAGCGGAGCGCGGCGTGGCCCGGAGCGAGCGGCGCAGGCTGGTGCGCATCGTGGTGGCGGCGTCCAGCAGGTAGTTCTGCCGCACCTTCCACGGGCCGCGGTCGCCCTGGCGCGGGAAGGCGTCGATGGAGCGCTGGACGTAGCCGGCGGCGAGGTCGAGCAGCGGGCGCTCGGCCATCTCACGGTCGGGGCTCGGCACCACGGCGGCGTAGCCGTGGCGCTTCATGTGGTTGAGCACCTTGCAGACCAGCCGCGAGGTGAGGTCGGCGCGCAGTGTCCAGGAGGCGTTGGTGTAGCCGATGCAGACGGCGAAGTTGGGCAGGCCGGTCAGCATCGCGCCGCGCCACACGAACTGCTTGGACAGATCGACGGCCTGGCCGTCGACACGCGGGGTGATGCCGCCGAAGGCGAGCAGCCGCAGGCCGGTGGCGGTCACGATGATGTCGGCCGCCAGCACCCGGCCCGACTTCAGCCGGATGCCCTCGGGCACGAACGTGTCGATGTGGTCGGTGACGACGTCCGCCTTCCCCTTCCGGATCGTCCGGTACAGGTCCGCGTCCGGGATGGCGCACAGCCGCTGGTCCCACGGGTCGTAGGAGGGCGTGAAGTGCTCGCGGACGATCTCCGGGTCCTTGAGGAAACGGACGGCCAGCTTGCCCAGGAATTTGCGGGCGGTGTCGGGGCGCCGGCGGCACAGCTGGTAGATGCCGGTGGAGATCAGGATGTTCTTGGTCCGGATGACCCGGTGCGCGGCGTTCGGCGGCAGGGCGGCGCGGAGCCGGTCGGCCACCTTGTCCCGGCTGGGCAGGGGGGTGATCCAGGTCGGCGAGCGCTGGAGCATCGTGACGTGCGCGGCGTCCCGCGCCATCGACGGCACGAGGGTCACGGCGGTGGCCCCGCTGCCGATGACGACGACGCGCTTGCCCGCGTACGACAGGTCCTCCGGCCAGAACTGGGGATGCACGATGGTGCCGGTGAACAGCTCGGCACCGGGGAAGTCCGGCGAGTGGCCCTGGTCGTAGTCGTAGTAGCCCGCGCAGGAGTAGACGAAGTCACAGGTGAGGGTGCGCTGTTCGACCTGCCCGGTGCCGTCGGTCCGTTCGACCGTCAACGTCCATCGGGCGTTGTGCGACGACCAGTCGGCCGCGACGACCTTGGTGCGGTAGTGGATGTGCCGGTCGATGCCGGACTCCCGGGCCGTCTCCTCGATGTACCGCAGGATCGACGCGCCGTCGGCGATCGACTTCTCCCCCTGCCACGGCTTGAACGGGTAGCCGAGGGTGAACATGTCGGAGTCCGAGCGGATGCCGGGGTAGCGGAAGAGGTCCCATGTCCCGCCCATCGCCGCCCTGGCCTCCAGGACCGCGTAGGACCGGTCGGGACACTCGGTCCGCATGCGGTGGGCCGCGCCGATGCCGGACAGTCCGGCGCCGACGATCACGACGTCGATGTGTTCAGGGAGCGGCGGGGCAGTGCCGGGGGAATGTGCCATGGGTCCCAGCATGGGGAAGTTCACGGCCCGGCTCTTGACGTCGCACGACAACCGCTTGACCCTGGACGACATGTCGGTGATCAGATCGGCGGGGCTGCGGGGCTTCCGCGTGACCGTGACGGAGCTCGGCGGTGACGCCGAGGACTATGCCGCGCGGGCCGGCCTGCCAGTGGCCGCGCTCGACGCGGACGACCTGATGGTGCCCGAGGAGGCCCTCGCGAGGGTGCTGGAGATCGCGGCCCGGGACCTCGGCCACCCCGACCTGGGCCTACGGATCGCGGCCCGCCAGGACCTGGGCCTGCTGGGCGCGCTGGCCCTGGCGATCCAGAGTTCGGCGACGGTCGCCGACGCCCTGGAGTGCACCTCCCGCTACCTGTTCGTCCACGCGCGGTCGCTCAGTCTCAGCGTCGAACCCGACCCCTACGGCGCGCCCGGGATCGCCGCCCTGCGCTACGGCCTGCGGCCGGGGCTGCCCGCGCCCGTCCAGGGCACCGACCTCGGCCTCGGCTTCCTGCACCGCGCCATCCTCTACCTCGTCGGCCCGTACGGTCTGCGCGGCGTCGAGCTGCCCTACCGGCCGCCCGCGCCGCTGCCGGTGTACGAGCAGTTCTTCGGCACCCAGGTCAGGATCGGCCGCCCGGCGGCCATGCTCCGCGTGCCCCGGAGCCTCGCCGAACGGTCGCTCAGCCGGGGCGACGAGCATCTGCGGCACCTGGCGCTCGCGTTCCTCGCCGAACGGTCGCGGTCCGACCTCCTCCCCCAGGTCCGCGCGGCGGTCCGGCAGTCGCTGGGCACCGCGCCACCGGAGATCGGCGCGGTGGCCCGGATGCTCACCGTTCACCCGCGCACGCTGCAGCGCCGGCTGCGCGCGGAGGGCACGACGTTCGCCGCGATCCTGGACGACGAACGCCGCCGGGCCGCCCGCCGCTACCTCGTCGGCACGGACCTGCCGCTGAGCCAAGTGGCCGGGCTGCTGGGCCTGTCGGAGCAGTCGGCGCTGACCCGCTGCTGCCGCCGCTGGTGGGGCACGACGCCGAGCACGGTGCGCCGAGGCGGTGCGTGAGCGGTAAAGGTGTCGTACAAGGGCGAAAATCGGGTGCGACGGGACACATCATCCCGGCCTCCGGGGCCTTAGATTGGCTGGCCACACCACGGTCCGAAGGAGCACCATGGCCACGCTCGATCGATACGAATTCACCGGCGGCACCGCCGTTCTGACCGGCGCCGCGAGCGGCATCGGTGAACACATGGCGCACGGCCTCGCCGCCCGGGGCAGCGATCTGGTCCTCGTGGACCGCGACGCCGAACGCCTCGCCGCCGTCGCCGCCGGGATACGCGCGACCCGCCCCGACCGCACGGTCGACACCGTGGTGGCGGACCTCGCCGACATCGAGGCGCTCAAGGCCACGGCGGCGGGGATAGCCGAGGCCCACCCCCGGATCACGCTGCTCATCAACAACGCGGGGGTCGCGCTGGGCGGCCAGTTCGACCAGGTCTCGGCCGAGGACTTCGACTGGGTGATGGACATCAACTTCCGCGCGCCCGTGGTGCTGACCCGGCTGCTGCTGCCCCGGCTGACGCAGGAGGCCGGAAGCCACATCGTGAACCTCTCCAGCCTGTTCGGGCTGATCGGGCCGCCTGGCCAATGCGCCTACTCCGCCAGCAAGTTCGCGCTGCGCGGCTTCAGCGAGGTGCTCCGGCACGAGCTGGCCGACCGGGGGGTCGGCGTCACCACCGTCCACCCCGGCGGCATCCGCACCCGGATAGCCGAGAACGCCCGGGTGAGCGCCGCCGTGACCGAGGCCGAGGCGCGGCAGGCGCAGGAGGCCGGCGCGAAGTTCCTGACGTACCCGGCGGACAAGGCCGCCGAACGCATCCTCACCGCGGTCGAGAAGCGCAAGGGCCGCGTTCTGATCGCGCCCAGCGCGGTGTTCTGCGACATCCTGGCCCGCCTCTTCCCCGGCGGCTACTTCACCGTGCTGCGCCGGCTGGGATCGTCACCGAAGAAGGAACGGGCGGAGCGGGCGCCGGCCGCGTCCTGATCACCAACTCGGCTCGCGCACCTGGCCGTAGCCGCCGCCGTGCGGGCGGTCCTCGAAGTGCAGATGCGGCCCGGTGGCGTTGCCCGTCTCCCCCACCCGCCCCAGCTCCTGCCCGGCGGTGACCCGCGTGCCGGCGCCGACGCGGCGTGCGGAGAGGTGGCAGTACACGTAGTCGCGGCCGTTGTCGGCGCGCAGGCCGAGCCACGTGCCGTAGGCACCGCCGTTGTCGTCGGACCACGCGACGGTGCCGTCCCGGACGGCGACGACCTCCGTGCCGGCGGGCGCCGCGTAGTCGTCCCCGGTGTGGAACCCGGCGGCGTACCGGCTGCTCTCGACGCCGTACCGGTAGGTGACCGAATGCCCCGGCACGGGGGAGGCGACCCGCGCCACGAGCCCCAGCAGCGCGAAGGTCTTCGGCCCCGGCCGCCCATCGGCCCCGGCCCCCCGCCACCCCTGCGCGCGCTGGAAGGCGACGCAGGCCGCCTTGGTCTGCTCCCCGAAATACCCGGTGGCCCCGGCGGCGATGGCGTGCCCCTCGGCGATGAGGGCCCGCTGGAACGCGGCGACGCAGGAATCGCGGTTGCCGTACTTCACATGCGAGAAATTGACGACGGTCACGGCGAGCCCCCCGCTGCCCCGATGAACGGCCTTGTCTCAGACCAGATTCGCGCACCACGGTCACAGAGACGTCACCGTCATGCACACATCAGATGACGCCCCGGCTCCTCGACGGCGAGCAGCCGCGTCGGCCCCGGCTTCACCGGACGGCGGCGTGGTCGTATCTCCCAGGTAGCCACGGATAAGTTCGAGCGACTCTTTCTTGGGAAGCGCGGGATGAACGACGTCATCCGGATCATGGTCGGCGGGCACGACCTTCTGACGACCGGTTCTGGGGTAACGACTGGTCAGCGGGCCTGAAGAGCCCCGCCGGATCCTGGGGAGCCAGACGGGGCAGGGACAGCAGCTTTTGGGCGGTCTCAGCGCGTCCCGCGACCGATCAGGGTGCCGATGTGGCCAGCCTTGGGAGCTTCGATCTCCCGTACGTCTGCTTCCTGGAACCCTGCCTTCATGAGAAGACGCTGCCACTTGCGAGGTGTGTAGCTGTACCGATAGGTGAACATGGCCTTTCCGGCGAAGCCGCCCTTGTACATTCCCTGCGGTCCGTAGGCGCCGGGAATAGCCGGGGGTTGGGAGAAGACGAACACTCCTCCCGGTCGCAGGTGACGGGCGACGAGCGGGAAGAGTCGTTCCGGGTCCGTGAACCACGCCGCGCCGAACATCGAATAGATAGCGTCGTACTCGTTCGTACTGTCGCTCAGGTATTGGAGTACCTCGGCGCAAACGAACTCAGCGCCGGTATCGCCCCACCGCTCGGTCACGTTGTTGACCATGACGGGCGAGAGGTCAACTCCAGTGGTGGAGATACCCTTTTGGGCCAGATAGGCGAGTGCCCGCCCAGTGCCACAACCGATCTCAAGAACGGACTTCGGGTCTCCCAGCAGTTCGGCCCCAGGTCCGTGATTCTCGTACTGAGTCCAGCGAAATACCGGTTCCGACTCGATTACAGTTTCCTTGGTACTCTCCGCGTAAGTATCCCAAAGTTCGCGCTCTGTAACGATGTTGTGTTGCGCGGGCACGTCGCTCCTTTCCCTGGCGTGGCGCTGCCCCTACCGGTAGCGCAGTAGGTAGGGGCAGCGACTCTAGCGGAAGATCAGTGACTGTCCGGCACCTTGTTGTCGCACGGGGAGCAGTCGGCGCCGTCCATGGCCCACAGCTCCTCGTCACCGCACCTTGGGCCAATGCTTTCCGAGAAGCGCATCGCTCAGTTGGATCAAGAAATTTCGACCCTCGATTATATCGGGTAGCTCTAAAAGGAGACTCTGTGACTGACGAGCTGGGCCGCATCTTTCGAGAGGCGTGGATTTCTGGCGTTAAGAAACACTTCCCAGGTGAGCCCAAGCCTGGCTACATCACGCCGTGGGAAGAGACTCCGGAGTGGGAAAGGCAGGCCGCCACAGCAGTCTATGAGCAAATTCGGCAGTTCATTGAACTCAGCGGCGGGAACACGTCGAAACTCACTCGCGAACAGAAAGGGCGCTTTGTAGCCATCTGCTGGATCGCGCAGATCTACAGGCACATCGACTCACCGAAAGCTAGTTATGTTGCCGACTGGGATGCACTTCCCAAATGGCAGCGTGAGACTGACGCGGATATCTTCGAAGCAATCGAGTAGCTTCCTATAGACGTGTTTGCGCCCCCGCACTGGCCGCGATGGCCAGCGCGGGGGCGCCCTATGTTAGCTATTGGCGACGTTCACCAACCGGACAGCAGTTCGGCCACTGAACAGAGCCATGCCGCAGGAGAACTCAATCCGCGTACGGTACACGGCTTCTCACTGATCTCTCCCGAATTTTTGACCTGGATGCCGCCGCTGGTGAGACCAGTCCCTGAGCGACTCTTCGGGATCTTGAGATTCTGGTGTCGATCAGGGCGGGTGCCCGGCAGGCTTGTGTCTGCGGGTAGTTCGGAGCAGACATCGGGGAGACGGTGTGATTGTCCCCGCCCTCGCGGCGGCAGGTCCCCGGACGCCGGGTTCTGCCGCCGCTCAGCGTCCCCGCCGCTACTCCTTGACGGCGGAGACGAACGCGGCCCAGCCGGCCACGGGAAACACCAGCGCCGGGCCGTGCGGAGCTTTGCTGTCCCGGACCGGGACACCGTCCGGATAACCGTCCGACACCTCGACGCACCCGCCCTGTCCATTGTCGCTGTAGCTCGACTTGCGCCAAGCCCTCAGCGCGGACGCATCAGGAATCACATACATCCTCGTATCCTCCCAGATAGCCACGGATAAGTTCGAGTGACTCTTTCTTGGGAAGCGCCATCGAACATCCGATTTCGAAGTATTGAACGAGCTCAGCGACCCTCTTGGGCGATTCTACTGGTTCGCCCGACGCGAAGCTCTCGACATAGGCGATCGTGGACCCGTCCTGGAGCGTCAGCAGCGTCAGCCCTCCGCCCAACATGGGATGCAACGCCTGCTCGAAGGGCAGCACTTGGATCACGACGCGCGGCTTCTCACCGATCTTCAGTATATGCTTGATTTGTTCCCGCATGAGGTCTTTTCTACCCGGGGGGCGCTTCAGTGCCGCTTCATCCATGATCGCCCAATAAAATGGCGATTCCTCATGGTTGAGCAAATGCTGCCGCTTGATCCGGATATTGGCGCGGGATTCGCGCTCGTCGCTGGATTCCCACGGCAGTGACACGCGGAACAACTCCGTCGCGTAGGTCCGCGTCTGAAGCAACCCGGGGATGAGGCTGCTGGTGAAAACCTGAATTCGCAGAGCCTCCCGTTCTCTGCGCAAAAAATCCCGGCTGTAGATCGGAATAGCCAACTCCTGCGCCATCTCCAGCAGCTCCGCGAACAGATCCTGTGTGCCGAAGAACCTGTCCAGCTCTTTCACCAAGGCATCGGTCGCGGGCTGCTCGCCACGTTCGACCCGGCCGAGAAAGCCGTAGGGAAAGCGGATCTGCTCACCGAGGCCGCGCAGCGACAGGCCCGCGCTCTCGCGGGCCTTCCGCATCCTGCGGCTCAGCATCGCGCTCGGGGTCGGCCGGTCGTCGTCGTACAACTCCATCGAACGGTTGCTCCAACTCGCTGTGTCCTCGGGAATTTTGGGCTCGGGCCGGGTGTGTACTCAACGTGGCCGAACGGCAATAGTGTTACCCACACAGTCCGTTCTCGGTCAATACCGCGAAATCCCGTTCGACCGGCGGACGCAAAAGCCCCGGCGACGGCTGCCACCGTCCCGAGGCGCGGTCAACACTGGATCAGGAGCGTCAACATGTTGCAGTTTATCGCCCGCACCGGGCCATCGGAACCCGCGGAAAACGACCAGCCCGGGGCGCAGTCCGGCGGTGGGCAGGAACAGTCCGTGACGTTGGCTGAGTTGCGGGAGCGCGCCGATGAGTTGGGAAAGCAGATCGACGCGCATCTCGAAGGGATCAGGAAGTGAGCACCGTTCTGGCCGGTGCCGAGTGGGTGGTGCGGGCGGAGGACGAGGAGGCATGTGGTGTCATCTGTCTGCTGTGTTCGGCGGAGTCGGGCCCGGACGCCGGGAGTCCACGCCTCGCCGGGGTGTGGGCCATCGAGCACGCCCGGCGCAACGTTGCCGGGCATGATCAGTTCCTCGCCACCGCCCGCGTGTACTGGCGGGCCGTTCCCCGGACGCGCCCGGCGGCCCGGCCGCCGGGACCCGAGCCGATGGCGAAGGGCCGGCCGGTGTGGGCGGATGTCGTCGCCGGGTCGGCGCTGTTGGGGCTCGTCGTGCTGGCGGCGGTGACCCTGTCGTGGGGGTGATGGTGTCCGTCGAGATCGACACCGGGACCGTCCGGCGCGGGGATCGGATCATGGTCGGCGGGCACGTCTTCACCGTCGAGGACATGACCGCTTTGCCGCAGGGCGGGAAGCGCCTGGACTTCGCGTCGGGCGAGTCCCTGACGATGCGTCCCACCACCGTCCTGTGGGCCACCCGCCAGGTCGATCCCAGACGGCCGGCTCGCGTCCAACCCAGGTAGAGCGGCGCGGGGCCGGAGATCGATCGCGTGACGAGAGAAGCGGCGACGTGTGGGGGGATCTTGTCGCCCTCGTCGCAGCGGGCGTCGGAGCCGAAGAACTCGTCGGCCTCCCGCCGCGGGCGGGCGTACGGCCGAAGCGGCACCAGCCCGAGTCCCGGCACGGCCTCGGCGAGGCGGGCCACCGCGTCGTCACGGCGATCCGGAGGACGGCGGACGAGCCGACGTCCGGCCGGCCCGGCACGACGGAAGCGGGAGCCCCCGCCGTCCGCGCCGCCACAGGCTGGGCGCGGACGGCGGGGCTTCACGGTCCGCCCGGTCTCATCCTCCGGATAATCCGGGCGGTCTCAGAAAACCGCTTCGGTCTCGTCCATCCGGTTCTGCGGGACCCGCTTGAGCTCCATCGTCGCCGTCGCCAGCGGCGTCATCACGATGTCCGTGCCGCGCAGCGCCGTCATCTTGCCGAACTCGCTCCGGTGCGCGGCCTCCACCGCGTGCCAGCCGAAGCGGGTCGCCAGCACCCGGTCGTAGGCCGTCGGGGTGCCACCGCGCTGGATGTGGCCCAGCACCATCGCCCGGGCCTCCTTGCCGAGCCGGTGCTCCAGCTCGCTCGCCAGCCGGTTGCCGATGCCGGTGAACCGCTCGTGACCGTACGGGTCGATCTCGCCGCGCTCGTACGGCATCGAGCCCTCGGCCGGGCGGGCGCCCTCGGCGACGCAGATCACCGCGAACTTCTTGCCACGCGCGAACCGCTCCTCGATCATCTTGCACAGGTCGTCCACCTGGAACGGCCGCTCCGGGACGCAGATGCCGTGCGCGCCGCCGGCCATCCCGGCCTCCAGCGCGATCCAGCCCGCGTGCCGACCCATGACCTCGACCACCATCACCCGCTGATGTGATTCGGCGGTGGTCTTCAGCCGGTCGATGGCCTCCGTGGCCACGCCCACCGCCGTGTCGAAGCCGAAGGTGCGGTCGGTGGCGGAGATGTCGTTGTCGATGGTCTTGGGCACGCCCACCACGGGAATCCCCGCGTCGGAGAGCATGCGGGCGGCGGTCAGGGTGCCCTCGCCGCCGATCGGGATGAGCGCGTCGAGGCTCAGCTCGCGTTGGAGCGCCTCGGCGTTGTCGCACGCCTCGCGGAGCCGGTGCCGCTCCAGGCGGCTGGAACCGAGGATGGTCCCGCCGCGCGCGAGAATGCCGCTGACCTCGTTGATGTCCAGCTCGCGGTACCTGCCCTCCAGCAGCCCTTTGAATCCGTCTTCGAAACCGATGACCTGGTCGCCGCGGTCCACCACCGCGCGATGCACGACCGACCGGATCACTGCGTTCAGACCCGGGCAGTCGCCGCCCGCGGTGAGAACTCCGATGCGCATGCGATGCTCTCCTGCTCGCTGTCGAAACTGGGGAACGGACGGTGAGGGTGGGTGAGGGTGGTGAGCCGCTTCCTCGCGACCGCCCGAATTGTGTCACGACGTGCCGTGTCATTCGAACGGCGTGCGCCGCACCCGCCGCGCGCCCTGCCCCTGGGCGCGGGTACGGTCGAGGAGTAGGCCATGAGTTGGTCGATGAGTGGGATATTGCCCGCGCCTCCGGCGGCCAAGCTTGAAGGGGACGGGAAACGACGTGACGCGCAGCGTGTACGTGGCCGGGATCGGCCGCGGTGACGGTCGGCAGGTGGTCGAGCTCGGGGTGATGGAGCTGCTGACCCGCCAGGTGGACCGGGTCGGGCTGTTCCGGCCGCTGGCCCATGAGGGGCCTGATCCGGTGCTGGACCTGCTGCGCGGCCGGTACCGCCTCACCCAGCCGCCGGCGGACGCCCGGGGCATGGGATACGCGCGGGCGGCGGCGCTCCAGGCGGAGCTGGGGATGGACGAGCTGGTGACCCGCCTGGTGGACCGGTTCCACGCGGTCGCGCGGGACTACGAAGTGGTCCTGGTGCTCGGCACCGACTACGCCGACACGCAGCTCCCGGCGGAGCTGACGCTCAACGCTCGGCTGGCCAACGAGTTCGGCGCGGGCGTGCTGCCCGTGGTCCCTGGCCTGGGCCACAGCGCCGAGTCGCTGGTCGCCGAGGTGCGCAACGCCCACCACGCCTTCGCCTCGCTCGGCTGCGACGTCGTCGCCATGATCGCCAACCGGGTCGCGGACGGCGACGCGGTGCGGGCCGCCCGGGAGCTGGACGGCCACCTGCCGGTGCCGGTGTACGCGCTGCCCGAGGAGCCGGCGCTCGCCGCGCCGACCGTGGCGCAGGTCGTGGACGCGCTGGGCGCCGACGTGCTCCAGGGCGACGGCACGGGCCTGGCGCGCGACGTGCGGGACTTCGTCTTCGGCGGCGCCATGCTGCCGACCTTCCTGACCGCGCTGACCGAGGGCTGCTTGGTGATCACCCCGGGCGACCGGGCGGATCTCGTGGTCGGGGCGCTGGCCGCGCACTCCGCCGGGGCGCCGCCGATCGCGGGCGTGCTGCTGACGCTGGGCGAGCACCCGGGCCGGGAGACGATGGCGCTGGCCGCCCGGCTGGCCCCCGGCACCCCGGTGCTGTCGGTCGCCGAGGGCTCCTTCCCCACCGCGACCGAGCTCTCCGGCCTGGAGGGGAAGCTGACCGCCGCCACGCCGCGCAAGGCGGAGATCGCGCTCGGTCTGTTCGAAGCGCACGTCGACACGGCCACGCTGCTGCGGCGGGTCTCGGTGGCGCGCGGCGACCGCGTCACGCCGATGATGTTCGAGCACGAGCTGATCGAGCGCTCGCGCACCGACCGGCGCCATGTCGTGCTGCCGGAGGGCACCGAGGAGCGGGTGCTGCGCGCGGCCGAGGTGCTGCTGCGGCGGAACGTGTGCGATCTGACGCTGCTCGGCGACGAGGCCGTGATCCGCAAGCGCGCGGCGGACCTGGGCATCGACCTGGGGCTGCCGGGCGTGGACGAGCCGGCCGGCGGGGGCGCGGCGGCCTCGGCCCGGGTGGTGGATCCGGTGACCTCGCCGCTGCGCGACCGGTTCGCCGAGGTGTACGCGAAGCTGCGGGCGCACAAGGGGGTCACGGTGGAGCTGGCCCACGACATCGTGGCGGACGTGTCGTACTTCGGGACGCTGATGATCAAGGAGGGCCTGGCCGACGGGATGGTCTCGGGCGCCGCGCACTCGACGGCGGCGACGATCAGGCCGGCCTTCGAGGTGATCAGAACCCGGCCGGAGGCGTCGATCGTGTCGTCCGTCTTCTTCATGTGCCTGGCCGACAAGGTGCTGGTGTACGGCGACTGCGCGGTCAATCCGGACCCGGACGCGGCGCAGCTCGCGGACATCGCCATCCAGTCGGCGGCGACGGCCGCCCAGTTCGGGGTGGAGCCCAGGATCGCGATGCTGTCGTACTCGACGGGAACCTCGGGCTCGGGTGCCGACGTCGAGAAGGTGCGGGAGGCGACCGAGTTGGTGCGGCGGCTGCGGCCCGACCTCAAGGTGGAGGGACCGATCCAGTACGACGCGGCGGTGGAGCCGTCGGTGGCGGCGACGAAGCTGCCGGGCTCGGCCGTGGCCGGGCAGGCGACGGTCCTGGTCTTCCCCGATCTGAACACCGGGAACAACACGTACAAGGCCGTGCAGCGGTCGGCCGGCGCGGTCGCGGTGGGCCCGGTGCTCCAGGGCCTGCGCAAGCCGGTCAACGACCTGTCGCGCGGCGCGCTGGTGCAGGACATCGTCAACACGGTCGCGATCACCGCGATCCAGGCACAGCAGACACAACAGACACAGCAGGCACAGCGGCGAGGAGTGGGAACGTGACGCGGGCGACCCGGGTGCTGGTGCTCAACTCCGGCTCCTCGTCGGTGAAGTACCAGCTTCTCGACATGGCGGACGCGAGCCGTCTCGCCACCGGGCTGGTGGAACGGATCGGCGAGCGCACCAGCCGTCTGACGCACACCCCGGCCGGCGGCGAGCGCCGCGAGTCCGAGCGGCACGTGCCCGACCACGGCGCGGCGCTGGCCGCGGCGGCCGGGGAGCTGGCGGCGGACGGGCTCGGGCTCGACTCGCCCGAGCTGGCCGCGGTCGGGCACCGGGTGGTGCACGGCGGCCGGTGGTTCACGGAGCCGACCGTGGTGGACGACGCGGTGCTGGCGGAGATCGAGCGGCTGGTGCCGCTGGCGCCGCTGCACAACCCGGCGAACCTGGCGGGGATCAGGACGGCCCGGCGGCTGAACCCGGACGTGCCGCAGGTCGCGGTGTTCGACACGGCGTTCCACACCACCATGCCGGAGCACGCCGCGCGGTACGCGATCGATCTCAAGACCGCCGAGGAGCACCGCATCCGGCGCTACGGCTTCCACGGCACCTCGCACGCCTACGTCTCGCGCCGCACGGCCGAGCTGCTGGGCCGCGACCCGGCCGACGTCAACGTCATCGTGCTGCACCTGGGCAACGGCGCCTCCGCCTCGGCGGTGGCCGGCGGGCGGTGCGTGGAGACGTCGATGGGACTGACCCCGTTGGAAGGGCTGGTGATGGGTACCCGGTCCGGCGACATCGACCCGGCGGTGGTCTTCCACCTGTCGCGGGTCGCCGGCATGCCGGTCGAGGACATCGACGCGCTGCTGAACCAGCGCTCGGGTCTGGCCGGTCTGTGCGGGGACAACGACATGCGGGAGGTCCTCCGCCGCGTGGACGAGGGCGACGAGGAGGCACGGTTGGCGTTCGACGTCTATGTCCACCGGCTGAAGAAGTACATCGGAGCCTACTTCGCGGTGCTCGGCCGGGTGGACGCGATCGCGTTCACCGCGGGCGTCGGGGAGAACGCGGCGCCGGTGCGCGCGGCGGCCGTCGCGGGGCTGTCCGGGCTGGGTCCCGAAGTCGACGAACGGCTGAACTCCGCGCGTGCGCACGGGCCTCGGCTGATCTCCCCGCAGTACGCTCGGGTCGCCGTGGCCGTGGTGCCCACGGACGAGGAGCTGGAGATCGCGTCCCAGGCTTTCGCCCTGCTCGGCCGTTGAGTTTCGCTAGTCTGACACCGTCAATTATTCCGCCTCGGAACAAATCGATAGGATCGCCCCATGCGCCGTTCCAAAATCGTCTGCACCCTCGGTCCCGCCGTCGATTCCTTCGAACAGCTCAAGACCCTGATCGAGGCGGGAATGAACGTCGCCCGTTTCAACTTCAGCCACGGCACCCACGGAGAGCACGAGGAGCGCTACCACCGCCTGCGCAAGGCGAGTGAGGACACCGGCGTCGCGATCGGCGTGCTCGCCGACCTCCAGGGGCCGAAGATCCGGCTGGAGACGTTCGCCAACGGGCCGGTGGAGCTGAAGCGCGGCGACGAGTTCACCATCACCACCGAGGACGTGGCGGGCGACCGGTCGATCTGCGGCACCACCTACAAGGGCCTGCCCGGTGACGTGGCCAAGGGCGAGACGATCCTGATCAACGACGGCAACGTCGCCCTCCAGGTCACCGAGGTGGAGGGTGCCCGGGTGCGGACGATCGTCATCGAGGGCGGCGTGATCTCCGACCACAAGGGCATCAACCTGCCCGGCATCGCCGTGAACGTGCCGGCGCTGTCGGACAAGGACGTGGAGGACCTGGAGTTCGCGCTGCGGCTCGGCGTCGACATGGTCGCGCTGTCCTTCGTGCGCGACGCCAACGACGTGCGCGACGTGCACCGCGTGATGGACCGGGTGGGCCGCCGGGTGCCGGTGATCGCCAAGGTCGAGAAGCCGCAGGCGGTGGACAACATGGAGGAGGTCGTCCTCGCCTTCGACGGCGTGATGGTGGCGCGCGGCGACCTGGCCGTGGAGTACCCGCTGGAGCGGGTGCCGATGGTGCAGAAGCGGCTGATCGACCTGTGTCGCAGGAACGCCAAGCCGGTGATCGTGGCGACCCAGATGATGGAGTCGATGATCACCAACTCCCGGCCGACGCGCGCCGAGGCGTCCGACGTGGCCAACGCGATCCTGGACGGCGCGGACGCGGTGATGCTGTCGGCGGAGTCCTCGGTGGGCCGGTATCCGATCGAGACGGTCAAGACGATGTCGAAGATCGTGGTGGCCGCCGAGAAGGAGCTGCTGTCACGCGGTCTCCAGCCGCTGGTGCCGGGCAAGAAGCCGCGCACCCAGGGTGGTTCGGTGGCGCGGGCCGCCGCCGAGATGGCGGACTTCCTGGACGGCAAGGCGCTGGTGGCGTTCACCAAGTCCGGCGACACCGCCCGGCGCCTGTCGCGCTACCGGGCGGTGCAGCCGATCCTGGCGTTCACGTCGGAGCCCGACATCCGCAACCAGCTCACGCTGAGCTGGGGCGTCGAGACGTTCGTGGTGCCGCACGTGAACCACACCGACGAGATGGTGGAGCTGGTGGACGCCGAGTTGTCGAAGCTGAACCGCTTCACGCCCGGCGACACCATGCTCATCACGGCCGGCTCCCCGCCCGGTGTGGCGGGCACGACCAACATGGTCCGTGTCCACCACCTGGGCGGCCACGGGGTCTGACGGACGGCCGGCGGTCCGGAGGCCCGGCCGTCCCCACCGGTGGTCAGCCGGTGGACGACGGGCCCTCGGCCGAGTGGTACTGGTCCATCCCGCGCATCGTCAGGGTCCCGCCGAACTGAGCGGCCTGCGTGACGTGGACGTCGGTGAAGATCGCGAGCGGGATGTCGAGCGGCGGCTCGTGCTCGGGGTCGAAGACGATCGGGATGACGCCGAACAGGTTCCCCTCCAGGCGCTCGGTGTACATGGTCACCGTGCCGTCGCGGAAGGTCGAAGTGGAGCCCCGCTGGGTGGCCACGTGGTTGTAGACGCCCTCCCCGGCCTCCACCATCTGGTGCAGGTCAAGGATGTCCACCTCGTCGGCGGTGAACTTCAGGGCCTGCTTGACGGTGCCGTCGGCCGTGGTGATGTTGACGACGCCGTGGTAGTCGAGACCGCGCAGGGTGAGCGAGGTGGCCTCCAGGTACCAGGGGTCGTTCGGCACCACATACGGCGTCTGCTCGTCGGTCCCGGCGACCAGCCGCTCCTCGGGACACGGGAAGGGCTCTTCGCCCTCCGCGTTCGGGGCGAGGGGGTCGTCCTCCCCGGCGGCCTCGGCCTCGTCGGCCTCGTCGGACTCCGGCTCGGGCTCGGGCTCGGGCTCGGGCTCGGGCTCCTCAGTGGCCTCCTCCCCGGCGGCCTCCTCCTGGCCGGTGGCCCGGTCCGCGTTCGCCGCGTCGTCCGCGCTACCCGCGTCACCCTCGTCGTCCGTGGACTCCCCGGGCTGCTCGGACGGGTCCGGCTCCTCGGCGGGCTCCTCGGACGGGTCCGGCTCCTCGGCCGGCTCCTCGGGGTCGGCGGGCTCCGCCGGCTCGGTCGGCGTCTCCTCGTCCCCGCTGTCGTCGCCGGGGGCGAGCAGGTCGATCAGACCGCCCCCGAGGTCCTTGAGCCCCTGCCCGATCCCCAGGGGGTCGAGCGGGTCGGTCTCGTCCTCGGCGGCGGCCTCCTCCCCGGCGGCCGGCTCCTCGGTGGCCGGCTCCTCGGTGGCCTCGGCCTCGTCGGGCTCCGGCTCCGGCTCCGGCTCCAGTCCCGGCTCGTCAGTCGGCTCCTCCGCGGGCTCCTCGGCGGATCGCTCCGTCCTGGCCGTGTCCTCGGCGGCGGGCTCCGGAGTCTCCTCCTCTGACTCCGACACCTCCCCGGACCGCTCGGTCTCCTCAGGAGCGGGCTCGGGGGACTCCTCGGCCTCGGCGTCCGCCCCGGTCCGGTCGGCGGGCTCCTCCTCGGGAGCCGGGGTCTCCTCCTCGGCGGCGGGCTCCTCCTGGGCTCCTGAGGTGTCCGGCATCTCTACGCACGGCGCGTCCTGGAACGGGTTGTCCACCTGTGAATCGGCCTTGGCCAGCGGGGAGGAGAACCCCATCCCCAGCACGGCGGCCGACGGCATCGCCGCGAGGGCGATGGCCTTTCCCACGGGCATGCGCAGGCGCCTGAGCACCGATCTGCGCGGGTCGGCGTGCCGTGCCGCCCCCTTGTCCGAAGACATCGATCCCGTGGCCATCTCTTCACTCGGCACGATGCTTCCCCTTCCACGGGTCCTTCCCCAGACCCGGTGCGGCCCCCTGGAAGCCGGCCGGCGCGCCGCCGGCGCCGGGGGCGGGGTCCGGCGGCTCCCGGTCCCAGGTCTCCTCCTGCTCCGCGTCGGCTCGCCGCTCCCCCGGGACCCAGGCCACGCTCAGCGCCCCGCCGATCATCGCGGCGAGGAATCCCATGAAGAAGCCGCCGAAGTTGGAGACGATCAGGGAGACCAGGGCCAGCAGGATCGTCGCCGCGCCGGCGAATATCCGCACGTGCGGCTGGAACCACATGGTCAGCCCGAGGACCAGCAGCAGTCCTCCGATGACCAGCGACCCGGCTCCCGCCGTGGTCGCCATGCGGATCGTGAGATCACCGAAGGTGACGCCCCGGTACGGGAACCACGCGATCGGCAATCCGGCGATCATGGTGAAGAGCCCGGCCCAGAACGGCCGCCGCCACCTGAAAGCGCGGAACGCGAGGCGCGCCCGGGTGAAAAGCGACATCTGGGACGGTTCTGCGGTGTTGGTGCTCACGGCACGTACTCCCCTGTGGAGCGGGTTCAGTAGCGGGACGCGCGATACGGCGGTGCTCGCGTGGACCCGGGGCAGAGACGGAGGCGCCGCTCTGCCCCAGGGCACGGGTCAAGCCGTCAGAAGCACTCGTTCTTGCCCCTGTGCAGGCTCAGGCTGAGGTCGCTGAGCTTGAAGCTGCCCGCGGAGGTGGCCCACGCGGTCTGCTCGACGTCCTCCAGGTAGGCCCTTTCGGCCTGCTGCGCGAAAGATCCGGGCAGGTACTGCCCCTCGGCCGGTTCCGGACCGTAGTCGTCCGAGGTGTGGCTGGCGCTGACACCGATGTCGATGTTGGTGAACGTGGCGTCGGTGTCGAGCTGTGAGAGATCGATGAAGAGGTTCTCGGCCTCCACCGGGTTGTCCGGGTCGGAGCCCGCACCGATCTTGAGGGTGACATCCCCGATCAACGGGATACCGGGGATGACGACGGACTGGCAGAGGTCCGTGATCGTCGCGCTGTCGAACGCGGACACCACGACCGGCTGCGCGTCCTTGCCGGCCGGCCTCACGACCGAGCCGTACTGGACCAGTCCGTAGCCGTCCAGCGTCTCCGCCGTGACCTTGAACTCCTGCCCGGACACACTGAACGAAGCGGCCAGCGCGCCCTGGGCGAGAGCGACGCCTATGACCGCGGTGGCGGCCACGCTCGGCACCATGACCAGCCCGAATCGCCGCCATCTAGTGCCGCCACGAGCCTGTGACTCCATGACTTTCCTCCTTCTCGGACGAACATCTCCCCGCGCCCGTCGATCGTCGTTCTACAAGTGTCGGACTTCGGGAGACGAGAAGCGTGTTGCCCCCGGGCTGCACCCCGGCGGCAGCCACTGTCCGCTGGTGATAAACGGCTCGCTGCGGACCAGGTCCCACCGCCCGGCGGGAACCCCCCTGGTCCGAGGCCGACACGTGGCTCCGTCGGCTTGGCCGATCGTGGTGCATCTCACGGCATGACACAAGGGGTTCGTTACTTGTGAGTAATAGTCGTGTGGCAGATCGCCAGGAAATGACCTTGCTTCGGCACGGAGTGTGCACATTCCGGGGAACCACACACAAGCATTAATCGGACGTAACCTCCCCGAAACCTCCACCTCTCCGCACAGAGAGTGATAGCGGCCGCGTTTACCAAGTTTTGGTAAAACACGGCCGCAAGTGAGCGTATGAGGATCCAGGGGCTCAGAAGAGCACACGCGCGAGCGCGCTCCGGGCCGCGATGACGCGCGGATCGTCACTACCGACCACCTCGAACAGCTCCAGCAGCCGGAGCCGGGCGGTGTCCCGTTCCTCCCCCGCCGTCCGCCGCACGGTGTTCACCAGGCGCCCGAAAGCGTCCTCCACATGGCCGCCGAGCAGGTCGAGGTCGGCCACGGCGAGCTGCGCCGCGACGTCGTCCGGCCGGTCGGCCGCGTCCTTGCGGACCCGGTCCGGGTCCACGTCCCGCACCCGGCCGAGCAGCTCGGCCTGAGCCAGACCGAGCTTGGCCTCCAGGTTCCCCGGCTCGTCGGCCAGCACGTTCCGGTACGCCTGCACGGCGCCGCCGAGGTCACCCGAGTCCAGCGCGGCGTGCCCGGCGGCCAGTGTGGGGTTGGCCGGGGGCACGGGCTCGGCGGGAGCCTCATGGGCCGCCGCGGCGCCCTCGGCGCCCTCGGGGTCCACAGGCGCCCCGACGATGCCGAAGCGCTGCTCGGCGGCCTGGATGAGCTGGTCGAGGACCTGACGGACCTGGGGCTCGGGCGCCGCGCCCTGGAAGAGCGGCAGCGCCTGCCCGGCGATCACCGCGAAGACGGCGGGAATGCCCTGCACACCGAACTGCTGGAAGAGCATCTGGTTGGCGTCGACGTCGATCTTGGCGAGCACGAACCGGCCGGCGTACTCCTCGGCCAGCCGCTCCAGCACCGGGCTGAGCTGCTTGCACGGCTGACACCACTCGGCCCAGAAGTCGATGACGACGGGCACCTCGGTGCTGCGCTGGAGCACCTCCTGCTCGAAACCGGCCTCGTCGACATCGATCACGAGCTGTGAGACGGCGGCGTCGGCGGGCGGCCCGCCCGCCGCCTGGGACGCTCGCTGAGCGCGGGCCTGCTCCGCCTTCTGCTTGGCCTCCGCGGCCGCCTTCACCGCGGAGAGGTCGACGGCTCCGCTCATGGACATGTTGCGTGGCTGCATGGGTCCAGTCTCCCCCCTCGGGAAGCCGTTCCGGAACGCGCGCCCGCGAGCCTTCACAGGCGCGCGCCCGGACCCGTTCCCGTGCCCGGTACAGCCAGGCCGGCCGAGCCCCCGGCGGGGCGCGGCTAGAACGTCGGCGGCTCCGTGTAGGTACCCCATTCGTCGCGCAGGACACCGCAGATCTCGCCGAGGGTGGCCTCGGCGCGGGCCGCGTCGAGCATCGGCTCGATCATGTTCCGTCCGGAGCGGGCGGCGTCGAGCAGCGCCGCCAGCGCCGCGCGGACGGCCGCGCCGTCCCTGGCCTCCCGGCGGGCGGCCAACGCCGCGACCTGGTCGCGCTCCACCTCGTGGCCGACGCGCAGGATCTCCAGGTCCCCGGTGACGGACCCGGTGTGCCGGTTGACCCCGACGACGTGCTTCTCGCCCTTCTCCAGCGCCCGCTGGTACCGGAAGGCCGACTCCGCGATCTCGCCGGTGAACCAGCCGTCCTCGATACCGCGCAGCAGCCCGGAGGTGACCGGCCCGATGGGGTGTTCCCCGGTCGGCACGGCCTTCCGGCCGCGCTCGATGATCTCCGCGAAGATCTTCTCGGCGTCGGCCTCGATCCGGTCGGTGAGCTGCTCGACATACCAGGAGCCGCCCAGCGGGTCCGCGACGTTGGTGACGCCGGTCTCCTCCATCAGCACCTGTTGGGTGCGCAGCGCGATCTCGGCGGCGCGCTCGCTGGGCAGGGCCAGGGTCTCGTCCAGGGCGTTGGTGTGCAGCGAGTTGGTGCCGCCGAGCACGGCGGCGAGGGCCTCGACAGCGGTGCGGACCACGTTGTTGTACGGCTGCTGCGCGGTCAGCGAGACGCCGGCCGTCTGCGTGTGGAAGCGCAGCCACTGGGCCCGCTCGCTGGTGGCGCCGTAGACGTCGCGCAGCCACCGCGCCCAGATCCGGCGGGCGGCGCGGAACTTGGCGATCTCCTCGAAGAAGTCGAGGTGCGCGTCGAAGAAGAAGGACAGGCCGGGGGCGAACGTGTTCACGTCCAGGCCGCGCGCGAGGCCGAGCTCGACATACCCGAAGCCGTCGGCGAGGGTGTACGCCAGCTCCTGGGCGGCCGTGGCCCCCGCCTCCCTGATGTGATACCCGGAGACGGACAGCGGCTTGTAGGCGGGGACGCGCTCGGCGCAGAACTCCATGAGGTCCCCGATGAGGCGCAGATGCGGCTCGGGGGCGAACAGCCACTCCTTCTGCGCGATGTACTCCTTGAAGATGTCGGTCTGGAGCGTCCCGTCGAGCACCGTGGTGTCGACGCCCTGCCGCTCGGCGGCCACCAGGTACATGCAGAAGACGGGGACGGCGGGGCCGCTGATGGTCATCGAGGTGGTGACCTCGCCGAGCGGAATCCCCCGGAAGAGGATGTCCATGTCGGCGGCGGAGTCGACGGCGACACCGCAGTGGCCCACCTCCCCCAGCGAGCGGGGCTCGTCGGAGTCCCGGCCCATGAGCGTGGGCATGTCGAACGCGACGGACAGCCCCCCGCCGCCCGCGCCGAGGATCATCCGGTACCGCTCGTTGGTCTGCTCGGCGTTGCCGAAGCCGGCGAACTGGCGGATGGTCCAGGTCCTGCCCCGGTACCCGGTGGGGTACAGGCCCCGGGTGAAGGGGAATTCGCCGGGCCAGCCGATGCGCTCGAAGCCTTCGTACCGGTCACCCGGGCGTGGGCCGTAGACGGGCTCGACGGGATCTCCGGAGAGCGTGGTGAAGTCGGCGTCCCGGGTGTGGGCCGCGTCGAAACGAGCCTGCCAGCGAAGGCGGCCCGCGGTGATGGGGTCAGCATCCATGGACGCCAATTTACTTGGACGTCCTAGTAAAAGTCGAGTGAAGAACCCCCGGAGGAGCTCCGGGGGTGATGTGGTTACGCCCCGACGGGCTCGGCCTCGTCCTCCGCCTCGACCAGCGGCAGGGTCTCGGCGGCGATTCTCCGCTCCACGACGAACGCCGCGAACGGGATCGTTCCCGCGACCAGCACCCACAGCAGCTTCCCGAACGGCCAGCGGGCCTTCTGGCCCAGGTCGAACGCGCAGACGAGGTAGACGATGTAGAACAGCCCGTGGACCTGGGAGACCACGAGCGTGACGTCCTCGCCCGTGTCGAGGCCGTACTTGAAGATCATGCAGGTGCAAAGGACCAGCAGCATCACGGCGGTGACATAGGCCATGACGCGGTACCGCGTGAGCACACTCCGCTTCATGTCGAAAAGCCTATCCGGTCATTCGGGGCGATCTTCCCCCGGTCCCGTCCCCCTCGAAGTCGCGGGCCGCCACCCGCAGCGGGCGCAGCAGCGCGAAGATCTCCCGGCATTCGTCGGCGTCGTAGACGCCGAGGCCGAAGTCGGCCGCCATCAGGTCACGGGTCGCCGCGTCGCACACCGCGCGGCCCTCGTCGGTGATCGAGGCCAGCGTGCCACGCCCGTCGTTCGGGTTGGGACGCTTGGTGACCAGACCGGAGCGGACCAGCCGGTCCACGGTGTTGGTGACGGACGTCGGGTGGACCATCAGCCGCTCGCCGATCTTGGACATCGGCAGCTCGCCCGCCCTGCTGAAGGTGAGCAGGACCAGGGCCTCGTACCGGGCGAACGTCAGCCCGTACGGCTTCACCACCGCGTCCACCTCGGCGAGGAGGATCTGGTGCGCCCGCATGATCGAGGTGATCGCGGCCATGGACGGCGCCGATCCCCAGCGCTGCTTCCACAGGTCGTCGGCGCGCGCGATCGGGTCGAACGGGAGGCTGAGCGGTTTCGGCACATCTGTGACCCTACCGGCTGGTCAACACGGTGGTTGGGCCGTTCCGGTTATTGATCCTCAGCCGACGCACGAACCCGAGCCCGAGCCCCACCCCGGTCCCGGCTCCTCCGCGCGCCTCCCGGGCCGGACAGGACTGACGAGCGGCCCGCTCCGTGTGGCTCAGGCGTTGACGACGCCCTCGCGGCGGGCGCGCGCCGCGATCACCGCCGCGTCCTGCGCCCGGCGCAGGCGGCGCTCGGCGAAGAAGCCGCCGAGGGGCAGCAGGCACATCAGCAGATACCAGCCGGCCGTCTTCGGCGCCCACTTGGTCCGGTTCCAGGCGTCGGCCCAGAACAGCACGTAGCCGATGAAGAGGAGACCGTGCACCATGCCCATCACGGGGACGGCGTCGAAGTCGGTGGTCCGCTTGAGCACGGAGCAGAGCAGCAGCAGGAGGAAGGAGACCGCTTCGGGAGCGGACACCAGGCGGAGCCTGCGCAGGGCGGAGGCGGTCTTGAGGTCCATCGGACGCACTCTCTTTGTCTGGACTCTGTACGGATTGTCTGGACTCTGTACGGACAGGGGCTTTTGTGAACAGACGCACAAGCTCCGCCATTGTCGCAGCCACCGCCGCTCGCCCTCCGGGCGGGCCCCCGCAGTTCGTTAGAGTTCCGACATGGAGACGGAAGCGGGCACCCGCTGGCTCAGTCAGGACGAGCAGCGCGCCTGGCGTACGCATCTGGACGTCACCAGGCTGCTCACGCACCAGTTGGAGCGGGACCTCCAGCCATTCGGGCTGACGATGAACGACTACGAGATCCTCGTCAACCTCTCCGAATCCGAGGACCACCGGATGCGGATGAGCGATCTGGCGGCGGCCACCCTCCAGTCCAAGAGCAGACTCTCGCACCAGATCACCCGCATGGAGCGGGCCGACCTGGTGCGGCGGGAGAACTGCGACTCCGACAAGCGGGGGTTGTTCGCCGTCCTGACCGAGCACGGCTGGACCACGATGCGCGAGGTCGCGCCGCACCACGTCGAGTCGGTGCGCCGCCACTTCGTCGACCTGCTGTCGGCCGAGGACCTGGCGGGGCTGCGGCGGTCGCTGGCGCCGGTCGCGGATCACCTGAGGATCAAGCGCGGCCGTCCCTGACGGCCAGCGGCAGCCGCAGCACGAACAGCGCGCCTCCCTCGGGGGCCTCGCGCACGGTGAGCGTTCCGCCATGCCCCGCGGCCACGTCGCGGGCGATCGCCAGACCGAGCCCGGCGCCGCCGTCGTCCCTGGCGCGGGCGTCGTCCAGCCGCACGAACCGCTCGAAGATCCGCTCGCGATCCCCCTCGGGCACCCCCGCGCCGTCGTCCGCGACCTCCACCACCGCCGTCGCCCCCTCGCGCCGGAGCGAGACGCGCACCTCGCCGGTGGCGTGGCGCTGGGCGTTGTCCAGCAGGTTGCCCAGCACCCGGGCGAGCCGACCACGCGAGCCGGTCACGTTCAGCCCGCCCGCCGTCCCGCCGGCGACCGCCGACCGCACGGGGTGGCGGTCACCGGTCCGCTGGGCCAGTTCCTCCGCGACGAACGCGGCCAGGTCCACGTCGCCGGCCTGTGGGCGCTCCCCCGCGTCGAGGCGGGCGAGCAGCAGCAGATCGGCGGCGAGGGTCTGGAGCCGGACGGTGTCCTGAACGGCGCCGGGCACGTCGAGCAGCGCGGGGTGGGCGGCCCCGACCTCCAGCTGGGTGCGCAGGCTGGCGATGGGGCTGCGCAGCTCGTGGGAGGCGTCGGCGACGAAACGGCGCTGCCGTTCGACGGAGGCTTCGAGGGCGGCGAGCGTCTCGTTGGTGGTCCTGGCCAGTCGGCCGACCTCGTCCCGGGCGGCGGGCTCGGGCACCCGGCGGGAGAGGTCCTGCGACCGGGTGATCGCGGCCATCTCGCGGCGGATGCCCTCGACGGGGCCGAGCGCCCGGCGGGTCACCAGCCAGGTGACGAGGGCGACGACGCCCAGCAGCAGCGGCACGCCGACGAACATGGAGGTGCGGACGCTGTCGAGTGCGGCCTGCTCCACGCCCAGGGGCGCCCCGGCGTGCACGACGGCCTCCTCGCCGCGGCGCGTGGTCACCTCCACCTCGGCGAAGAGGTATGCGGCCTCGTGGCCGTCCACCACGGCGCTGCCGGAGCGGACGCGGATGTCGTCGTCGATCTGGCCGGGTGCCAGGGTCGGCCCGTCGTCGCCGTCGTCATCACCGTCATCACCGTCACCGTCACCGTCACCGCCGCCGTCATCGCCGTCGTCATCACCGTCATCGCCGCCGCCGTCGGTCGGCCGGGGAGCGGGGCCGCGCGGGGTGACCTCGGAGGTGCCGGTGCCGGAGATCGCCTCCAGGTCCTCGCTCACCGCCCGCACCACGCCGTCCCGGTCCACGACCTGCACCGGGTGGGCGGCGTCCAGGTCGAGGTCGGCGAAGTCGGTCTCGGTGGCCAGTTGGGCGGCCACGTCGCGGGCCTTCACCTCAGCCTGAAGTGCCACCTGGTCGTCCAGGCTGGCGCGGAGCGTCACCAGCATCACCAGCCCGGCCACCACCAGCGCCACGGCGACCACGGCGGTGGCGCCGAGCGCGGCGCGGGCGCGGACGCTAGCCATGGGCGGCCACCAGCCGGTATCCGGCGCCGCGCACGGTCACGATGAGGCCGGGGCCGAGCTTGCGGCGCAGCGCGCTGATGTAGACCTCCACGATGTTGGGGTCGCCCTCGTAGGCGAAGTCCCAACTGTGCTCCAGGATCTCGGCCTTGGAGACCACCTCGCCGGCCCGGGTCGCGAGGTGCTCCAGCACGGCGAACTCCTTGGCCGTGAGCGCCACTTCGGACCCTCCTCGGCTGACCCGCCGGGCGGCCCGGTCCACGGCGAGGTCCCCGACCCGCAGCTCGGGCGCGGCTCCCCGGCCGCGCCGCCGCAGCAGCGCGCGGACGCGGGCGACGAGGACGACGTAGGAGAAGGGCTTGGTCAGGTAGTCGTCGGCGCCGGTGTCGAGCCCCTCGGCCTCGTCGTACTCGCCGTCCTTGGCGGTGAGCATCAGGATCGGGGTCTCGTCCCCGGCGGCGCGCAGGGCGGCGCAGACCCGGTAGCCGTTCAGGCCGGGGAGCATGATGTCGAGGATGAGGAGGTCGTAGGCGCCCTCGGAGGCCCGGTGCAGCCCGTCGGTGCCGGTGTGCACCACGTCCACGGCGAAGCCCTCGGCCGTCAGCCCCTGGGCCAGCGACCGGGCGAGCCGTCTCTCGTCCTCCACGATCAGCAAGCGCATGGGGCCAGCTTGGCAAACCGTTCCTGAAGACGCCTTCAGGTTGCTTCAGGTCCGCTTCAGCATCGATCCGCGAAGGTCGTGTCGTTGGCACCCGACGACCACCGGAGAAACAGCATGAAGCGCAACGTCATGATCGCCGCCGCCGTCGCGGTGACCGCCGTCGTCGGCGGCGGAACGGCGGCGAGCGCGGCACTCGGCTCGGACGACGAACCGGCCCGCGCCACGACGGAGAACGAGACGGGGAACGGGACCGGGAACGAGACCGAGGCGGTCGCCGCGCCGGCGGACACATCGGCCGGTTCCACGGCGGACGAGGCTCTGGCGACCGCCCTGGCCGACACGCCGGGCGTGGTGACGGAGATCGAACGCGGCGACGGCTGGGAGGTGGAGATCCTCGGCGACGACGGCGAGTGGTACAAGGTCCGGGTCGGCGAGGACGGCACGGAGGTGCTGGGCAGCCGCGTCGACACCGATGACACCGATGACGACGACGATGACGACGGGGACGACGACGCGGACGACCGCGCGGCGGCCGGGGCTGCCGGGATCGACGTGGCGGAGGCCGTCGCCCTCGCGGAGGCCGAGACCTCCGCGGTCCTCAGCGAGGCATCCCTGGACGACGGCCGCTGGAAGCTCGAACTGCGCGGCGACGACGGCCGGGAGCACGAGCTGACGATCGACCCGTCCTCGGGCGAGATCACGTCCCACGAACAGGAGACGGAGCGGGACGGCTCCGGGACCGACGACACGGACGACAGCGACAGCGACAGCAGCGACGACAGTGACGACAGTGACACTGACGACGACGACACCAACGAGAACGAGAACGAGAGCGACGACTGATGCCGGGGCGCTGCCCGCACGGCCCCGAGGGGTCGTGCGGGCGGCGCGCGTCAGTCGGTTTCCCGCACGCCCGCGATCAGTTCGTCCGCCGCCGTGTAGGGGTCCAGCTCGCCGGCGGTGATCCGGGCGGCCAGGGTGTCCAGGCGGCGGTCGCCGCGCAGGTCACCGATGCGTTCCCGCAGGGCCGTCAGGGCGATCGTCTCGACCTCGTGGGCCGCCCGGCGGGTGCGGCGGGTGGCCAGCTCGCCGTGCTCCTCCAGCCACGCGCGGTGCTTCTCCAGCGCCGCCACCACGTCGTCCACGCCCTCGCCGCGCGCCGCGACCGTTTTCACGATCGCCGGGCGCCAGTCGCCGGGGGCACGGGCCTCGCCCAGACCCAGCATGTGGTTCAGCTCGCGGACCGTCGCGTCCGCGCCGTCCCGGTCGGCCTTGTTGACCACGAAGACGTCGCCGACCTCCAGGATTCCGGCCTTGGCCGCCTGGATGCCGTCGCCCATGCCGGGCGCGAGCAGCACCACGGTGGTGTCCGCCTGGGAGGCGATCTCCACCTCCGACTGCCCGACCCCGACCGTCTCGACCAGGACGACGTCGCAGCCGGCCGCGTCCAGCACCCGCACCGCCTGCGGTGCCGCCCAGGCGAGGCCGCCGAGGTGGCCGCGAGTCGCCATCGAGCGGATGTAGACGCCGGGGTCGGAGGCGTGTTCGCCCATCCGCACCCGGTCGCCGAGCAGCGCGCCGCCGGAGAACGGCGAAGAGGGGTCGACGGCGAGCACCCCGACCCGTTTCCCCGCCCGGCGGTACGCGCTGACCAGCGCCGACGTGGAGGTCGACTTGCCGACCCCGGGTGACCCGGTGAGCCCCACGACGTAGGCGTGGCCGGTGTGCGGCGCCAGCGCGGCCATCACCTCGCGCAGCAGCGGCGAGGCCCCTTCCACCAGGGAGATCAGCCGGGCCACCGCTCTGGGCCGTCCCTCCCTCGCCTGGGACACGAGCTCCGCCACATCGACCGCACCCGTCGCCGCCACCGTCTCCGTCACCGCCGCTTTCCTCGTCGAACGCCCACTGCTCCTCGCTACCCGGCTACGCCTTGGGCACGCGCACGATCAGCGCGTCACCCTGGCCGCCGCCGCCGCACAGGCCGGCCGCGCCGACGCCGCCGCCGCGCCGCTTCAGCTCCAGCGCCAGGTGCAGCACCAGTCGGGCGCCGGACATGCCGATGGGGTGGCCGAGCGCGATGGCGCCGCCGTTGACATTCACCTTTTCGGTGCCGACGCCCAGGTCCTTCATCGACTGGACGGCGACGGCCGCGAACGCCTCGTTGATCTCGATCAGGTCGAGGTCACCGACGGTGAGCCCGGCCCGCTCGGCGGCGCGCAGGATGGCGTTGGCGGGCTGCGAGTGCAGTGAGTTGTCCGGACCGGACACGTTGCCGTGCGGGCCGATCTCGGCGAGCCACTCCAGGCCCAGCTCCTCGGCCTTGGCCTTGGACATCACGACCACGGCGGCGGCACCGTCGGAGATCTGCGAGGAGGAGCCGGCGGTGATGGTGCCGTCCTTGCTGAACGCCGGGCGCAGCTTGGCCAGCGACTCCTCGGTGGTCTCCGCGCGGATGCCCTCGTCCTGCGAGAACACCACCGGGTCGCCCTTGCGCTGCGGGATCTCGACGGGCGTGATCTCCGCCTCGTACAGACCGTTCTTCTGGGCGGCGGCGGCCCGCTGGTGGGACAGGGCCGCGACCGCGTCCTGCTCGGCACGGGTGAGGCCGAGACGGGTGTTGTAGTTCTCCGTCGAGGCGCCCATCGCGATGTTCTCGAAGGCGTCGGTGAGACCGTCGTACGCCATGGAGTCGAGCATCTCGATCGCGCCGTACTTGAACCCCTCCCGCGACTTGGGGAGCAGGTGCGGAGCGTTGGTCATGGACTCCTGACCGCCGGCCACGATCACGTCGAACTCGCCGGCGCGAATGAGCTGGTCCGCCAGCGCGATGGCGTCGAGCCCGGAGAGACACACCTTGTTCACGGTCAGCGCCGGCACGTTCATCGGGATGCCGCCCTTGACGGCCGCCTGCCGCGCCGGGATCTGCCCTGCCCCGGCCTGCAGCACCTGCCCCATGATCACGTACTGCACCTGCTCGCCCGCGATCCCGGCCCGCTCCAGCGCGGCCTTGATGGCGAAGCCACCCAGGTCGGCGCCGGAGAAGGTCTTGAGCGAGCCGAGCAGCCGGCCCATCGGTGTCCTGGCACCCGCGACGATCACGGAGGTGATGCCGTTGGCAGTTGTCATGGTGACTCCTCGGAGGAATCGGGAGTAAACGAGGGTTTACGTCAATCTACAGAGCGTGACGCGGGGGGTCACCGGCGCGTACGTGTGACAGTGCGCACGTTGCGCACCCGCCCACGAAGACGGTGCACTGGGGAGATGTTGACGCGAATCGATCACATCGGGATCGCCTGTTTCGACCTTGACGCCACCGTCGAGTTCTACCGGGCCACCTACGGGTTCGAGGTCTTCCACTCCGAGGTGAACGAGGAGCAGGGAGTCCGCGAGGCCATGCTCCGGATCAACGGTACCGACGACGGCGGTGCTTCGTACCTCCAGCTGCTCGAACCGACCCGCGACGACTCCGCCGTGGGCAAGTGGCTGGCGAAGAACGGCGAGGGCGTGCACCACATCGCGTTCGGCACCGCCGACGTGGACGCCGACGCGGACTCCATCAGGGACAAGGGAGTCCGGGTCCTGTACGACGAGCCGCGCCGCGGTTCGATGAACTCGCGCATCACCTTCCTGCACCCGAAGGACTGTCACGGAGTGCTCACCGAACTCGTCACTTCCGCCGCACAGGAACCTTCGGCCAACCCCTCCGGCCACTGACGTGGGCTGCCCCGGCCGGTAGAGTGGCCCAGCCGGGGCTGTGGGCTTCTCCCCCTCGTCCCGCGTTCGGCCGATGACCGGATGACCGGATCTGCTTCACCACGACCAGGGGACGGATGGGACCGCGCAGTGCGGGGCTACGACGCCTACCAGGCTGAGGACCACCTCTCGCAGCTCGAAGCCGAGATGGACCGGCTGAAGAAAGAGCGGGACAAGGCGGTCGACCACGCCGACGACCTCGGCTACCAGGTCGAGGTGCTGCGCGCCAAGCTGCACGAGGTGCGCCGCGCGCTGTCCCTGCGGCCTGTCTACGGTGACGTCTCCGCCCACGTCGAGCAGCTCCTGCGCACCGCCCAGCACCAGGCCGATCAGATGCGCGTGGACGCCGAGCGCGAGTTGCGCGAGGCCCGCGCGCGCACCCAGCGCGTCCTGCAGGAGCACGCCGAGCAGCGGGCCCGGATGGAGGCCGAGCTGCACGCCGAGGCGGTCGGCCGGCGCCAGCGTCTGGACGAGGAGCTGGCCCAGCGCCGTTCCACCGTCGAGTCCCACGTCAACGAGAACGTCGCCTGGGCGGAACAGCTCCGCGCCCGCAGCGAGTCGCAGGCCCGCCGGCTCCTGGAGGAGACCCGTGCGGAGGCCGAGCAGACCGTCGGGCAGGCCAGGGCCGAGGCGCTGCGGCTGACCGAGGAGGCCAGGGCGCGCTTCGCCGCGGAGGCCGAGGCGGCCCGTGCCGAGGCCGAGGAGCTGCTGCGCCGGGCCCGCGCCGACGCCGAACGGATGCTGGCCGCCGCCTCGGCGCAGGCCCAGGAGGCCACCGAGCACGCCGAGCGGCTGCGCACCTCCACCGCGCAGGACGCCGACACCGGGCGCCGCGAGGCGACCGCGCTGGTCCGCAAGGCCGAGGAGCGGGCGACCGAGGCGGAGAACGCGCTGCGCGCCGCCCGCGAGGAGGCCGAGCGGCTGCTGGCCGAGGCCACCGCCGAGGCGGAGAAGCGCCGGTCCAGCGCCGAGTCCGACTACGAGCAGCGCACCGCGACCGCCAAGGCCGAGGTCGCGCGGATGGTCAGCGAGGCCACCCGCGACGCGGACAACCGCCGGGCCGAGGCCCAGCAGGCGCTGGACGATGCCAGGGCCCGCGCCGACCAGGTGTTCGCCCAGGCGGCCGAGGAAGCCAGGTCCAGGTCGGCCGAGGAGTACGCGGCCCAGCTCGCCGAGGCGGCCCGCACCGCCGAGGAGGTGCTGAACAAGGCCGTCCAGGAGGCGCAGGCCACCACCCGGGCCGCCGCCGAGGAGGCCGAGCGGCTGCGCGCGGAGGCCGAGGCCGAAGCGGACCGGCTGCGCGCCGAGGCGCACGACGTGGCCGAGCAGCTCAGGGGCGCGGCGCAGAGCGACACCGAGGAGTACCGCGCCAAGACGGTCGAGCTCCAGGAGGAGGCGCGCCGACTGCGCGGCGAGGCCGAGCAGTTGCGCGCGGAGGCGGCCGAGGAGGGCGAGCGGCTGCGCGCGGAGGCCCGCCGCGAGGCCGTGTCGCAGATCGAGCAGGCCGCGGCCGGCGCCGAGGAGTTGCTCGCCCAGGCCAAGGCCGACGCGGAGGAGCTGCGTTCGACCGCGACGGCCGAGAGCGAGCGGGTGCGCACCGAGGCGATCGAGCGCGCCACCACGCTGCGCACCCAGGCCGAGCAAGCGCTGAAGAGGGCCCGCGTGGAGGCGGAGCAGCAGCGCGCCGAGGCCGGACGGCAGGCCGAGCGCACCACGCAGGAGGCCGAGGAGATCGCGCGGCGGATGCGCGCGGAGGCCAAGGACGCCGCGAAGGCCGAGCGCGACGCGGCGACCGCGGAGATCGAGCGGCTGCGCGGTGAGGCCGAGCAGCGGGTCGCGGCGGCCGAGGAGTCGCTGGTCCTGGCCCGGGCCGAGGGCGACCGGCTGCGGGCCGACGCGGGCGCGGAGATCGAGCGGATGCGGGCGGCTGCCGCCGAGCGCATCCGGGCGCTGACCGAGCAGGCGGAGCTGGCCGCCCAGCAGTTGCGCGACGAGGCGGCCACCGACGCCGCCCGGTCCCGCGCCGAGGGCGAGGAGCTGGCCGTGCGGCTGCGCGGCGACGCCATCGCCGAGGCGGATCGGCTGCGCGACGAGGCGCGGCAGGCGGGCGACCGGCTGCGGGCCGACGCGGCGGCGGCGGCCGAGCGGGCGGCGGCCGAGGCGGCCGAGGAGCTGATGGCGGCCCGCGACGAGGCGGCCCGGCTGCGCTCCGAGGCGGACGCGCTGATGGCGGACGCGCGCGAGGCCGCGCACCGCGAACGGTCGCAGGCCCGCGAGCAGAGTGACGAGCTGCTGGCGACGGCCCGCGCCCGGATGGACGACGCGGAGCGCCGCGCGGAGACCCTGGTGGCCGCCGCCGAGCACAAGGCCCAGCAGGTGCGGGACTCGGTGTCCGGGCTGCGCGAGACGGCCGAGGCGGAGATCGCCACCCACCGCGCCGAGGCGGAGCGCGAGGCGGCCCGGGTGCTCCGGGAGTCCGCCGAGGAGAAGGAAGCCGCCTCCGCGCTGGCCGAGCGGACCGTCAAGGAGGCCATCGCCGAGGCCGAGCGGCTGCGCACGGACGCCGCCGAGGAGTCCGAGCGGACCCGGGCCGAGGCCGACGCGCTCGCGGACCGGGCCCGCCGGGAGGCCGCCCGCAAGCGGAGCGAAGCGGCGGCGCAGGCCGATGAGTTGCTGGCGAAGGCGCAGGAGGAGGCGCTGCGGATCGCCGCCACCTCCGAGGAGCAGGCGGACACCATGGTGGCCGCCGCCCGCAAGGAGGCGAACCGCGTGATCAGCGACGCGCGGGAAGCGGGCGGCGAGCTCGTGGAGACCTCCCGCGCGGACGCCAACCGCCTGCTGGAGGAGGCCCGTCGGGACGCCGCCGCCATAAGGGAGCGGGCCGAGGAGCTGCGTGGGCGGATCGACGCGGAGGTCCAGGAGCTGCACGACCGGGCCCGCCGGGAGTCCGCCGAGCAGGCGCGGGCGGCCGGCGAGCGCGTCGACAAGCTGATGAAGGCCGCCGAGGAGCAGCGCGCGGAGGCCAGGGCGGTGGCCGAGAAGACCGTCGCGGAGGCCAACGCCGAAGCGAGTAAGGTACGTATCGCCGCGGTGAAGAAGGCGGAGGCGCTGCTGAAGGACGCAGAGCAGCAGCGGTCGGGGGTGCTGCGCGAGGCGCAGCAGACACGCGCCGAAGCCGAGCGGGAGGCCCAGCGCATGGTGGAGGAGGGCAAGCGTGAGCTGGACAAGCTTGCCCGCAGGCGTGAGGACATCAACGCCGAGATCTCCCGGGTGCAGGACGTGTTGGAGGCACTTGAGTCCTTCGAGGCGCCCAAGCCGGGTGGCAAGGGCACCGGCACGGTCACCGCGGGCGCCGGGGCGCCCCGGTCGGGCGGGAAGCGACCCGGCGGCTGACGGTCCGGATGAGCGCGCCGAGCGGAGGGAGCGTACATTCTCCACACAGAAACGCGTTCCGCTCGAAGACACGCTGGTTCGCCCCCTAGGATGATGCTCCCGAGGGCATGGACCCGTCTGAAGCGAAGGCTTAGGAGCTCGACCGCGAAGCGCTGAACGCCCAGGCCCCCCAGATCACCAACCGACTCACCCGTCTGGAATCGACAGGAACTTCATGAGCAGCGAACAATCCTCCCCCTTCGGCTTCGAGCTCGTGCGGCGCGGCTACGAGCGCAGCCAGGTTGACGACCGCATCGCGAAGCTCGTCGCCGACCGGGACAGCGCCCTGGCCCGTATCACCTCCCTTGAGAAGCGGATCGAGGAGCTCCACCTCGAAACGCAGAACGCCCAGGCCCAGATCAGCGACGCCGAGCCGTCGTACGCGGGCCTCGGGGCCCGGGTCGAGAAGATCCTCCGCCTTGCCGAGGAAGAGGCGAAGGACCTGCGCGAGGAGGCCCGGCGGGCCGCCGAGCAGCACCGGGAGCTGGCCGAGGGCGCCGCGCAGCAGGTGCGCAACGACGCCGAGGCGTATGCCGCCGAGCGCAAGGCCAAGGCCGAGGAAGACGGCTCGCGCATCGTCGAGAAGGCGCAGGGAGACGCCGCCGCGACGCGCGCCGAGGCCGACAAGGACGCCCAGGCCAAGCGGGAGGAGGCCGAGGCGCTCTTCGAGGACACCCGCGCCAAGGCCGCCCAGGCCGCGGCCGACTTCGAGACGAACCTGGCCAAGCGCCGCGAGCAGTCCGAGCGCGACCTGGCGTCGCGTCAGGCCAAGGCCGAGAAGCGCCTCGCGGAGATCGAGCACCGCGCCGAGCAGCTCCGCCTGGAGGCGGAGAAGCTGCGCACGGACGCCGAGCGCCGCGCCCGCCAGACCGTCGAGACCGCGCAGCGGCAGGCCGAGGACATCGTGGCCGACGCCAACGCCAAGGCCGACCGCATCCGCAGCGAGTCCGAGCGCGAGCTGGCCGCCCTGACCAACCGCCGCGACAGCATCAACGCCCAGCTCACCAACGTGCGCGAGATGCTGGCCACCCTCACGGGTGCGCAGGTCGCCGCCGCCACGCTGGGCGACGACGACGTGGACGAGGGTCTGTCGAAGGGTGTGCCCGCGCAGCAGTCCCGCTGACGCGACATGACGCGGTGCGGCGCGGCGGCGCCGCCCCCGTCACCCCAACGGCGCCGGGGTCGCCGCCTCCACCGGGCGGTGACCCCCGCGCCGTTCTAGCGTCGAATCCGTGATCGAGCTGGCGGGACTGACGAAGCGGTACGGCGCCACGACGGCCGTGGACGGGCTGACGTTCACCGTGCGCCCCGGCGTGGTCACCGGCTTCCTCGGCCCGAACGGCGCGGGCAAGTCCACCACCATGCGCATGATCCTCGGCCTGGACCGCCCGACCAGCGGCGACGTGCGCGTCGACGGGCTGCGGTACGCCGACCTCCCCGCCCCGCTGACCCGCGTCGGCGCGCTGCTGGAGGCCAGGGCGGTCCACCCGGGGCGCACCGCCTACCACCATCTGCTGTGCCTGGCGCAGAGCAACGGCGTCCCCCGGCGGCGCATCGGGGAGGTGCTGGAGCTGGTGGGCCTGTCCGGGGTGGCCCGCAAACGGACCAAGGGCTTCTCGCTGGGCATGGGCCAGCGGCTGGGCATGGCGAGCGCGCTGCTCGGGGATCCGCGCGTCCTCATGTTCGACGAGCCGGTCAACGGGCTCGATCCCGAGGGCATCCACTGGATCCGGAATCTGATGAGGCGCCTGGCGGGCGAGGGCCGGACGGTGTTCGTCTCCAGCCACCTGATGAGCGAGATGGCGCTGACGGCCGATCATCTGGTCGTCATCGGCCGGGGCAGGCTGCTGGCGGACACGAGCATGGCCCGGTTCATCGAGGGTCACGCGCGCACGTTCGTCCGCGTCCGCACCCCCGAGCCGGAGCGGATGCTCGACGCGCTGGCCGGAGCCGGGCTGCCGGGCGAGCGGCGGGCCGACGGCACCATCGAGGTCGAGGGTTCACGGGCCGCCCGGATCGGCGAGCTGGCCGCCGCGCACGGTCTCGTGCTGCACGAGCTGAGCCCGTGCCAGGCGTCGCTGGAGGAGGCGTTCATGCGGCTGACGCGCGAATCGGTCGAGTTCCAGGCCGGGGCGCGGGCGGCGGGCTGAGCCATGACGAACGGCCGTGTCCTGCTGTCGGAGTGGACGAAGATCAGGTCGGTCCGCTCCACGGTGTGGACCCTGGTCACCGCCCTGGTGGTGACGGCGACGTTCGGCACGCTGATCAGCCTGCTGTTCCGGAACACCTACGAGGACCTCTCCCGCGCGGACCGGCTGACGTTCGACCCGACCCTCACCAGCTTCGCGGGCATCACGCTCGGGCAGCTCGCGATGATCGCCTACGGCATCCTGGTGGTGTCCAACGAGTACGGCACCGGGATGATCCGCGCCTCACTCGCCGCCGTCCCCCGGCGTGGGGTCCTGATGTCCGCCAAGGTCGCCGTCGCCACCGCGCCGGCGCTGCCGGTCGGGCTGGCGACCAGCTTCCTGACGTTCTTCCTGGGGCAGACGGCGCTGGGCCGGTACCGCACCGACCTCGGTGAACCGGGCGTGCTGCGGGCCGTGTTCGGCGCCGGCCTCTACCTGGCGCTGATCGCGCTCTTCGCGATGGGCGTGGCGTGGGCGCTGCGCGGCCCGGTGCTGTCCTTCGGGGTGCTGATCCCCTTCTTCTTCCTGATCTCCGGCATCCTGGCGAACGTGTCCGCCACCGAGAAGATCGGCGACTACCTGCCCGACCAGGCCGGCTCGCGCATCATGCGGGTGGTGGACGACGGCGAGCAGCCGTACGGACCGTGGGGCGGACTGGCGATCATGCTCGGGTGGATCGTGGCGGCGCAGCTCGCCGGCTATCTGGTGCTCAGGAAACGGGACGCGTAGCACCCGCCACCCAGTCAGCCGATATGGTCATAGTCCTTCATGGGGACGAGATCCGCTGGGGCGGGTGAGGCAGGCAGGATGATCGAGGCAGTCGGCCTGACGAAGAGCTACGGCTCGAAGACGGCCGTGTACAACCTGACGTTCCAGGTGCGGCCGGGCAAGGTGACGGGTTTTCTCGGCCCGAACGGCGCGGGCAAGAGCACCACCATGCGGATGATCCTCGGCCTGGACGAGCCGACCGGCGGCGGCGTCACCATCGGCGGCTATCCCTACCGGCAGCTCCCGAACGCGCCGCGCCAGGTCGGCGCCCTGCTGGACGCGAACGCCAAGCACGGCGGGCGCAGCGCGCGGGCCCACCTGCTGTGCCTGGCGCAGCTCTCCGGCATCCCGGCCCGGCGGGTCGACGAGGTGCTGGGCGTGGTGGGGCTCCAGGACGTGGCGCGGAAGCGGTCCAAGGGCTTCTCGCTCGGCATGGGCCAGCGGCTCGGCATCGCGGCGGCGCTGCTCGGCGACCCGCAGGTGCTGCTGTTCGACGAGCCGGTGAACGGGCTCGACCCGGAGGGCATCCTCTGGGTCCGCCACCTGATGCGGCGGCTGGCCGCGGAGGGGCGGACGGTGTTCGTCTCCAGCCACCTGATGAGCGAGATGGCACAGACGGCGGATCACCTGATCGTGATCGGGCGCGGGCAGCTGATGGCCGACATGCCGGTGCAGGACTTCATCCAGCAGAACTCCACGGGCTACGCGCGGGTCCGCGTCCCGGACGGCGAGCGGGAGCAGCACGAGGCGCTCGTCCGCGCCCTGAGCGGGGCGGGCGGCCACGTCACCCCGGAGCAGGACGGCGCGCTGAAGGTCATCGGCCTGGAGCTCCCCCGGATCAGCGACCTCGCCCACGAGGCGGGGGCACGGCTGTGGGAGCTCTCCCCGCATCAGGCGTCGCTGGAGGAGGCGTACATGCGGATGACGCAGGGCGCGGTGGATTTCCGTTCCACGGCGGATCAGCGCGCGGGCCTCCAGTACGCCCCCGCGCCCCCCCATCACCCCCTGCCCCACCCCACCGCGGCGGGCTACGCCGCGCCGGCGCCGGTCGCGGCCCCGGCGGTGGCCCAGGTCCCGCCGCAGGCGCAGGCCGCGCCCGCCGCGCCCGGCACCATGCGGCTCCAGGCGATGCCCCCCGCCCAGGCACCGGCCCCCGTCCCGCAGGCCGCGCCCGGCACCATGCGGCTCCAGGCGATGCCCCCCGCCCAGGCCCAGGCCCAGGCACCGGCCCCCGTCCCGCAGGCCGCGCCCGGCACGATGCGGCTCCAGGCGATGCCCGCGCGGTCGACGCCGCCCAGCCAGGACGCCGCGCCGCAGGAGGAGGCGGACTTCCCGATCGCTCCGGCCGCGCCGCCCGCGCAGGGTGCCGGCACCGTCCAGCTCCGCGCCATGCCCGCCGCCCCACCGTCCGCTCCGCCGGCGCCGCCCGCCCAGGGCACCGCGCCGGGCGGCAGTGCCACCTCCGAGGACGTCCGATGACCACGCAGCCTCTCGTTCCGCCGCAGGCACCGCCGTTCACGCCGCCCGCGCAGGGCGTCGCGCCGGGGTACGCCTCGCCCATTCCCGTCCGGGCCACCCACCTCGGGCACGCCATCGCGTCGGAGTGGACCAAGATCCGGACGGTCCGTTCCACCGTCTGGACGCTCATCATCATGTTCCTGCTCACCGTCGGCGTCGGTCTGCTCTACGCGGGCGCGCTCAGCGGCGAGGAGTACGTGGGCATGCCGCTCCTGGCGGGCGGCTTCTTCGGGCTGATGTTCGGACAGATCTGCGTCATCACCCTCGGCGTCCTGGTGATCTCCTCGGAGTACGGCACCGGCATGATGCGCACCACCTTCACCGCCTGCCCGCAGCGCGGCCGGGTGCTGCTCGCGAAGGCGCTGGTGTTCTTCCTGCTCGCCTTCACCATGACGCTCATCGCCTGCGCGCTGACCGGGCTGATCCACTCGTCCATGCTCGGCGACCAGATCCTCCCCTCCTACGCCGCCGACGACCCGTTCATGGAGGACTCCATCGAGCACGGCGAGTTGGTGGCGACCGGCGGCCACTGGCTGGGGGCGACCGTCGGGGCCGCGCTCTACGTCTCGCTGCTCGGGCTGCTCGGGCTGGCCGTCGGCGGGCTGCTGCGGCACTCGGCCGGGGCCATCACCACCATGCTCGGCATCGTGCTGCTGCCGCTGCTGACCGCGCTGTTCATGGTCGGCGAGAGCCTTGCGTCGACGCGCGAGAAGCTGATCGAGTACTCACCGCTGAACGGCCTGGCCTCGCTCTACCGTATCCCGATGGAGGGCGACGACAGCGCCACCGGCTGGCCACTGCTCGGGCTGCTGGCCGCCGTGACCGTGGCCGCCCTGGTCGGCGCCTATGTGCGGCTGACCACCACGGACGCCTGACACCGGACGGTGATCCGGCCGCCGCCGGATCACTGCCAGCGGCCACTGCCAGCGGCCACTGCCAGCGGCCACTCGGCAACGGCCGCTCAGTAACAGCCGCTCAGTAACGGGGCGCGTTCCGCGACCGCTGGACCCTGGCCCCCCGGCGGTCGCGGGCGTCCCAGCACGCCCGGTGCCAGTGGCGGCGGTCGTCGACGGCGCCGAGCCGGGGCCAGGCCACCACGTGCGGCACCCGGGGCGGGATCTCCTGATCGCACCCCGGGCAGCGGTAGTGCTTGGCCGCGGCGGCGCCCGCGATCCGGCGCACGACCCACTCCTCGCCGCGCCACTCCTCCGCGACCTCCAGGCCCCACTCGCGCGGGCCGTCGGCGTGATGGGGCTGCTGACCGCCGTGCGGACGGTTGCGACGCGGAGACACGGGAACCCCTCGAAGTCGTTCGGCAGGCCGACAGGGTCAGTGCGGCCGGTTCACGAGTCTACGCGTCACGGACGCCCCAGGATCCTGACTGACCATCATCAAAAAACTGCCCGGGGCCCGTGCCCATGGCACGTGTCATGCGTTAGGGCGCATGGGGGAAGCGTGATGCGTGTGGATGAACGCATGGGCGAGAGGGCGACGGCGATGACAACGACGACGAAGACGTTACGGATCGGGACATTCGCACTGGCCGGCCGGTTCCCGGGGCAGAGCGACGCGGAGGCGCTGCACCGGACGGTGCGCTCGGCGGTGGCCGCCGACGAGGCGGGGCTCGACTCCGTATGGCTGGCGGAGCACCACTTCGTGCCCTACGGGGTCTGTCCGTCGGCGGCCACCCTGGCGGCCCTGCTGCTGGGCAGGACCCGGCGGATCCGGATCGGCACGGCGATCAGCGTGCTGACGACCACGCACCCGGTGTCGCTGGGCGAGCAGGCGGCGCTGCTGCACATCGCCTCCGGGGGCCGGTTCTCGCTGGGCGTCGGGCGCGGCGGCCCGTGGATCGACCTGGAGGTC
Source organism: Streptomyces sp. NBC_01803 (assembly GCF_035917415.1). Taxonomy (NCBI): domain Bacteria; kingdom Bacillati; phylum Actinomycetota; class Actinomycetes; order Kitasatosporales; family Streptomycetaceae; genus Streptomyces; species Streptomyces sp. NBC_01803. Next base: position 1,885,806 of record NZ_CP109073.1, read on the forward strand.
TTCGGCGGCGGGGTCGAGGCGCTGGAGAAGGGGTTCCCCGAGGCGCTGGACCTGCTGCTGCGCTGGCTGGGCGAGGCGAGCGTCGGCGCGGACGGGGACCGCTACCGCTTCCGCGAGGTGGCGGTCGTGCCCCGGGCCGCCGACGGGCCGCCGGTGCTGGTCGCCTGCACCTCCCCGGGCACGGTACGGGAGGCCGCGCGGCACGGGCTGCCGATGCTGCTGGGTATGCACATCGGCGACGAGGAGAAGGCGCACATGGTGGCGTTATGGCGCGCGGCGGCGGGCGAGGCCGGGGTGGACGGCGACACCATCGCCGCCGCCGACCATGTGTCGGTCGGCGTGGCCCAGGTCTCCGACAGCCAGACGGAGGCCGTCGAGACGCTGCGCCGGGCGCTGCCCGGCTGGCTGCGGCAGGGGCTGGCCGCGCACCGGACGGTGGACGGGCGGGCGCGCCGGATGCGCGACGCCCTCGCGTACACGGAGCTGCTGTGCGAGCTGCATCCGGTGGGTCCGCCGCAGCTGTGCGCGGACCGGCTGGCGGCGACCGCGGAGCGCACCGGCATCACCCGTTTCGCCCTGCTGGTGGAGGGCTCCGGCGACACCGTGACGACGGAGCTGAACGTGCGCCGGCTGGCCGGCGACGTGCTGCCGCTCCTCCCGGTTCACGCGGAGCCGAGGGGGGCGGCAGCACGGGGAACGACGGCGGTGGCCGAAGCTCGTGCGACCGTCAGCAGTCCCGCAGCTCCGGCGACTGGTTGAGGATCTGGCCACGTATGGACGTGAACCTGGTCAGGGACGACGCGGACTCGGCTCCGAGGGGGAAGACCGCCACCCGGTGGCAGTTCTGGAAGGCGAGCTTCACTCCGAAGTGTCGCTCCAGCGCGCCCCGGATGGCGTCGCTGGCCAGGGCGCGCAGCAGCTGACCGCGCGCCTGTTCGTCCGGTGGGGGCGTGGTGTTGTCGGCGAATTCGCCGCCGTCGACCTGGAGCCGGGCGACCAGCGTGCTGATCATGTTCCAGGCGAAGGGCAGGGAATTCCGGACGCAGTCGATGAATTCGGCTTCATCGACCTCGCCTCGCTCGGCCTGCTCCAGCAGGGCCGGTGAGACGTCGAGCGACATGGGTTCTCCTCTCGCGACCCCTGGCCAGGGGGTCTTGCGGACAGGCCAGGGAGCCCCCCGCGCGCGTTCGTCCTGTCCACGGACCGTTGCGACGGCGACGCCCCCCGGCTCAACCGTAGGCTGCCTGGCCCGTGCATGTCAGTGGATTGAGCACATAACTGGCCACTGTCGAATCCCACGAATCCCACCTATATCGCTGGCCCGCTCCCGCCCCATCCGCACGGCGGCCGGACCCGTCCGGCGGGGCGTCAGCGGTGCTCGGCGAGCCAGCGGTAGCACAGCTCGGGCCGGCCCACATGCCCGTAGCGCGGGCGGCGTTCGGCCCGGCCCGCGTCGACCAGATGCTCCAGGTAGCGGCGCGCGGTGATCCGCGAGACGCCCGCGGCCTCGGCCGTCGCGCTCGCCGTGACCCCCTCCTCGGGGGCGGCGCGCAGCACGCGCGTCACGGCGGCCAGCGTGCTGTCGCTCATGCCCTTGGGCAGCGCGGCGGGCCGGGGCGCCCGCAGGGCCGACAGCGCCCGGTCGACCTCCTCCTGGCCGGCCGCCTCGCCCACCGCCGCGCGGAACTCGGCGTAGCGGCCGAGCCGGTCCCGCAGCGTGGCGAACGCGAACGGCTTCAGCACGTACTGCACGACGCCGAGCGAGACGCCCTCCCGCACCACGGCCAGGTCGCGCGCCGAGGTCACCGCGATCACGTCCGTGTCGTGGCCGGCGGCGCGCAGCGCGCGGACCAGCCGCAGGCCGTGGCCATCGGGCAGGTAGAGGTCGAGCAGGAGGAGGTCGACGGGGGCGCGTTCCACCTCCCGCCGGGCCTGGGCGCCGGTGCGGGCCGTGCCGCACACCGTGAAGCCGGGCACGCGCTGTACGTACTGGCGGTGGGCCTCGGCGGCGAGCGGGTCGTCCTCCACCACGAGGACTCGGATCTCGGACGCCGCGTCGCGGCTCCCGGTCACATCGGCACCGCCGCGTCGGCGCGCAGCGGCAGCCGCACGGTGAACTCGGCGCCGCCGCCCGGGGCGCGCGATATGCCGATGGTGCCGTCGTTGCGCCGGACGGACTGGCCGACGAGGGCGAGGCCGAGGCCACGGCCCTCGCTCTTGGTGGACCAGCCCCGGCGGAAGGCGTCGGCGGTCCGCTCGGGGTCGAGCCCGGTGCCGGTGTCGCGCACGGACAGCAGCAGCTCGCCCTCGGCGACGTGGGCCGTCACGGTGACCTGCGGGCTCCTGGCGTCCGCGCCGTCCAGGGCGGCGTCCACGGCGTTGTCGATCAGGTTGCCCAGGATCGTCACCAGGTCGCGAGCCGGGAGCGTGGCGGGCAGCACGCCGTCGTCGATCCGGCTGTCGTCGGCGAGCGTCAGCGCCACGCCGCGTTCGCTGGCCTGGGCCGCCTTGCCCAGCAGCAGCGCGGCCAGCACGGGCTCGGCGACCGCCCCCACCACCTGGTCGGTCAGCGCCTGCGCCAGCTCCAGCTCCGCCGTGGCGAACTCGACGGCCTCCGGCGCCCGCCCCAGCTCGATGAGCGAGACGACGGCGTGCAGCCGGCCTGCGGCCTCGTGCGCCTGGGAGCGCAGCGCCTCGGTGAAGCCGCGCACCGAGTCCAGCTCCCCGGTCAGCGCCTGGAGCTCGGTGTGGTCGCGCAGGGTCACCACCGTGCCGTGCCGCTCGCCGCCGGAGACCGGGGACGTGTTGACGACGACGATGCGGTCCTCCGTCACGTGCACCTCGTCCACCCGGGGCTCGGCGGACAGCAGTGTCTCGGTCAGCGGCGCGGTCAGGCCGAGATCGGCGGCGTGCCGGCCGACCTGGTCGCCGCTGACGCCGAGCAGCTCGCGGCCGGCGTCGTTGATGAGCCCGATCCGGCCGTCACCGTCGAGCAGCAGCAGTCCCTCGCGCACCGCGTGCAGGGTGGCCTGGTGGTAGTCGTGCAGCCGGCTCAGCTCCTGGGGGTTCATGCCGTGGGTGTGGCGGCGCAGCCTGGCGTTGACGGCGTAGGTGCCGAGGCCGCCGAGAGCCAGCGCGCCGGCGGCCACCGCGAACAGGGCGGTGACCTGCTGGGCGACCCGGTCCCCGATCGCCTCGACGGCGAGGCCGGCGCTGACCAGTGCCACGATCTCGCCGTCCTCGTCGCGGACCGGGGTGACGGCGCGAACGGAGCGGCCGAGAGTGCCGGTGTAGGTCTCGGTGAAGGTCCGCCCCGCCAGCGCCGGTGCGGTGTGGCCGACGAACTCCTCGCCGATCATCGCCGGGTCGGGGTGGGTCCACCGGATGCCGGACGGGGCCATGATCGTGACGAAGGTGATCCCGGTGTCCCGGCGGACCTGCTCGGCGTACGGCTGGAGCAGCGCCGACGGATCGTCCGCGCGCGCGGCGGACCGCACCGAGGGCGCGCCCGCGACGCCCCGGGCCGTGGCGGTCACCAGGTCGCGGGCGGCGTCCTCCGCCTGCGCCCGGTCGGCGAGGTAGGTGAACAGCGCGCACAGCGCCACCACGACGGCGACCAGCACGACCTGCATGGCGAAGAGCTGGCCGGCCAGACTGCGCGGCCGGGGCGCGCGGGGCAGTCGCATGCCGTCAGTGTGCCCGCACGGCGACGATGGCCGAAACCCGTCGTCGGCGACAAAGGAGCAGGTCGCGTGAGCGCGAACGCTATGAACGGAAACGTGACGGGCGTCTCACCCGGGTGAATAGTCGCGGAGACGTCGAGCCGACGCACATCTCCCACGCTCCAAGTCCCCACGCTCCATGTCCCCGCGGTCCCCGCGGTCCCGGCGGTATCCCCGCGGTCCCCGCGGTCCCGGCGGTATCCCCGCAGTCCCCGCAGTCCCCGCGGTTCCCGCAGTCCCACTCCGCACTCCACGAAGACGAGGAGGCCGCCGCTATGACCGAGACGGTGACCACGACCGCGACCGAACCCCCGGGCCGCAGACGCGATCGCACCCACTACCTGTACATCGCCGTGATCCTGGCGGTGGTCGCCGGCATCGCGGTGGGGCTGGCGGCGCCGGACGCCGGCGTCGAGCTGAAGCCGCTCGGCACCGGGTTCGTCAACCTGATCAAGATGATGATCTCGCCGGTCATCTTCTGCACGATCGTGCTGGGCATCGGCTCCGTCCGCAAGGCCGCCAAGGTCGGCGCGGTCGGCGGGCTCGCGCTGGGCTACTTCCTCGTGATGTCGACCTTCGCGCTCGCCATCGGCCTGCTCGTCGGCAACATCCTGGAGCCGGGCTCCGGACTGCACCTCACGGAGGCGACCCGGGACGCGGGCGCGGCCCAGGCCGAGGGCGCGAGCGAGTCGACCGTCGACTTCCTGCTCGGGATCATCCCGACCACGATGGTGTCCGCCTTCACCGAGGGCGAGGTGCTCCAGACCCTGCTGATCGCCCTGCTCGCGGGCTTCGCGCTGCAGGCCCTCGGCCCGGCCGGCGAGCCGGTGCTGCGCGGTGTGGGCTCCATCCAGCGGCTGGTGTTCCGCGTGCTGGCCATGATCATGTGGCTGGCCCCGGTCGGCGCGTTCGGCGCGATCGCGGCGGTGGTCGGCGAGACGGGCACGGACGCCCTGCGGTCGCTGGCGGTCATCATGTTCGGCTTCTACGCGACCTGTCTGATCTTCGTCTTCGGCATCCTCGGACTGGTGCTGCGGGTGGTCGCCGGGGTGAACATCTTCACCCTGCTGCGCTACCTCGGCCGTGAGTTCCTGCTGATCCTGTCGACGTCGTCGTCGGAGTCGGCGCTGCCGCGCCTGATAGCGAAGATGGAGCACGCGGGCGTGAGCCGCCCGGTCGTCGGCATCACCGTGCCGACGGGCTACTCGTTCAACCTCGACGGCACCGCGATCTACCTCACCATGGCGTCGCTGTTCATCGCCGAGGCGATGGGCGACCCGCTGTCGCTCGGCGAGCAGATCTCGCTGCTCGGCTTCATGATCATCGCCTCCAAGGGCGCGGCCGGCGTGACCGGCGCGGGCATGGCCACCCTGGCCGGCGGCCTCCAGTCGCACCGCCCCGAACTCCTCGACGGCGTTGGGCTGATCGTCGGCATCGACCGCTTCATGAGCGAGGCCAGGGCGCTGACCAACTTCGCGGGCAACGCGGTGGCCACCGTCGTGATCGGAACCTGGACCAAGGAGATCGACAAGGGCCGGATGCGCGAAGTCCTCACCGGAGCCCTGCCGTTCGACGAGGCCACGCTGATCGACGACGGCCACGGCGGAGACGACGGCAAGGGCCACGGCGGCGACCGGGGCGAGACGCCCGCGACCGACCGGGAGCCGGTCGGGGTGTGATCGGCCGGCCGGCGGACCTCTAGGCTGAGCCCATGCGTCTCGTCATCGCCCGCTGCTCGGTCGACTACGCCGGCCGGCTCACCGCCCATCTCCCCCTGGCACCACGGCTGATCCTCGTCAAGGCGGACAACTCGGTGTCCATCCACGCCGACGACCGGGCCTACAAGCCGCTCAACTGGATGTCGCCGCCGTGCACGCTGAAGGAGGCCACTGGGGACGGAACGCCGGTGTGGACGGTGGAGAACAAGGCGGGCGAGAAGCTCATCATCACGATGGCGGAGATACTGCACGACTCCTCGCACGAACTGGGCGTCGACCCGGGGCTGATCAAGGACGGCGTGGAGGCCCACCTCCAGGAGCTGCTGGCGGACCGGATGGACACGCTGGGCGAGGGCTGCACGCTGATCCGCCGCGAATACCCCACGGCGATCGGCCCGGTGGACATCCTGGGCCGCGACGCCGGGGGCGGCACCATCGCCGTGGAGATCAAGCGGCGCGGCGAGATCGACGGGGTCGAGCAGCTCACGCGCTATCTGGAGCTGCTCAACCGCGATCCGCTGCTGTCCCCCGTGAAGGGCGTGTTCGCGGCCCAGGAGATCAAGCTCCAGGCTCGCACTCTGGCCACGGACCGGGGCATCCGGTGCGTGACGCTCGACTACGAGGCCCTGCGCGGCATCGACGACGACAAGCTCCGCCTGTTCTGACGCCCGGACTCAGAGGACGGACGCCCGCGCGCCACCCGGGGTCGGCGTGACGGGCGGCGCGCCAATCACGCCGGTCACCTGCTCGGTCGGAGGATCGGTCGGTGGGTTCGTCGGTTCTTCGGTCGGCGTCGGCGGGTCCGTCGGCGGGTCGGTGGGCTCTTCGGTCTCGGTGGGCGGGTCCGTCGGTTCTTCCGGCTCCGTGGGCGTTCCGGTCGGGTCGGAGTCGCCGTCGCCGTTCGACGCGCCGCCGCTGCCCTGGCCGCCGGCGGCCCCGTCCTCCTCCCCCGTCGGGTCCGGAGTGGTCGGGTCCGGGTCGGTGGGCACATACGGGTCCCGTGAGGTGGCCGACTCCGCGGGAGTCTCTGTCCCGGACGGGCTGTCCGACGGCTTCGGGGAACGGTTCGCCGGGGATGCGGACGGGGTGCCGGTGTGCTCGGTGAGGGGGACGTCGGGGTCGGTGACCGCCGGGTCGCGGTGCTGGACGTTCTCCGGGGCGTTGTCCTGGCCCGAGCTGAGGCCGAGTGCCACGACCGTGCCGAGCACGGCGAGCAGCAGACCGCCCGCCGCCGCGACCGCGCCCCGGCGCATGCCCGGCGCGGCCTCCGGCTCGTCCTCGTCCGCGCCCGTCGGCGGCCGGAGGATCACCTGTGTGAGGTCATCCGACCCCGGCACCGGCCCGGGAGCCGCGCCCGCCGGGGTGGCCAGGGCCCCCGCCGGGAGGGCGAGGGGCTGGGTCCGCGCGGTCCCGCCGGGCGGCAGGGCGCGCGGGCCGGTCAGGTCCGCGACGAGGGCGAGCGCCCGGCGGCCCGCCACCGCGCCGGCCGCGTCGGCGACGGCGGCGCGCAGGGCCGCGGCCGCCTCCAGCTCGGCGCGGGCGCGGTCGAGGCGGCCCTCGCAGATGGCGAGCACGCCCAGCTCGTGGTGGAAGTACGCCTCCTGGGCGACCTCTCCGGCGGTCCGCGCCGCCTCCTGGCCGCCGCGGAGGACCCGTTCCCACATCCCCCAGCGCGGTGTGCCGGCCAGCATGGGGGCCGCCGCGCGGGCGAGTGTGGCGACGGCGGTGACGTGTCCGGCACGGTGCGCCGCCCGCAGGACGGCGAGCAGCACCTCGGCCTCGGCCGCGACCGCCGCCGGAGTGACGCTCGCCTCGGACAGCCACCATGTGTAACGCCAGGCGGCGCTGAGCGTGCGGTCGGCCGAGCCCTCCCCGTAACCGGCCGCGAGCAGGTCCGCGACCACGCCCGAGGCCAGCCGGTGGCGCCCGCCGAGCCCCGTCAGCAGGCCGGATTCCAGCAGCTCCGTGTACGCCTCGGCGGCCTGCGGCTCCCCGGTGAGCGAGGGCAGGCGGGCCGCCTCGGGCATGTCGCCCCCGAGCGCGGTGGCGAGCCGCAGGACCTCGCGGGCCGCCTCGGACAGCGCGGCGGCGAGGGTCACGGTGAGCGTGACCGAGTCGGGGAGCGGGACCTCCGGGCCGCCGCGGCGGTGGAAGGCCGCGGCGGCCTGGACGAAACGTTGCGGCAGGCCCTCGGTGTCGAACCACAGGTCGGCCGCCCAGTCGGTCTCGGCCTGGTCGAGGGGGCGGCCGATGCGGAATTCCAGCAGCTCCAGGGCGGCGGTGCGGCTGAGGCCGGGGAGGAGAAGCTCCTCGACGCGGGCGGCGCCGGTCGCGGCGGGCAGGCCGGGGAGGCCGGCCACCAGGAGCGCGCACTCGGGGGTGGCGTCGAGGATCTCATCGAGCCCCGCGCCGCCGAACTCGATGTCGTCGATGATGACCACGGCGCCGATCTCCCGCAGGGCGGCGGCGAGTTCGGTCGGGCCGGGGCGGTACGCGGGGATGTGGTGCGCGGCGGCGTACAGCTCGTGCAGCAGGTCCTTCGGGGAGCGCCGGTAGCCGTCGAGGCGTATGACCCCGAGCGGGGCGAGCCCGGCGCAGTCCCGGGCGACGGCGTCGAGGAGCGCCGTGCGGCCGGTGCCGGGGGCACCGGCGATGCGGACGGAACGGCCGTGGGCCAGCAGCCGGCCGAGCCGGTGCCGTATCTCGTCGCGCTCCAGGAGCGGTGTCTCGTCGTCCTGCCCGGACCCGGCCTCGCTCGCGGAGGCGGGCGCGCGGCGCGGGGTGATCGGACGGCGTCCGGGCGGACAGGACTCGATCTCGCTGCCGTCGACGGGATTGACGGTGAGCAGGAAGTCCCCGGCGACCAACTCGACGGCCCGCGCGGGACCCGCCTGGGCGCCCTTCGGTGCGCCGGGCTGCTCCCCCTCGGATGCGGAGTGATTCTGGTCCATGGTCGATGTCTCTCGGGTGCGGTGCGGCGGAACCGGCTGCTGGTGCGAACGCTACCGCCGCCTTTCACGCGCACGACGGCCGGGGGCCGCACGATACGCAAGAAATGCCCGCCCGTTAAGGGGTAATCGTGAGGATGCGGTGCAGCCTCGTGGCGACCAGCACCCGCTGCATCTGCGGCGGCACGTCCCGTAGCACCAGCCGCCGACCGCACCGGCCGGCCCGGCGGTGCGCGCCCATGATGACTCCGAGGCCCGTGGCGTCCCACGAGTCGAGGTGCTTGAGGTCGAGGACGAGATCTCCCTGGCCGGAGTCGACGGCGCGGTGCAGCGCCGTCTTCGCGTCCGCCGCACTGCGCACGTCCAGGCGCCCGCCGACGACCAGCCTGGCGTGGTCGCCCGTGATGTGCATGATGCGCTCCCGCTCCCCTGGAACGATTGTCAACGACTGCTCAACCTGACGGCCCGAGGGGCCGCTGAGTTGCCGTGCGCGCTCTAACCGATACCGAAATCACCCGCAAGAGTGATCCTTAAGCCTTGTGGGTGCGGCAACGGCGGAGACTCCCTGCTGATGGGGCCTCAGTGCTGATAGAAGCCCTGTCCGCTCTTCCTGCCGATGTCCCCGGCGTCCACCATGCGCCGGAGCAGCTCCGGGGCCGCGAACTTCTTGTCGCGGGACTCCGCGTAGATGTTCTCGGTGGCGTTCCGGATGATGTCGAGGCCGGTGAGGTCGGCGGTGGCCAGTGGGCCCATGGCGTGCCCGAAGCCCAGCCGGCAGGCCGTGTCGATGTCCTCGGCGCTGGCCACGCCCGACTCGTAGAGCTTGATCGCCTCCACCACCAGCGCCGAGATCAGGCGCGTGGTGACGAAGCCCGCGACGTCGCGGTTGACGACGACGCAGGTCTTACCGGTGGACTCGGCGAACTCCCGCGCGGTGGCGAGCGTCGCGTCGCTGGTCTTGTGACCGCGGACGAGCTCGCACAGCGCCATCATCGGCACCGGCGAGAAGAAGTGGGTCCCTACCACGCGCTCGGGGGCCGAGGTGACGGCGGCGAGCTTGGTGATGGGGATGGCCGAGGTGTTGGAGGCCAGCACGGTGCTGTCCTTCACCAGCCCGTCGAGGGTGCGGAACAGCTCCTGCTTGACCTCGACGTCCTCGAACACCGCCTCGATCACGACGTCGGCGTCGCCGGCGGCCCCGAGGTCCGTGGTGGTGCTGATCCGGGCGAGGGTCGCCTCCGCGTCGGCCTCCGTCAGCCGGCCCTTGGCGGCGAACTTGGCGACCGAGGACTCGATGCCGCGCACGCCACGGGCGAGGGCGTCCTCGGTGACGTCCCGCAGGACGACGTCCCAGCCCGCCTGAGCGGCGACCTGGGCGATGCCGGACCCCATGAGTCCGGCTCCGACGACGGCGAGCTTCCTGGCCACGTGTGATCTCCCTCGATGCATGACGAGCCGGGAACCCCAGACCCTAGCGACCGTTGGGCGTCCGTGGGGGGAGAAGAGACGCGCGTCACGGCGCGCGGGACGGCGTGCGCGGGGGTCAGGCGCGGGACGGCGTGCGCGGGGCGTCAGGCGCGGGAGGTCAGGCGCGGGGCGTCAGGCGCGGGAGGTCAGGCGCGGGAGGTCAGGCGCGGGGGCGGCGCGCGTAGCCGCGCACCCGCTCGCTCATCAGCGACTCGGCCACCTCCAGCCTCTCCAGCATCATTCCCGCGGTGGCGTCGACGGGGCGCCGGGCCATCGCGCAGGCGCCCGCCGTGCGGTAGAGGTCGCCATGGAACGCCATGAGCTGAACCGCGATCAGGGCGGGCGTGTGGTCGCCGGCGGGAGCGCCGGCCTCAGTGCGGAGCGTCTGGGCGAGCCGCTCCGTCGTCTCGTGCTGCATCCGCATGAGCCGGGCCATCAGCGCCGGGGAGCCGAAAGCGATGCGCATGAAGCGGAAATATCCCTCGGTGAGGCCCATCCACTCGCGCCGGTTGACGATGTCGTCGCGCAGGCCGCGCAGCAGCGCCTCGGCCGCGGACTCGCCGGGCTCGCGCTCGCGGACGCGACGGGAGGGGCGGTCGACGGCTTCGGCGCCCCGGTCGAGAAAGAGGTCCTCCTTGGCCGGGAAGTAGTTGTAGACGGTGTTGACGGAGACGTCGGCCGCCTCCGCCACCTCCGCGACCGTCACCGCGTCGAAGCCGCGCTCCAGGAACAGCCCGGTCGCCACATCGGAGATGTGCTGTCTCGTCTGCTGCTTCTTGCGTTCTCTGAGCCCGGCCATGCCGCCATGGTAGCGATTCTTGACTAACCTGAAAACTTGGTGGCGTTGCAAATTTGCAAGTGGTCTGGTTTTCTGAGGACATGGCTCCGATCCTCACGACACACGACCTCGCCCGCACCTTCGAGACCAAGCGCGGCACGGTGGAGGCTGTGCGCGGCATCGACATGACCGTCGAGCCCGGCGAGATCCTCGGCTTCCTCGGACCCAACGGAGCGGGGAAGAGCACCAGCCTGCGCATGCTGACCACGCTCCTGCCCCCCACCCGCGGCACGGCCACCGTGGCCGGGCACGACCTGGCCCGCGAGCCCGACCGGGTCCGGCAGCGCATCGGATATGTGGCCCAGTCCAGCGGTGTCGACCCGAACGAGACGGTGCGGAACGAGCTGACACTCCAGGGCCGCCTGTACCGACTGTCCAAGACCGAGGCCGCCGCCCGCACCGAGGCGCTCGCCGTCGATCTGGACCTGACCGAGCTGCTGGAGCGCAAGTGCTCCGAGCTCTCCGGCGGCCAGAAGCGCCGGCTGGACATCGCGATGGCGCTCACCCACCGGCCCGAGATCGTCTTCCTGGACGAGCCCACCACGGGCCTGGACCCGGGCAGCCGCGCCGACCTGTGGGACCTGATCCGCCGGGTGAGGGCCGAGCACGGCACCACCGTGTTCCTCACCACGCACTACCTGGACGAGGCCGACGCCCTCGCCGACCGGCTGATCATCGTCGACGGCGGCCGCGTCGTGGCCGAGGGCACCCCGAAGGAGCTGAAGGCCCGCCACGGCGGCTCGCCCGACGCCACCCTCCAGGACACCTTCATCGCCATCACGGGCCGCGGCCCGAAGAAGGACGACCTGACCCCGGTCGCCCTGTGACCGCCCGACAACGCCAAGGGATCGCCCCCGTCATGTCCACCGTGCTGTCCGACACCGCCCTCATCTATGACCGCTATCTGCGGCAGACCCTGCGCTCCCGGATCAGCCTCGTCTTCGGGCTGCTCCAGCCGATGCTGTTCCTCGCCTTCTTCGGCCCGCTCCTGGAGGACGTGCCGCTGGGCGGCGACGGCGACTCCTGGCAGACGCTGGTCCCCGGCCTCCTGGTCCAACTCGGCCTGTTCAGCGCCGCGTTCGCCGGCTTCGGCATCATCGTCGAGAAGCAGCTCGGCGTCGTCGAGCGGATGCGGGTGACCCCGGTCAGCCGCCTCGCCCTGCTGCTGGGCCGGGTCCTGCGGGACGCGACCCTGCTGCTCGTCCAGTCGCTGATCCTGGTGACGGCGGGCGTGGCGTTCGGCCTCCGCGCGCCGGTGCTGGGCGTCGCGATCGGCTTCGTCTTCGTCGCCGCGCTGGCCATATCCCTGGCCTCGCTGTCCTATGCCTTCGCGATGCGGGTGAACACCATCCAGGAGTTCGCCCCGGTGATCAACTCCATCAACCTGCCCGCGATGCTGCTTTCCGGCATCCTCCTCCCCATGGCCTTGGCGCCGGCCTGGCTCGACGTCATCTCCCACTTCGTGCCCTTCCGGTACCTGGTGGAGGGCGTGCGGGCGGCGTTCGTCGGCGACTACGGCGACGGCTCGCTCGCGCTGGGCGCGGTGGTCACCCTCGCGTTCACCGCCGTGTCCCTGAGCCTTGGTACGCAGCTCTTCCGCAAGGCGGGCGCCTGAGAGCCGCGCGGTACGCTCCCCGCATGGTCAACCTCACGCGGATCTACACCCGTACCGGAGACTCCGGCACCACCGCCCTGGGCGACATGAGCCGCACGGCCAAGACGGACCTGCGGATCGCCGCCTACGCCGACACGAACGAGGCCAACGCCGTCATCGGCACGGCGTTGGCCCTCGGGCAGCTGCCCGAGGACGTCAAGCCCGTGCTCGTGCGGATCCAGAACGACCTGTTCGACGTCGGGGCAGACCTCGCCACCCCGGTCGTCGAGAGCCCCCCGTACCCGCCGCTGCGGGTCGAGCAGAGCTACATCGACCGACTCGAAGCCGACTGCGACCGCTTCCTGGCGGACTTGGAGAAGCTGCGCAGCTTCATCCTCCCCGGCGGCACCCCCGGCGCGGCCCTGCTCCACCAGGCGTGCACGGTGGTCCGCCGGGCCGAGCGGTCCACCTGGGCCGCGCTGGAGGTCCACGGCGAGACGATGAACCAGCTCACCGCCACCTATCTCAACCGGCTCTCCGACCTCCTGTTCATCCTGGCCAGGACGGCGAACAAGGAGATCGGCGACGTGCTGTGGGTGCCCGGCGAGAATCGCTGAGCCCGGAGGAATCGCCGCCCGTGCCCCGGGGAACCCGTCCCGTACCGGAAACGGACGAAATCCCAGGAAAGGGGCACAGTCATGGCTAAGGATCCCGAGCTCCACGAGGGCGACCGGGTCTCCTGGAAGAGCCACGGCAGCACCGCCGAGGGCACGGTGAAGCGCAGGATCGACAAGCGGACACGGGCGGCCGGCCGGACCGTCGCCGCGTCCCCCGACGCCCCCCAGTACGAGGTGCAGAGCGAGAAGTCGGGCGGCAGAGCGGTCCACAAGGCGGACGCGCTGCGGAAGCGGAAGGGCGACGGATCATGAGCCCCCGCGACCGCGATGAGACGATCAAGGCGTTCGCCCGGGCGGTCAACCTGCCGCCGGCCGAGCTGGAGCGGTGGCTGCGGACCGAGCCGTCGCGCGCCGCCGGCCAGCACAAGGGTGGTGGCGAGAGCACCGGCCACGCCTCGGGCCGCCGGATCGTGCGGCTCCAGCGCACCAGGAAGGCCGACCTGTCGGACGACGATGTCGCCCACATGCGCAAGGTCGTCGGCTACGTCAGCCGCCACACCGCGCAACGCCCCAAGGGCGACGTCCGCGACACCCGCTGGCGCCACTCCCTCATGAACTGGGGCCACGATCCCCTCCGCTGACCCCGCGCGCCGCCCGCCGCGAACGGCTCAGCGGCGGTGCCCGGCCGCATCGCGCGGCCGGGTCTCCCGGCGGGGCCAGACCATGTAGCTCAGCGCGATCAGCCCATGGATGCCGAGCACGCGCAGCGCCGTGAACTGCCAACCGCGCAGCGGCTCCGTCCGCCCCGCGTCGTCGATCGCCCAGATCATCGCCTGAAGCACCGCGAGTGCGATCACCACCGCGACCAGCGTCATGCGCCATATTCGCCACTCGTGCGATGCCCGGGCCGTGCCGAAGCGCGGCGGCTTCTCGGGGCGCGGCCCGCCGGCCCAGCGGTGGGCCGCGTGGCGGTCGGCCCAGCCGATCACATAATGCCCATACGCCACGGTGAAGCCGAGATACAGGGCCGCCAGACCGTGCGCGGCCGACGGCTCCTCGCCCCGGCGCAGATCCACGGCGGCGGCGGCCAGCAGCAGCACGTCGATCAGCGGCACGCACAGCAGCAGCGCGCCGCCGAGCCGGGGCATGCGCAGGGGATACCTGGCCGCGAGGCCGGCCACCAGCAAAAGCCAGAAGCCCACTTCGGCGGCGGCGATCAGAGTCACGAGCAAGGCGGTCTCCTTCCGGTCGGGCTGCACCGCACTCCCAGACTCCCCGCCCGGCCGGGCCCGGTCGTCAGCTCGCGTGCTGATTCCCGCCGTCCCACCTGCACCGTTCGATGTACACCGTTCGACGGTCCCGCCGTCCGGCCCCCGCGTGCTCTCATGGAGCCATGCACAGCCCGCCCCGCCCGCACCGTCACGACGTGTGGATCGCCACGGCCGGACTGGCCGGCGGGCTGGTGTCCATCGCCCTCGGCCTCTACACCGTCCTGCCCGACCGCCCGCACGGCCCCGCCGTCCTGGCGGGGCTGCTGGCGATGTGCGGCGCCGAGCTGCTGCGCCGCACCGCGCCCGCCCCGGCGCTGGCCCTGGCGGTCGCCGCCCTCGTCGCCGACACGCTCACCGGCGGCCTGCTCGCCGTCGTGATCATGTTCACCGACCTGGTGTACGCGGCGGTCGTCTACGGCCGCCCCCGGTTCTCCCGGGCCGTGGTCCTGGGCAGCGGGGTCTTCAGCGTCACGGCCACCCTCGCCGCCGTCGCCTGGCTGCGCGACGGCGAGGGCCTGGTGCTCGGCGCCCTGTGCGCGGGGATCACCGCGGCTCCCGCCTGGACCGGGGTGATCATCCGCGACCACCGCGCGACCGCGGCGGCCGAGCGGCTGCGCGCCGAGCAGACCGCGTTGCTGGCCGAGATGGACCGCGTCCAGGCGGTCGCAGCCGAGCGCTCCCGGATGGCCCGCGAGTTGCACGACCGGGTGGCCAACCACCTGTCCGCCATAGCCATCCACTCCACCGCCGCGCTCGCCGTCGACGAGCCGGTCGCCGCCCGCGAGGCGCTGACGGTCATCAGGGAGAACAGCACCCAGGGCCTGACCGAGATGCGCCGCCTCATCGGCCTGTTGCGGGAGGCGGGTGGCGGCAGCGCCGTCGAGGCGACGCCCACCCTGGCCGGCCCGGCGGGCCTCGACGCCCTCCTGTGCCGGGCCGCCCGCGACGGCGCGGCGGGCCGCCTGCGGTTCACGGGCCGCGACGAGCGCCCGCCCGGCGCCGCCCTGTCGGCCCCCGTCGAGCTGGCGGCATACCGCATCGTCCAGGAATCCCTGGCGAACGCGGTGAAGCACGCCGCGCCCGGCGAGGTCACGGTGATCCTGCGGCAGGACGCCGGGGTGCTGACCGTCACCGTCACCAGCCCGTTCCACGACCGGACGCCCTCCCGCGCGCCCGGCTTCGGTGCCGGACTGATCGGCATGCGCGAGCGCGTCGAGCTGCTGGACGGCGGTTTCTCGGCCGGCCCCGGCACGGGGGCGGACGGCGTGCCCGTCTGGCGGGTCCGGGCCGATCTCCCTCTCGCGGAAAGGACGTTGACCATATGACCATCCGGGTGGTCGTCGCCGAGGACCAGGCATCGGTCCGGCAGGGTCTGGTGCTGATCCTGCGGGCAGCCCCCGGCGTTGAGGTGGTCGGGGAGGCGGCCGACGGCGAGCAGGCGGTCCGGGTGGCCCGCGAGTCGCGACCGGATCTGGTGCTGATGGACATTCAGATGCCGCGCCTGGACGGCGTCTCGGCGACGCGCGTGATCACCACCGAGGGCCTGGCTGAGGTGCTGATCCTCACCACGTTCGACTTCGACGAGTATGTCTTCGGGGCGCTCCGGGCCGGAGCGAGCGGCTTCCTGCTCAAGGACAGCGACGCGGCGGCCCTCGTCTCGGCCGTCCGCACGGTGGCGGCGGGCGACGGCCTGATCGCCCCGGCCGTCACTCGCCGCCTGATCGCCGAGTTCGCGCGCCGCACCCCGGGACCACGCCCGCCGCAGCCGGACGCGAGCACGCTCGGCACGCTCACCCCGCGCGAGCGCGAGGTGCTCACCCATATCGGCGAGGGCCTGTCGAACGCGGAAATCGCCGAGCGGCTACGCATGGCCGAGGCCACTGTGAAGACGCACGTCAGCCGCGTCCTGGGCAAGCTCGGCCTCCGCAGCCGCGTCCAAGCCGCCGTCCTCGCCCAGCGGTTGGAGCGCGACGGCGGCCCGTCCCGGTAGCCCGCGGAAGCGCCGTCCCCCGGTCAGCCCATCAGCGGGGGCGTCGGCGGGCCGGTCGTGCCCAGACTGAGGCCATGGCAGATCACCCTGACCGGCGCCGATCCGGCCCGGACCGCAACGCCCCGGTGCGAGGCCCAGTCGGCGCGGCACGCCGCGCGAGCCGCCGCCTGGAAAAGCTGACGGGCCACCCCGTCGACGGGGTGTCCGCGGTCTGCCGGGAAGAGGACGGCTGGCGCGTCGACGTCGATGTCCTGGAAGTGCCCCGCATCCCCGATACAACCAGCCTGCTCGCCACCTACCAGGTCGAGCTCGACTCGGAAGGACGGCTCCTCAACTACCGCAGAGTGCGCCGCTACCGGCGCTCCGCCACCGACGACTGCTGAGCCCGGCGCCCGTCGGCCCGCCCAGGAGGCACCCGCATGACCGTGACCACCACCTACCGCGACGATGTCGCGTGCGTGCCCCGCACCGGCACCCTCTACGACGTCATCGACATCATCCTCGACCGCGGCATGGTCATCGATGTCTTCCTGCGCGTCTCGTTGGTCGGCATCGAGATCCTGAAGATCGATGTCCGCGTCGTCATCGCCAGCGTCGACACCTATCTCCGCTTCGCCGAGGCATGCAACCGGATCGATCTGGAGGCCGACACCCGCAGCCGCACGGTCCCCGAGCTGTTCGGCGGCGGCGGAGCCGTCTCCGGCCTGGGCCGCAAGGGCCTGAGCAAGGCGGCGAAGGGCGCCGGCCACGCGGCCAAGGAGGCCCTCGTCGGTGAGGACGACGACGAGGACGAGCACCACACCGAGGAGGAGCCGGTGCCGGCCGGGGCCGGGCGCTCCAAGAAGCACGGCGGCGGCAAGGCCCGTCGCCATCGCGGAGAGGAGGACTGAGCGGTGGACGAACGAGGCGTGTACGTCTATGGCATCATCCGCGCCGATCACGGGCTCTCACCCGCCTGTCGGGGAGTCGGCTCCCCGCCGGCCCGCGTCCGGACCGTGCGCACCGAGACGCTGGCCGCCGTGGTCAGCGAGGCCCCCGAGAGCCTGCTCGCCCGGCGGCGCGACCTGCTGGCCCATCAGGAGACCCTGCTCACCATGGCCGAGACCGGCCCGGTCCTGCCCATGCGCTTCGGCGTGGTCTCCCCCGACGAGGCCGCCGTGGTCGACCAGCTCGTCGCCCGCGAGGCCGAGTACGCGGCGACCCTGGCCCGACTGGACGGCCGGCTGGAGATGAACCTGAAGGTTTTCCCGGTCGAGGACGCGCTCCCCGACCTGGTCCGCGCTGACCCGGCGGTGAGCCGCCTGCACGCCGCCTCCCGGTCGCGCCCCGGATACGAGACCAGCGTCCGGCTGGGCGAGGCGATCGCCGCCGGTCTGCACCGCCGTGCGGCCCAGGCGGCGGCCCGCACCGTCAGCGACCTGGCACCGCTCGCCGAGGCCGCCGCCGAGGGTCCCGACGTGGCGGGCTGCGTCGCCAACGTCTCGTTCCTCGTCGCCCGGACCCGGATCGACCGCTTCCGCACGGCCGTCGCGGACTGCGCGGCGGGCCTCGGGCGCCGCGCCGAGCTGCGGCTGACCGGCCCGCTGCCCTGCTTCAGCTTCGTCCCCGCGGCCCGCCCCGAGCCACCCGTCGCGGCGAGGCGATCCTGATGGGCCTGCTGTCGGGGCTGCTCCTGCTGCCGCTCGCGCCCGTGCGCGGCATCGGCTGGGTGGCCGACCGGATCGCGGAGGCGGCCGAGGAGGAGGTGCGCGACCCGGCACCGCTCATGGCACGCCTCGGCGATTTGCACCGCGCCCTGGACGCGGGCGAGATCGGCCTGGCCGATTTCGAGGAAGAGGAAGAGCGCCTGCTGCTCCTGCTGCGGGAGCGCGAGACGGGCACCCCGGAGGGTTTGCGATGAACGAAAGCACCAAGGCGGCGCTCGCGGCCGGGATCGCGAGTGGCTATCTCATGGGCAGGACCCGCAAGGCCAAGCTGGCCTTCGCCCTCGCCTCCTATGTCGTCGGCCGGAGATTCAAGCTCAATCCCAAGGACATCGCGGGCGAGAGCATCCGCAAGCTGCGCGACCACCCCCAGTTCTCGCAGCTCGGCGGCGACCTGCTGACCGCCGGCCGGACGGCGGCCTCCACGGCGGCCGGCAGCCGCATCGAGGCGCTGGCCGAGGCGCTGCACCAGCGCAGCCAGGCCCTCGACGGCGGCAAGCCGGGAGACGACGAGGAGCACCCGGACGACGAGGACCGGGCCCGCGACGAGCACGACGAGCACGACGAGCGGGAAGAGCACGACGAGCACGACGAGCACGCGGAGCACGAGGACGAGCACGCGGACGAGCACGAGGACGAGCACGCGGACGACGAGAAGCAGGAGCCCGCCCCCGCACACCGGCGCAGGCGGGAGCGGCACCGGACGCACGACCCCGAGGAGGAGCGCGCGCACGAGCAGGCGGCCAGGCCGCGCCCCCGGAAGTCCGCCCAGGACAAGCGCCCCGGTCCCAAGAAGAAGACGGCACGGGCCACCGCCGCCCGCCCCGAGAGCCGGAGGTAGCAGGAGATGCCCAAGCCCACGCAGACCGACTCGCACGACGGTCTCTCCGAGAGCGTCGAGCGGCTCCGCCACGAGCTCGTCGGCTTCCTCGGCGCCCAGGTGCAGCGGCTCGCCGACACGGCGGGCGAGCGGGTCACGGACCTCACCGAGAAGCTGGGTTCGGCCGTCCCCGGCGGCGCCGGGGCCCTGCCCAAGGTGGGCGCCCGCGTCCTGCACGGCGAGTCACCCGCCACCTCGGTGATCAAGGAAGGCGCCAAGGGAGTCAAGGACAAGACGGCCGGCACGGTCAAGAAGGCCGTCGGCGGCGGCAAGAAGGAGGACGACAAGAAGGGCAAGGGCGGCGGCACCAAGGTCACGAACGTCATCGAGACCATCGACATCGGCATGCCGCTGCGCGCCTGCTACAACCACTGGACCGAGTTCGAGAAGTTCGGCGACTTCATGAAGGGCGTGCAGGGCGTCCAGCGGCCGGACGAGACCACCAGCGACTGGAAGCTGAAGATCGGTCCCTCCAGCCGCGGCTGGCACGCCACCGTGGAGGAGCAGATCCCCGACGAACGCATCGAGTGGACGTCGGAGGGCGCCCAGGCCAGCACGCGCGGCGTGGTCACCTTCCACGAGATCACGCCCACCCTGACCAGGATCGTCGTGGTCGTCGAGTACTACCCGTCGGGCTTCTTCGAGAAGACGGCCAACCTCTGGCGCGCCCAGGGCCGCCGCCTGCGGCTGGACCTGAAGCACTTCCAGCGCCATGTGACGCTGGAGGCCGACGAGGTGCCCGAGGGCTGGCGCGGCGAGATCCGCGACGGCGAGGTGGTCCGCAGCCACGAGGACGCCATGAGCGCCGAGCACGACGAGAGCGGCGAGAACGGCGAGAACGGCGAGCAGGCAGGCCACGACGACGAGCACGAGGACGACGAGGACTTCGACGACGAGGAAGAGGACTGACGGTGACCCGGACCGCCAAGCCGCTGGAGGCGTACGAGCCGCTGGAGCCGTACCCGCCGCGCACCGCCAACCTCGCCGACATCCTCGAACGCATCCTCGACAAGGGCATCGTCATCGCGGGCGACATCAAGATCGACCTGCTCGACATCGAGCTGCTGACCATCAGGCTGCGGCTGTTCATCTCCTCCGTCGACACCGCCAAGCGGGCCGGCATCAACTGGTGGGAGACGGAGCCGTCCCTCTCCACCCGCGCCGCCCACGACGAGCTGGCCGACGAGAACACGCGGCTGCGCGAGCGCCTGGCGGCGCTGGAGTGGGCCCTGGACCGGAAGGAGCCCGATCCCGCATGACGACGCAGGCCGCCGCCCCGCGCACGTCCATCGCCATCTGTGTCTTCGCCGTCCGCCGGGCCACCGGCCGGGAGCCCGCCCTGCCCCCGGTCACCGGCCACGCGGGCGGCGGCCCGGTCCGCACGGTCACCGTCGGCACGCTGGCCGCCGTGATCCAGGACGTGCCGGCCGACGAGTTCTCCGAGGCGGCCCTGCGCGAGCGGTTCTCCGACCGGGACGCCCTCGAACGCTGCGCGCGCGCCCACCACGAGGTGGTCGCCGCCGCCGCGGCCACCGGCCCCGCCGTTCCGCTGCCCCTGGCGACGCTCTACCTGGACGAGGACCGGGCCCGCGCCGCGCTCGTGCGGGACGAGCCGCGGCTGCGCGCCGTCCTGGACCGGATCGAGGGACGGGCCGAGTGGGGCGTCAAGGTGTCCGTCGCCGCGGCACCCGACGAGCCACCCGCCGCCCCCGCCCCGGCCCCCGCCCCGGCCACTGCCACTGCCACTGCCACTGCCAAGGCCGCTCCCCCGGACACCGCCGTCACCGGCCGGGCGTATCTGGACCGGCTGCGCACCCGTCGCCAGGCCGGCGAGGAGCGGCGCGAGGCCGCGCTGCGCGCCGCCGAGTGGGTGCACACCACCCTCAGCGGCCTCTCCGCCGCCGCCCGCCGGCTGCGCGCGCACGGCCCCGGGGTGACCGGCGAGCGGCACCGCCAGGTGCTCAACGCCGCCTACCTGGTGGACGCTTCGCGCGCCGCCGAGCTGGCGGCGGCCGTCGAGACACTGCGTCGGGACCCGGACATCGGCGACCGGCTGACGATCGAGCTGACCGGCCCCTGGGCGCCGTACTCCTTCACGGGCGGCGCGGAGACCGAGGCCGGTGACGATGGCGACCGCTGACCCGGTGCCCTGGACGGGCGAGGACGGCCCCTACGGACCGCTCGGCGTCCCCCTGGTGGACCTGCTCGACCGCGTCCTGGCCGCGGGCGTCGTGATCAGCGGCGATCTGGTCATCGCCATCGCCGAGGTGCCGCTGATCCGGGTCTCGCTCCAGGCGCTGATCTCCTCGGTCAACGACCGTGTGCCCTCGCCCTGGGCGGACGGCGGCCCGCTGTGACCGGCGGTGGCATCGTCCCCGGACGGAGCGGAGGCCGCGCGCTGGACATCGCGCCGGAGACGGTCGGCCGGGACCTGGCCGCGCTGGTGCTGACCGTGGTGGAGCTGCTGCGGCAGCTCATGGAGCGCCAGGCCCTGCGCCGCGCCGACTCCGGCGAGCTGACCGACGGCCAGATCGAACGGATGGGCACCACGCTGATGCTGCTCGACCAGCGCATGGACGAGCTGCGGGAGTCCTTCGGGCTGCGGCCGGAAGACCTCAACCTCGATCTCGGTCCGCTCGGTTCACTGCTGCCCCGCGACTAGCGGGCTCAGGCGACGTTCACCCGCTGGCCGGGCGGGGCCGCCTCCAGCCAGGCCAGGAAGCCGGTCAGCGCGTCCTCGCTCATCGCCAGCTCCACGTCGAAGCCGTTGTGCCGACAGCTCAGCACCATCGCGCCCGGCAGCAGCGCCAGCTCCTCGTCGCCCTGCGGATGCCGCCGCTCCCGCACCTGGATGCGGTCGCGCTGCAAAGTCCGCCGCGGGCGCGGCGCGTAGGAGAAGACGCGGAACCACTCGACGTTGTCCCCGTTGTACCGGGCGACGCCGTAGAGCCAGCCCTTACCGGACGACTGGCCGGCCCGGGGCGGAACGAACCGGGCGCTGCAGTCGAACGTGCCGCCCGAGCGCTGGATCAGCCGCCGCCGGGCGCCGAAGCCGAACAGGCCGACGACGACGAGCAGAAGCACCACGCCGACCGCCACAAGCAAGGCGAGGACCATCTTGACCGACCTCCTCGCCTTCGTGGTGTGCTCTCGTGCCCGGTGCCGAATCCCTCGCGCGTCTGGCGGGCGTCAGCGCCCCGACGCCGCCACGGCCCGCAGACGGACATCCGCACGCCGCTCGGCCGCCGCGTCCGCGTCGGCCCGCGCCTGCTCCAAGGCCCGCTCGGCCCGCTGGACGTCGATCTCCTCCGACAGCTCGGCGATCTCGGCGAGCAGCGACAGCTTACCGTCCGTGTACGAAAGGAAACCGCCATGCACCGCGGCCACGACCGTGCCCTCGCCGGTCTCACCCGTCGTGCGGATGGTCACCGGGCCTTCGCGGAGAACGCCGAGCAGCGGCTGGTGCCCCGGCATGATGCCGATGTCGCCGGAGGTGATGCGCGCGACGACCAGACTGGCCTCGCCGGACCATACCTGGCGGTCGGCGGCGACCAACTCGACGTGCAGCTCAGCCACGATGGCTCCTCATCCCTGGATATCTGGCTTGCAGAAGAATAATTGGCGCGCGCGGTTACCCGAGGGGCGGGGTAAGCATCCACCCCGCCCCGGACCGGGTATCCGCGCCCGTGCGTCAGGAAACGCCCAGCTTCTTGGCCTTGGCCTTCAGGTCGTCGAGGCCACCGCACATGAAGAACGCCTGCTCCGGGAAGTGATCGAACTCACCGTCGGCGATCGAGTTGAACGCGGAGATCGACTCGTCCAGCGGCACGTCCGAGCCGTCCAGACCGGTGAACTGCTTCGCCGCGTGGGTGTTCTGCGACAGGAAGCGCTCGATACGGCGGGCGCGCTGAACGGTGAGCTTGTCCTCCTCGCTCAGCTCGTCCATGCCCAGAATCGCGATGATGTCCTGGAGGTCCTTGTACTTCTGCAGGATCCCCTTGACGCGCGAGGCGCACTCGTAGTGGTCCTGCGAGACATACCGCGGGTCCAGGATCCGCGAGGTGGAGTCCAGCGGGTCCACCGCCGGGTAGATGCCCTTCTCGGAGATCGGCCGGGAGAGCACCGTGGTGGCGTCCAGGTGGGCGAACGTGGTGGCGGGCGCCGGGTCGGTCAGGTCGTCGGCGGGCACGTAGATCGCCTGCATCGAGGTGATCGAGTGACCGCGCGTCGAGGTGATGCGTTCCTGGAGCACGCCCATCTCGTCCGCCAGGTTCGGCTGGTACCCCACGGCCGAGGGCATGCGGCCCAGCAGCGTGGAGACCTCGGAACCGGCCTGGGTGAAGCGGAAGATGTTGTCGATGAAGAACAGCACGTCCTGCTTCTGCACATCGCGGAAGTACTCCGCCATGGTCAGACCGGCCAGCGCGACCCGCAGCCGGGTGCCCGGCGGCTCGTCCATCTGACCGAAGACGAGCGCGGTCTGCGGCAGTACACCGGACTCGTCCATCTCCGCGATCAGGTCGTTGCCCTCACGGGTGCGCTCGCCGACGCCGGCGAAGACGGAGACGCCCTCGTGCAGCTTCGCCACACGCATGATCATCTCCTGGATGAGCACGGTCTTGCCCACGCCCGCGCCGCCGAACAGGCCGATCTTGCCGCCCTTGACGTACGGGGTGAGCAGGTCGATGACCTTCAGACCGGTCTCGAACATCTCGGTCTTCGACTCAAGCTGGTCGAACGCGGGGGCCTTGCGGTGAATCTCCCACCGGTCGGTGATCTCCGACTCGGCCTCGGGCTCGTTCAGGATGCGGCCCAGGGTGTTGAACACCCGGCCCTTGGTCACGTCGCCGACCGGCACGGTGATGCCGGCGCCGGTGTCGGTGACCGGCGACTGGCGCACCAGGCCGTCGTTCGGCTCCAGGGCGATCGTGCGCACCAGGCCCTCGCCCAGGTGCTGCGCGACCTCCAGGGTCAGCGTCTTGCTCTCGCCGGCGTTCGCCGGGTCGGCGATCTGGACGGTCAGGGCGTTGTAGATCTCCGGCATGGTGTCGACGGGGAACTCCACGTCGACGACCGGGCCGATGACTCGCGCCACACGGCCCGTCGCCACGGCCCGCTCGGTGGGGGCCTCAGCAGCAGTGGTCATGATTAGCGTTCACTTCCCGCGGTCGCGTCGGCCAAGGCGCTCGCGCCACCGACGATCTCGGTGATTTCCTGGGTGATTTCGGCCTGGCGGGCCGCGTTGGCGAGCCGCGTGAACGACCTGATGAGGTCTTCCGCGTTGTCCGTCGCCGACTTCATGGCCCGCCGGGTGGCCGCGTGCTTGGAGGCCGCCGCCTGGAGGAGCGCGTTGTAGATACGGCTCTCCACATAGCGCGGCATCAGCGCGTCGAGGACCTCTTCGGCCGACGGCTCGAAGTCGTAGAGCGCCTTCGGGTCCGTGGCCCTGGCGGGGGACTCCGCGGACTCCTCCGCCACCTCCGCCAGACTCAGCGGCAGCAGCCGGCGCCCCACGGGCGTCTGCGTCATCATCGACACGAACTCGGTGTAGACGATGTGCAGCTCATCCACGCCGCCCTCGTCGGTGTCCCGCTGCATGGCCTCGATCAGCGGCGCCGCCACCTCCTTGGCGTCGGCGTACGTCGGGCTGTCGGTGAAGCCGGTCCACGACTGGGTCGTGGCCCGCTCGCGGAAGGCGTAGTACCCCACACCCTTGCGGCCGACGATGTAGGTGTCGACCTCAAGATCCCGCGCGACCAGCTCGTCGGTCAGGCGCTCCCCGGCCTTGATGGCGTTGCTCGAGTACCCGCCGGCCAGTCCGCGGTCGCTGGTGATCAGCAGCACCGCGGCCCGCCGGGGACGCTCCGCCTCGGTGGTGAGCGGGTGCTTGACGGTCGAGCCGTTCGCCACCGCCGTGACGGCGGCGGTCAGCTCGTCCGCGTACGGCTTGGAGGCCGCCACCTTGCGCTGCGCCTTGACGATGCGCGAGGCGGCGATCATCTCCATCGCCCGCGTGATCTTCTTGGTCGCGCTGACGGTCTTGATCCGGCGCTTGTAGACCCGAAGCTGGGAGCCCATGATCAGTCCTCGCCCAGCAGCTTGCCGTCCGAGGTCTCGAACTGCTGCTTGAACTTGTTGACCGCGGAGCCGATGGCCTGGACGGTGTCGTCCGACAGCTTGCCGCCCTCGCGGATGGACGTCATCAGGTCCTTGTGCTCACGGCCCAGGTAGTCGAGCAGCTCGCGCTCGAAGCGGCGGATGTCCGGCACGGGGATGTCGTCCATCAGGCCGTTGGTGCCGGACCAGATGGAGACCACCTGGTTCTCCGTCGAGTACGGGCTGTACTGCTCCTGCTTGAGCAGCTCCACCATCCGCTGGCCCCGGGCCAGGGCGGACTTGGACGCCGCGTCCAGGTCGGAACCGAAGGCGGCGAACGCCTCCAGCTCACGGTACTGGGCGAGGTCCACCCGCAGCGAGCCGGTGATCTGCCGGATCGCCTTGTGCTGGGCGGAGCCGCCGACGCGGGAGACGGAGATGCCGACGTTCAGCGCCGGGCGCTGGCCCGCGTTGAACAGGTCGGACTCCAGGAAGCACTGGCCGTCGGTGATGGAGATGACGTTGGTCGGGATGAACGCCGACACGTCGTTGGCCTTGGTCTCCACGATCGGCAGGCCCGTCATGGAGCCGGCGCCCATCTCGTCGGACAGCTTCGCGCAGCGCTCCAGCAGCCGGGAGTGCAGGTAGAAGACGTCGCCCGGGTACGCCTCACGGCCCGGCGGGCGGCGCAGCAGGAGAGAGACGGCGCGGTAGGCGTCGGCCTGCTTCGACAGGTCGTCGAAGACGATCAGCACGTGCTTGCCGTCATACATCCAGTGCTGGCCGATGGCCGAGCCGGTGTAGGGCGCGATGTACTTGAAACCGGCCGGGTCGGACGCCGGAGCCGCCACGATCGTGGTGTACTCCAGGGCGCCCGCCTCCTCCAGCGCGCCGCGCACGGACGCGATGGTCGAGCCCTTCTGGCCGATCGCCACGTAGATGCAGCGGACCTGCTTGCTCGGGTCGCCGGAACGCCAGTTGTCGCGCTGGTTGATGATCGTGTCCACCGCGAGGGCGGTCTTGCCGGTCTGCCGGTCGCCGATGATGAGCTGGCGCTGGCCGCGGCCGATCGGGGTCATGGTGTCGACGGCCTTGTAGCCGGTCTCCATGGGCTCGTGCACCGACTTGCGCTGCATGACCGAGGGGGCCTGCAGCTCCAGGGCGCGGCGGCCCGTGGTCTCGATCTCGCCGAGGCCGTCGATCGGGTTGCCCAGCGGGTCCACGACCCGGCCGAGGTAGCCCTCGCCGACACCGACGGACAGGACCTCTCCGGTGCGGCGCACCGGCTGTCCCTCCTCGATGCCGCTGAACTCACCGAGAACGACGACGCCGATCTCCCGCTCCTCAAGGTTGAGGGCGAGGCCGAGGGTGCCGTCCTCGAACTTCAGCAGCTCGTTCGCCATGGCCGAGGGCAGCCCCTCGACCTTCGCGATGCCGTCACCGGCAACGCTGACCGTCCCGACCTCTTCCCGCGAGGCCGCGTCCGGCGTGTACGACTGGACGAAATTCTCCAGCGCGTCCCGGATCTCATCCGGCCGGATCGTGAGCTCCGCCATCTGGGTTCCCTGCTCTCCTTGTTGGGCCCGTAAGTACGTCCACATACGGCCCAACTCGGGCCGCTTTTCCTTCGATCTTGTGGTGATCGCGTCTTGAGTTGGTCGCGCCGCCGGCGCCGTCAGCCCGCCATCCGCCGGTTGACCTCGTCCAGGCGGTCGGCGACGGTGCCGTGGATGACCTCGTCACCGATACGGACCGAGATCCCGCCGACGACCGCCGGGTCGACATCCAGATTCAGCTGAACCGGGCGGCCGTACAGCCGCGCGAGGGCGTCGCCCAGCCGCTGCCGCTGCCGATCGTCGAGCGGCACCGCCGAGGTGACGACGGCGACCGAGCGGTTGCGCCGGGCCGCGGCCATGGTGCTGAGCGCGTTGAGCCCCGCATCCAGGCTACGTCCCCGCGGCCGTTCCACCAGTCGGATGACGAGCCGCTCGGTGACCGCCTGCACCCGGCCGCTCAGCAGCTCGCGGACCAGCCCGGCCTTGGCGGAGACCGCGGCGGGGCTGTCGTCCTTGACGCTGAGCGCCGCCCGCAGTTCGGGCGACGTGGACACGACACGGCCGAACCGGAACAGCTCGTCCTCCACCGAGTCCAGCACGCCGGCCCGCTCAGCCGCGATCAGGTCGGCCGTGTCGGCCAGCTCCTCGATCGCGTCCACCAGGCCGCGGGAGGAGGACCACCGGGAGCGGACCGTGCCGGAGACCAGATCGACGGCCTCCCCGCCGACCTGGCCGGTCAGCAGCCGCCGGACCAGCTCGGCCTTGCGCTCCCCGGCTTGCGCCGGGTCGGTCAGGACCCGGCGCAGCGAGGTCTCGCGGTCGAGCAGACCGGTGACGGCGGCGAGGTCCGTGGCGAGGGCCGCCGCGTCGACGCCGGTGTTGTCCGTCAGCGCGACGAGACGCTCCCGCGCCGCGTCCAGCGCCTCCCGGCTCGCTCCCATCATCGGCTGC
Source organism: Streptomyces sp. NBC_01803 (assembly GCF_035917415.1). NCBI lineage: Bacteria > Bacillati > Actinomycetota > Actinomycetes > Kitasatosporales > Streptomycetaceae > Streptomyces > Streptomyces sp. NBC_01803. Next base: position 1,913,157 of record NZ_CP109073.1, read on the forward strand.
CCGCCTCGGACTGGGACGGCACCGTGACGGTGGCCTGCTGCTCCAGGTCATCGAGGAAGCGGTCGATGGTGCGGCTCTGCCGGGCGTGATCCTCCAGGGACTCCCCGACCAGCCGCCCGGCCAGATCGATGGCGAGCCTGCCGACGTCCTGGCGCAGCAGCTCGGCGGCCTGCTTGCGGTCGGCCGCGATCTGGGCGTGGCCGGCGGCGATGATCTCCTCACGCTGCCGCTGACCCTCCGCGCGCATCTCGGCGATGAGCGCGGCGCCCTGCTCCTGCGCGTCCTGACGCATCCGGGCCGCCTCGTGACGGGCCTCGGCGAGCTGCTCCTTGTAGCTCTCCAGCGTCTGCCGGGCCTCGGCCTGCGCCGCCTCGGCCTTCTCCATACCGCCTTCGATCGCCTCACGCCGCTCGTCGAGCGCCTTGTTGATGGCGGGAAGGAGCTTCTTGTAGAAGACGAAGAAGACGACACCGAAGCAGATCAGGCCGATGATGATCTCGGGAACCACCGGCAGGAGGGGGCTCTGCGGCTCTTCCTCAGCCAGGAAAATCATGATGGCGGACCTTTCATCGGTAAGGGCTTCGGGCGCGAGGCTCAGATCGCGAACGCGAGCACGAAGCCCATGAGGGCCAGGGCCTCGACGACGGCGAAGCCGAGGAGCATGTTCTGCCGGATGAGACCGGCGGCCTCGGGCTGACGGGCGATGGCCTGGACGCCGTTACCGAAGATGATGCCGATGCCGACACCGGGGCCAACGGCCGCGACGCCGAAACCGACGGTGTTGATGCTTCCTTCAATCGCGGCGAGAGTTGCGGACATGTCCGTTGTCATCCTTCTCTGTTGTGAACCGGCGGGGGGAATGTCCGCCGGGGGTGGTGCGGTCGAGGGGTGGCCGCGGTCGGCCGTCTCTCAGTGCGCTTCTTCCAGCGCCTGGGAGATGTAGGTGGCGGTCAGCACGGTGAAGACGTATGCCTGGAGCGCCTGGATGAAGATCTCGAAGGCGGTGAGCAGGATCGTCAGGAACATCGAGGTCACCGAGTAGGCGGTGCCGACGACGGTGCCCAGCGTGTACCAGGTGCCGATGATGAACACCAGGAGCAGCAGGTGGCCCGCGAACATGTTCGCGAAGAGTCGCACGGCCAGCGTGAACGGCCGGACGATGACGTTGGACAGGAACTCCAGGGGCGTGAGGATCACGTAGATCCCCTTGGGCAGTCCGCTGGGCACACACAGGTTCCGCAGGCCGCCGACGAAGCCGTTCGTCTTGAACGTCAGGGTCATGTACGTCACCCAGACGATCAGGGCGAGCGCCACCGGGTAGGCGAAGATCGAGGTCGCCGGGAACTGCGCGAAGGGGATGATCGCCCAGAGGTTCATCATCCAGATGAAGAAGAACAGCGAGACCAGCAGCGGCACATAGGGCTCGGCCTTCTTGCCGATCACTTCCCGCGCGATCCCGTTGCGCACGAAGTCGTAGAACACCTCGGCGAGGAGCTGGAACTTCCCGGGCACGACCTTGGGCTTGGAGAACGCCGTCCAGAAGAAGCCGACGACCAGCACGGTGCTGAGCAGCACCAGCAGCATCGCCTTGTTGAACTCGAAGGACCCGATGCTGAAGATCGGGTCGAAGACGAACGACCAGACGGACGGCGCGTGGAAGGCGCAGTCCTTGAACAGATGGCAGTCGGTCTCGAAGGCGAGCACCTGGTCGTTACTCACCGCGAGCTCCCTCGGCATGGCGCATGGATACGGCTACCTCGATGTGTCGGCGTGGTGACGGACCACGGAGCGGCACTGGACTGGATGGGGCGGGAGGAAGAACCGGGGTCTGCGCTCGCACGGCCGTCCCGCACGGCCTGCGCGTCACCGGCGCCTCGACGGACACCGCGACCTGAACTTCTGGCGACGGACGATAGCAGTCCGCGAACTCCCGCTTTTCGCTGACCCCGTGCCCGTGGGCCCGGGGTCATGGCCGGCCGCCGGCGGACGCGGAGCTGGACTCCGGCTCCACATAAAGCACCTTGAGGGTCATGTGGACCCTGACCTGGCCCGCGAGCCAGGTGGCCGTGCCCACCAGCACCCCGGCGGCGAAGGCCCGTCCGTGGAGGAACGAGGCGTCGCGCAGCAGCAGGAGCAGGAGGACCAGCAGGCCCATCTGCGTGGTGTAGATCAGGAAGGCGGCGCCGAAGAACAGGTCGGGCCAGCGCTTTCCCACGACCGCGAGGGCCAGCAGGCCGATGGCGAAGAATCCGGCGGCGACGAGCACGCCGAGCGCGACACCGCTCGCACCGTCCACCCCTGCGACCACGGCGCCGATGGCGATGGCGACCGCACCTACCGCGGCAGTGGGGATCGCGGCGCCGCGGATGATCCGGGCGTCGTTGGACTGCATCGAAGTGCTTCTCCGGCGGGCTTCGGGGACTGTCGTCTTTGACGAGCGGTGCTGACGTGCTGGAACGTGGGTAGGGTTCCGGGACGTCTCGTGAACGCTATCACAAAGTATTTGATGAGGTCTTTACTCAGTTAGTGTGGATGACCTCACACGTGAGAGGTATTTCGCGCGTTGCATAGCTGACACAGCGGCGCCTCTGTGTTATGAGCGGCTGTCGATCTTCCGGCGCAGCGCGAACCGCTGGCGGTCGCCCACCGCCGTCGCGCCGTGCAGCCCCGACAGCGAAGGACCGGCGCCCCCCGCCTCGTCGGCCACGCCATCAGCCACGGGCCGCCCGCCGTCCGTCTCCCCGGCCTGGGCCGTCGGCGACGCGGACCCGGCGGCACCGGCGGCCGACCGCCGCCGGTCCCGGTAGCGGGGCGGCACCACGCGCTGCGCCCACCGGGGCACGCGCGGGGTGAAGCGCGGCATCAGCAGCACCACCAGCCCGACGGCGCTGAGCGACATCACGACCGGCACGATCACGGCGTTGGCGGACTGCACCGAGTACGCCACGGCGCCGAAGGCGATCAGCGCCGACCAGAAGTACATGATCAGCACGGCCCTGCTCTGCGAGTGCCCGATCTCCAGCAGCCGGTGGTGGAGATGCCCCCGGTCGGCGGTGAACGGCGAGTGCCCGTTCCAGGTGCGGCGCACGATCGCCATCACCAGGTCGACGAACGGCACGGCGATGATCGTCAGCGGCAGGATCAGCGGCATGTAGACCGGGACCATCTCGATGACCGCGCTGCGCTCGGAGCCGGAGAACAGCGCCATGGCGTCCGGGTCCACCTGGCCGGTGACGGAGACCGCGCCGGCCGCCAGCACCAGCCCGAGGAGCATCGAGCCGGAGTCGCCCATGAAGATCCGCGCCGGGTGCAGGTTGTGCGGCAGGAAGCCCACGCACATGCCCATCAGCACGGCCGAGAAGAGGGTGGCGGGGGCGGCGGCCTCGATGCCGTACCCGTACCAGATGCGGTAGGCGTACAGGAAGAACGCCGCCGCGGCGATGCCGACCATGCCGGCCGCCAGACCGTCGAGGCCGTCCACGAAGTTCACCGCGTTGATGGTGATCACCACGATCGCGACCGTCAGCAGGGTGCCCTGAAGAGGGGTGAGCGCGATCATGCCGAAGGTCGGGACGGGCAACCACAGGATGGTCAGGCCCTGCAGGACCATCACGCCGGCCGCGATCATCTGCAGGCCCAGCTTGACCAGGGCGTCCACGCCGTACTTGTCGTCCAGCACGCCGATCACCCAGATCAGCACCGCCCCGGACAGCAGCGCGCGCGGCTCGTCGGACTGCCGGAACACCTCGCCCACGTTGGTGAGCTGCGAGGCGACCAGCAGCCCCGCGCACAGCCCGCCGAACATCGCGATGCCACCCAGTCTCGGCGTGGGCTCGCGGTGCACGTCACGCGCTCTGATGGGCGGCATCGCTCCCCACGCGATGGCGAACTTCCGCACCGGCCCGGTCAGCAGATAGGTGACGGCCGCCGCGACGCAGAGGGTCAGCAGATACTCGCGCACACAATGCCCCAGTGGTCTCGCAGGACTACCGCGCAACACCCTCTCATGCCCGGACCCCCCTGTGCGGACTCGATGCGGCCACTTCACGGCCGTCCCGCCGGTCCGGAGCTCGTCCGGAGCCCCTCACAGGAGCGCCCGCCCGGCCCGCACCGGACGCGGCGGGACCCCGGTGAGCGCCGTGACGACCGGGTCGAGCGCGTCCCGGATCTCCTCGCCGATGCTGCGGAAGTACGGCAGCGGCGCGCCGTACGGGTCCTGTACCTCGTCGGCCTCGGCGTTGGGCGCCAGCAGCCAGCCGCGCAGCGCGGCGGCGGCACGGGCCAGCGCGCGGGCGCGCTCGACCAATTCCTCGGGCGACTCCGCGACCGGCAGCGTGGCGGTGTCGATGGCCCGCACCAGCCGGGTGAACTCCTTGAGCGTGAACGTGCGCAGCCCGGCCGAGTGCCCCATCGAGATGACCTGCGCCCGGTGATCGCGGGTGGCGGTCAGCACGAGGTCGGCCTCGATGACGTGTTCGTCGAGCAGCTCCCGGCCGTGGAAGCCGTCGGCGTCCGCCCCGTACTCGGCCAGCAGCTCCGCGGCGTGCGCCTCCATCGGCGCCCCCTCGTGCCCCCAGGTGCCCGCGCTCTCGACCACCAGGCCGTGCGCGGCGGGACCGAGGCGGTCGGCCAGCGCCTGCCGGGTGAGCCGCTCGGTGATCGGGGAACGGCACACGTTCCCCGTGCTGACGTGCAGGATCCGGAAGTCCTGCCGCGGCCGGCCGGACAGCTCGGGAGCCCGTATGCCGACGTTCGCGGTGCTCAGCGAGGGCGCCCTCAATGCGAGGTCTCCAGATCGGGAACGACCTTGCGCAGCTCTTCCTCGCTCACCGCCCCGGCGCGCAGCAGCACCGGAACCCGGCCGGTGACGTCGACGATGGAGGACGGCACGGTGTCCGGGGTCGAGCCGCCGTCGAGGTAGACGGAGACCGAGTCGCCCAGCATCCGCTGCGCGCCGTCGCAGTCCTGCGGCGGGGCGTGGCCGGTGAGGTTGGCGCTCGTGACGGCCATCGGGCCGACGTCCTTGAGCAGCTCCAGGGCGACCGGATGCAGCGGCATCCGCACCGCGACGGTGCCGCGGGTCTCCCCCAAGTCCCAGGTGAGGGACGGCTGATGGCGGGCGACGAGGGTCAGCGCGCCGGGCCAGAAGGCGTCCACCAGCTGCCAGGCCCGCTCGGAGAAGTCGGTGACGATGCCGTGCAGGGTGGTGGGCGAGCCGATCAGCACCGGCGAGGGCATGCCCCGGCCGCGGCCCTTGGCCTTGAGGAGGTCGCCCACGGCCCCGGTGTTGAAGGCGTCCGCGCCGATGCCGTAGACGGTGTCGGTGGGCAGGACCACGAGGTCCCCGCGCCGGACGGCGGAGGCCGCCTCCCGCAGACCGTGCTTGCGATCGACCACGTCCGCGCAGTCGTAGCGCCGTGCCATTGTGATGGTCCTCCTCTCACCGCGCGACGCGGCGGGCGGTGGCGAATCGGGGCCGGTTGTTCAGGTCCGGGTGATCGGCGGCGTCGGCCCAGCCGCGGTCCTCGGTGAAGATCCACGGCACCTGGCCGCCCTGGGTGTCGGCGTGCTCCACGACCACCATGCCACCGGGCCGCAGCAGCCGGTGCGCGGCGCGCTCCAGGCCGCGGATCATCTCCAGGCCGTCCTCGCCGGAGAACAGCGCCAGTTGAGGATCGTGGTCGCGCGCCTCGGGCGCCACGTGCTCCCACTCGGTGAGCGGGATGTAGGGCGGGTTGGAGATCACCAGGTCGACCTGGCCGGACAGCTCGGGCAGGGCGGTGCGGGCGTCCCCGTGGTGCAGGACGACCCGGCTGCCCTCGGCGTTCTTGCGGGCCCACTCCAGGGCCGACTCGTCCAGCTCCACCGCGTGCACCCGGGAGCGCGGCACCTCCTGGGCGAGGGCCAGCGCGATGGCGCCGGAGCCGGTGCACAGATCCACGATCAACGGCTCGACCACGTCCATCGCCCGGACCGCGTCTATCGCCCAGCCGACCACCGACTCGGTCTCCGGGCGCGGCACGAAGACGCCCGGCCCCACCTGGAGTTCGAGGAATCGGAAGAACGCGCGCCCGGTGATGTGCTGAAGCGGCTCACGCGCCTCGCGCCGGGCCACGGCCTCCCAGTACCGGGCGTCGAAGTCCCCGTCCGGCACGGTGTGCAGCTTGGAGCGGTCGGTGCCGTGCACGAAGGCCGCCAGCTCCTCGGCGTCGAAGCGCGGTGAGGGCACCCCGGCGTCGGCCAGCCGCTGGGTGGCACGGGCCACTTCGGCGAGCAGCAGGGAGCGGGCCGAACCCCCGGACCCGGATGTTGCAGTCACGTCGCCCACCCTACGTTCATTGGGCCGCGGCGAGCTTGGCGGCCGAATCGGCGTCCACACACGCCTGGATGACCGCGTCGAGCTCTCCGTCGAGCACCTGGTCCAGGTTGTACGCCTTGAACCCGACGCGGTGGTCGGAGATGCGGTTCTCCGGGAAGTTGTACGTGCGGACGCGCTCGGAGCGGTCCACGGTGCGCACCTGGCTGCGCCGGGCGTCGGACGCCTCCCTGTCCGCCTCCTCGCGCGCGGCGGCCAGCAGCCGGGCGCGCAGGATGCGCAGGGCCTGCTCCTTGTTCTGGAGCTGGCTCTTCTCGTTCTGGCAGGAGACCACGATGCCGGTGGGCAGGTGAGTGATGCGGACGGCGGAGTCGGTGGTGTTGACCGACTGGCCACCGGGGCCCGAGGAGCGGTAGACGTCGATCCGCAGGTCGCCCGCGTTGATCTCGACCTCGACGTCCTCGGCCTCGGGGAGCACCAGCACGCCGGCCGCCGAGGTGTGGATGCGGCCCTGGGACTCGGTGGCGGGCACCCGTTGCACGCGGTGGACGCCACCCTCGTACTTCAGCCGGGCCCACACGCCCTGCCCGGGGGCCGCGGTGCCGCGGGTCTTGACGGCCACCGAGACGTCCTTGTAGCCACCGAGGTCCGACTCGTTGGCGTCGATGAGCTCGGTCTGCCAGCCGCGCCGTTCGGCGTACCGCAGATACATCCGCAGCAGGTCCCCGGCGAAGAGGGCCGACTCGTCGCCGCCCTCCCCCGCCTTGATCTCCAGGATGACGTCCTTGTCGTCGCTGGGGTCGCGCGGGACCAGCAGCAGCCGCAACTCGTCGGTGAGCTCGTCGCGGCGGGCCTGGAGCTCCTTCACCTCGGCGCCGAACTCCGGGTCCTCCAGGGCCAGTTCACGAGCGGTCTCGATGTCGTCGCCATAGCGCCGCCAGGAGCGGTAAGCGGTGATGATCGGCGTCAGCTCGGCGTAGCGCTTGGAGAACCGGCGCGCGGTGGCCTGATCGGCGTGGACCGCGGGGTCCGCGAGCCGCCGTTCGAGGTCGGCGTGTTCGCCGATGAGATCCTCGACCGCCTCGAACATCGTGTGCGCTCCTGGGATGGACTCGGATGGGACTCGGGGACCGGACGGGCAGGGCGCGCGGGACGCGAAAGGCGCCGAGCCGGCCGCTCCCGTGAGGGGCGGCCGGGCCCGGCGCCGGCAGGGTCGCTACTTGCGGGCGGACCCGGCGTTCTTGCCGAAGCGCGCCTCGAAGCGGGCCACGCGGCCACCGGTGTCGAGGATCTTCTGCTTGCCGGTGTAGAAGGGGTGGCACTCGGAGCACATGTCGGCGCGGATGCTGCCCCCGCTGACGGTGCTACGGGTGGTGAACGTCGCGCCACAGGTGCAGCTCACCTGGGTCTCGACATACTCCGGGTGGATATCGCGCTTCAAGGTCGTCTCCTAGATTCCGGGAGGGCACCGGGTCGGCACGCGGGATGCGCGCCGTGAACCGGGACCGACGCTCCAGTCTGCCAGGACTGGGCGCACCTGCCAAAACGAGCCCGGGGGCACCGCTATTCCCGCCGCCCGCCCCGGTCGGCGGGACGGTCACCCGCCCGGTCACCCGCCCGGTCACCCGCCCGGTCACCCGCCCGGTCGCCCGCCCGGTCACCCGCCCGGTCACCCGTCCGGTCACTCGTCGGCGACGAGGGTGTCGTCCCCGTCGTCGCCGGAGTCCGGGATCGCGGACTCGGGGACCGGCTCGTCGCGCCGCAGGGCGGTCCACACCTGGCGGGACTCGCGCTCCAGCGGCGCGACGCGGTTGGGGTCGGCGGGATCGCGGGCGACGGGGAGGGTGATCATCTCCAGATCGGCCGGGCCGATGTCCGCCAGGTCGCGCGCCAGCCCGGTGAGCTCGGAGACCGAGGCGAGATCCGAGTCGGTGGTCACGGCGGAGGTGGCGGTGTCGGCGAGCTCGTAGAGCCGCTTGGGATTGGTCGTCAGCCCCAGGGAACCGACCTGTCCGGCCAGCGCCTTGACGAACGCCTGCTGGACCTCGATGCGGCTGAGGTCGCTGCCGTCGCCGATCGCCTTCCGGGTGCGGACCAGGGCGAGGGACTGCTCGCCGTCGAGGGTGTGGGTACCGGCCGGGAGGCTCAGGTGGCTGTCCTCGTCCTCGATCGCCTCGCTGGTGGTGATCTCCACGCCGCCGAGGGTGTCGATCAGCTCGGCGAAGCCCTTGAAGTCCACCTCGATGTAGTGGTCCATGCGCAGGCCGGTCAGGTCCTCGACGGTCTTGACGGCGCAGACCGGGCCGCCGACGGTGTACGCCTCGTTGAACATCGCGCGGCGCTCGGCGGGGGCGGTGGAGCCGTCGCCGCGCTCGCACGCGGGGCGGGGCACGAGGGTGTCGCGGGGAATGGAGACGACGGTGGCCGCGTCGCGCGCCTCGTTGACGTGGACGACCATCGCGGTGTCGGCGCGGGCGTCCTCCTGGGCGTCCGGGCCACCGTAGGCGCCGTTCTCCCCCGAGCGGGAGTCGGAGCCGAGGACGAGGATGTCGAGGGAGTCGCCCGGGCTGTCGGCGGGCCGGTCCCGGCCGAGGGCGGCGTCGATGTCGATGTGCGAGATGTTGCCGTCGAGCTTGAGATACAGCGCCCCGGCCCCCGCCCCGGTCAGCACCAGAACCGCGATCAGCGCGATGACCGCGGTCCGCAGCAGACGAGCCCGCCCCGAACGACGGGGCCGCGCCGCCGCCCGTTCACTATCCGACAGGGGGCCCATTCACCCATTGTGCCCCCATATGCCGGACTTCGCCTGTCATGCCTCCGCCCCCCTCGGCCGCGGCGGGCCGAGAGGGGCGGAGGGCGGAGCGGTACGGATCAGTCGCCGTTGCCCGGGGTGGGCGTGGTCTTCTGGATCTGGAGCAGGAACTCGGCGTTCGACTTCGTCTGCTTCATCTTGTCCAGCAGCAGCTCGATGGCCTGCTGCTGGTCCAGCGCGTGCAGCACCCGGCGGAGCTTCCAGACGATGGCCAGCTCGTCGCTGCCCATCAGGATCTCCTCCTTACGGGTGCCGGAGGCGTCCACGTCCACGGCCGGGAAGATCCGCTTGTCGGCGAGCTTCCGGTCGAGCTTGAGCTCCATGTTGCCGGTGCCCTTGAACTCCTCGAAGATCACCTCGTCCATCCGCGAGCCGGTCTCGACCAGCGCGGTGGCGAGGATGGTCAGCGAGCCGCCGTCCTCGATGTTGCGGGCGGCGCCGAAGAACTTCTTCGGCGGGTAGAGCGCGGCGGAGTCGACACCACCGGACAGGATGCGGCCCGAGGCGGGCGCGGCCAGGTTGTACGCGCGGCCGAGGCGGGTGATCGAGTCCAGCAGAACGACCACGTCGTGGCCGAGCTCGACGAGCCGCTTGGCCCGCTCGATGGCCAGCTCCGCGACCGTGGTGTGGTCCTCCGAAGGCCGGTCGAAGGTCGAGGAGATGACCTCGCCCTTCACCGAGCGCTGCATGTCGGTGACCTCTTCCGGGCGCTCGTCGACGAGGACGACCATCAGGTGGCACTCGGGGTTGTTGCGGGTGATGGCGTTGGCCACCGACTGCATGATCATGGTCTTGCCGGTCTTCGGCGGGGCCACGATCAGACCGCGCTGGCCCTTGCCGATGGGCGAGACCATGTCGATGATCCGCGGGGTCAGCGCGCCCGGGTCGTTCTCCAGGCGCAGCCGCTCCTGCGGGTACAGCGGGGTCAGCTTGTTGAACTCCGGGCGCCCGCGCCCGGATTCGGCGGCCATGCCGTTCACCGAGTCCAGGCGGACCAGCGCGTTGAACTTCTCGCGCCGCTCGCCCTCGCGGGGCTGGCGGACCGCGCCGGTGACGTGGTCGCCCTTGCGCAGGCCGTTCTTGCGGACCTGAGCCAGCGACACGTACACGTCGTTGGGGCCCGGCAGGTAGCCGGAGGTCCGGACGAAGGCGTAGTTGTCGAGGATGTCGAGGATGCCCGCGACCGGGATCAGGACGTCGTCGTCGGCGACCTGCGGCTCGCTGATCTCGTCGCGCCCGCGCCGCCCGCGGCGGTCGCGGTAGCGGCCCCTGCGGCCCCGGCGTCCGCCGTCGAAGTCGTCGTCCGGACCGCCGTTGTCACGGTTGTCGCGGCCGTCGCGGTTCTCCCGGCTGTCACGGTTGTCGCGGCTGTCACGGCTGTCACGGCTGTCACGATTGTCCCGGCCACCGCGACTGTCACGGTTCTCCCGGTTGTCGCGGCTGTCCCGGCCGCCGCGGCCCTCACCCTTGCCGGTCTGGCTCTGGCCGCCCTGGCCCTGGCCGCCGTTCTTGCCACCGCCCCGGCGGTCGCGGTCCCGCTTGCCCTGCCGGTCGGACTGGCCCTCGCCGGCCTTGGCCGCGTCACCGATGGCCGAGGCGTCCTGCGCCGTGTCGGTCCGGTCGGCGCGCTCGGTCCGGTCGGCGCGGTCCCGGTCGCCGGTCTCGGCCGGCGCCGCCTTGGTCTCGGCGGCCTGGACCGGGATCTCGATCTGCTGCTGAGCGGCTTCCTCACCGGTGCGGGCCCGTGAGGTGGTGCGGCGCTTCGGCTTCTCGGCGGACGCGGCGTCAGCCGCCTTGCCGTCACCGTTCGCCGTCGGCGCGGCGCCCGCGCCGCCGTCGGCCTGCTTCTCCTTGATGACCTCGATCAGTTGGCTCTTGCGCATCCGCGCGGTGCCCCTGATCCCCAGCCTGGCGGCGACCTGCTGCAACTCGGCGAGAACCATGCCGTCGAGGCCGGTACCCGAGCGCCGGCGCCGCGGCGCGGCGGTGGCGGCAGGAGCGTCCGTGGCGGACGCGGTGGCAGCACCGGCAGTCTTGTCGGCGGTGTCGGCACTCACGCCCATCAGATCGGTGGTGTCGCTCACGAAGGGTCCTTCCCTGGAGCGGACGTCGGCCTGTCTGGCTCGGCGACCGGTCGTGCTGTCCGGCTGCGGCCTCGTGCGGTGGGCCGGCCGGTGCGGTAATCCCGCCCGCGCGTCGCGCGGCGGAGGATCATTTCAAGGTGGTGGTGCGGGGGGCTTCGGAAACCGAGGTCTCGGAGTCGGAAACCGTCACACCGGTTCCGGAGCGTGCGCTCGGTGCTACCAGGCAGGCTGCTCAGGCAGATGAGTGGAGGCTCCCGGAAGAAGAGGTGGTCCCAGGAGGTGGGACCCCGGAATTCAGCACGGCGCCCAGCGGGGCGGTACGTGCAGACTTGAGATTAACACTACTGGATCCTGCCTTCATTCCCCCTCTCCCCATTCTTCGGCGATCCCCCTGTCGCCGCCGCGCGACCGCGTCACTGACCGGCTCCGGCCAGCGGCAGGACGCAGGCTCCCACCGTGTCCAGGGCCAGCCTGTTGGCCGTCCAGCCGTCGCCCGCCAGCCGGGCGATCTTGTCGGCCTCGCCGGCCTCCGCGAGGGCGAGCACCGTGGGCCCCGCGCCGGAGATGACGGCGGGCACGCCGTCCGCCCGCAGCCGGGTGACCAGGTCCGTGGACTCGGGCATCGCGGACGCCCGGTAGTCCTGGTGCAGGCGGTCCTCCGTGGCCGGAAACAGCAGCTCGGGGCGGCGCGTCAGCGCCTCGACCAGCAGAGCGGCCCGGCCCGCGTTCGCCGCGGCGTCCACATGCGGCACCGACTGCGGCAGCAGCCCGCGCGCGGTCTCGGTGGCCAGCGGACGGGCGGGCACGAAGACGACGGGCACGATCGTGGCGGCCGGCTCCATCCGGATCGCCCGGACGGCGGCACCCTCGCCCCAGGCCAGCGTGAAGCCACCGAGCAGGCAGGCCGCGACGTTGTCCGGATGCCCCTCGATCTCCGCCGCCAGCTCCAGCAGCGCCGCGTCGTCGAGCCGGCTCTCCGCGCCCGTGGTCACGGCCCTGGCGGCGACGAGCCCGGCGCAGATCGCGGCCGACGACGAGCCGAGGCCGCGCCCGTGCGGGATGCGGTTGGCGCAGACGACCTCCAGGCCGCGCGGCTGCCCGCCGAGCGCGTCGAAGGCGGTGCGCAGGGTGCGGATCAGGAGATTCCGCTCGTCGCGGGGCAGGGAGTCGGCGCCCTCACCCGCGATGTCCACGTGCAGCCCGGACTCCGCCACCCGGACGACCACGTCGTCGTAAAGACCCAGGGCCAGGCCGAGAGCGTCGAAACCGGGCCCGAGATTGGCGCTGGTCGCGGGCGTACGCACCCGTACGGCGGCGGCTCGGAAGGCGGGATGGGCCATCGCTCGATGACTCTCCTTGGTGAGATGTGCGGCATGTCCCCGCTGGCGCGGGACGCCGAAACAGCGGCGTGCGCCCTGCATCGCGGAGGTGACAGCGAGCAGGACACGGCGAGGGACGAATACCAGCCTATCGAAGGAAGGTTCAGACGCGATACAGGGACGACCGGTGTCGTTCCGCACTCCCCGCCCCGGGGCGTGTCGGGGCGTCCCCTTTTCCTCTCCAGGACGGTGCTCTGTCCGGGACGGTGACCGGGCCGGGACGGTGACTCGGGCCGGGACGGTGACTCGGGCCGGGCGTCGGTGAGGCACGTCCGGCCCGGACCCGGCGACGTGCCGGGGCCGAGGCCGAGGCCGGGGTCCGGGTCTCCCCGGCACAAGTGCCGCCATCCGGCGGCTGGTTGATCTTCGCGGACGACGGCGGCGTCGGTGAGTCGGTCGCCGCCGCGCCGCGGGGCCGACGGAGCGGCGTGCCGACCGTGGCCGGCGTCCGGGGTCCGGGGTCGTGGTCCGGGTCCGGGGTCCCGCCGGGCCGCGTGTCTCAGGCCAGGCCGAGGCGGGCGGCGGCGGCGGTCGCGTCGACCGGGACCGTTTCGGGGCGGGGGGCACCGGAGACGGCCCAGTCGGGGTCCTTCAGGCCGTTGCCGGTCACCGTGCACACGATGCGCTGGCCCGGATCGACCTTGCCCTCCTCAGCCGCCTTCAGCAGGCCGGCCACCGAGGCGGCCGAGGCCGGCTCCACGAAGACGCCCTCCTGAGCCGCCAACAGCCGGTAGGCCGCGAGGATCTGGCGGTCCGTCACCTCGTCGATGTGCCCACCCGACTCGTCGCGCGCGCGCTCGGCGAAGGCCCAGGACGCCGGGTTGCCGATGCGGATCGCGGTGGCGATGGTGGCCGGGTCCTTCACCGGCGCGCCGCGCACGATCGGCGCCGAGCCGGACGCCTGGTACCCCCACATGCGGGGCGTACGCGAGGCCGGGCCGTCGGCCGCGTACTCCCCGTAGCCCTTCCAGTACGCCGTGATGTTCCCCGCGTTGCCCACCGGCAGCACGTGGATGTCCGGGGCGTCGCCGAGCATGTCGACGATCTCGAACGCGGCGGTCTTCTGGCCCTCGATCCGCACCGGGTTCACCGAGTTGACCAGCGCCACCGGGTACTTCTCGGCGAGGCCGCGGGCCAGCGTCAGGCAGTCGTCGAAATTCCCGTCGACCTGGAGGATGCGCGAGCCGTGGACCAGCGCCTGGCCCATCTTGCCCAGTGCGATCTTGCCCTGCGGGACCAGCACCGCGCAGACCATCCCGGCCCGCACCGCGTACGCGGCGGCCGAGGCCGAGGTGTTCCCCGTCGAGGCGCAGATGACGGCCCGGGCCCCTTCCTCCTTGGCCCGCGAGATCGCCAGCGTCATCCCCCGGTCCTTGAACGATCCGGTCGGATTGGCGCCCTCGACCTTGAGATGAACGTCACAGCGCGTGCGCTCCGAGAGCACCTGGGCCCGTACGAGTGGAGTGCCACCCTCCCCCAGCGACACGACGGGCGTCTCGGGGGTGACCGGCAGCCGGTCCCGGTACTCCTCGATCACCCCGCGCCACTGGCGGCTGGTGGTAGCGGACATGACGGGTGCGTCCATGGCAGTGCTCCCTATTCCCCTTCGACCCGCATGGTGCTCGCGACACCGTGCACGGTATCCAGTCTGCGCAACGCCTCGACCGTCGCGCTCAGCGCGGCGTCGGACGCCCGGTGCGTGACGACGACGAGCTGGGCCTCGCCGTCCTTGCCGGTCTGCCGGACGGTGTCGATGGACACGCCGTGATCGGCGAAAACCATGGCGCACTGCGCGAGCACACCGGGTTTGTCCGCCACGTCCAGACTGATGTGGTACCGCGTGACGACCTCGCCCATCGGGCTCACCGGAAGCCGGGCGTACGCCGACTCCCCCGGCCCGCGGCCCCCGCCGAGCTTGTTGCGGCAGGCGGCGACGAGGTCGCCCAGCACCGCCGACGCGGTGGGCGCGCCGCCCGCGCCCGGCCCGTAGAACATGAGCTGGCCGGCGGCGTCGGCCTCGACGAAGACCGCGTTGTACGCCTCGCGCACCGACGCCAGCGGGTGGCTGAGCGGGATCATCGCCGGGTGCACGCGGGCGGTCACCGAGCGGCCGTCCTCGGTGCGCTCGCAGATGGCCAGCAGCTTGACCGTGCAGCCCATCTGCCGCGCGGAGGCGATGTCGGCGGCGGTGACCTCGGTGATGCCCTCGCGGTGCACGTCGTCGAGACGGACGCGGGTGTGGAAGGCGATCCCGGCCAGGATCGCGGCCTTGGCGGCGGCGTCGAAGCCCTCGACGTCGGCGGTCGGGTCGGCCTCGGCGTATCCGAGGGCCGTCGCCTCCTCCAGCGCCTCGCCGTAGCCGGCGCCGCTGGACTCCATGCGGTCGAGGATGAAGTTGGTGGTGCCGTTGACAATGCCGAGGACGCGGTTGACCTTGTCCCCGGCCAGGGACTCGCGCAACGGCCGCAGCAGCGGGATGGCCCCGGCGACGGACGCCTCGAAGTACAGATCGGCCGCCCGCCGGGCGGCGGCGGCGTACAGCGCGGGGCCGTCCTCGGCCAGCAGCGCCTTGTTCGCCGTGACGACGCTGGCGCCGTGCTCGAACGCGGAGTTGATCAGCGTGCGGGCCGGCTCGATGCCGCCGATCAGCTCCACGACGACGTCGATGTCGCCGCGCGCGACGAGCGCGGCGGCGTCCGTGGTGATCAGCTCGGGGGCCACCGTGCCATGCGCCCTCCCGGGGCGCCGCACGGCGACTCCGGCCAGCTCCACGGGTGCGCCGATGCGGGCCGCGAGATCGTCGGCGTGCGTCGCCATCAGGCGGGCCACCTGCGAGCCGACGACTCCGCAGCCAAGCAGCGCCACCTTCAACGGACGAGCGCGCACGATTCGACCTCGCCTTCCGACATCACTCAGGGACTACCAGTCTCACGTACATACGAAGAAACGTCCGCCACACGTTCAGTATGCGGACGGCCTTCCTCAGCCGACGTCCAGCCGCAGCAAATCCTCTTCGGTCTCGCGGCGCACGATGACCCGGGCCGAGCCGTCCGCGACAGCGACCACGGGCGGGCGGGGCGTGTGGTTGTAGTTGCTGGCCATCGAGCGGCAGTACGCGCCGGTGGCGGGCACGGCGAGCAGATCGCCGGGGGCGACGTCGGCCGGCAGCCAGGCGTCACGGACCACGATGTCGCCGCTCTCACAGTGCTTGCCGACGACCCGGACGAGCACCGGCTCGGCGTCCGAGGCACGGGACGCCAGGACCACCGAGTACTCGGCGTCGTACAGCGCGGTCCTGATGTTGTCCGACATCCCGCCGTCGACGCTGACGTAGGTACGCAGGCCGGGGAGCGGCTTGATGGTGCCCACCTCGTAGAGCGTGAACGCGGTCGGCCCGACGATCGCCCGGCCCGGCTCCACGGACAGCCGCGGCACGCTCAGCCCGGAGACGTGGCACTCGCGGCTGACGATCTCGCCCAGCGACTTGGCGATCTCGTGCGGCTCGCGCGGGTCGTCGGTGGGAGTGTAGGCGATGCCGAGACCGCCGCCGAGGTCGAGCTCGGGCAGCTCGACGCCGTGCTCGTCGCGCACGTCCGCCAGCAGGGCCACCAGGCGTCGGGCCGAGACCTCGAACCCGGCCACGTCGAAGATCTGCGAGCCGATGTGCGAGTGGAGCCCGGCCAGCACGAGGTCCGGCTGCCCCAGCACGCGGCGGACGGCCTCGGCGGCGGCGCCATCGGCGAGCCCCAGCCCGAACTTCTGGTCCTCGTGCGCGGTCGCGATGAACTCGTGGGTGTGGGCCTCGACGCCGACCGTGACGCGGATCTGCACGCACTGCCGGACGCCGTGCCGGGCCGCGGCGGCGGCGACCCGTTCGATCTCCTGGAACGAGTCGATGACGATCCGCCCGACCCCCACCTCGACGGCGCGGTCGATCTCGGCGACCGACTTGTTGTTCCCGTGCAGGGCGAGGCGCTCGGGCGGCATGCCGCCCGCCAGCGCGGTGGCGAGCTCGCCGCCCGTGCAGACGTCGAGGTTGAGCCCCTCCTCGTCCAGCCAGCGGACGACGGCCCGCGACAGGAACGCCTTGCCCGCGTAGTAGACGTCGCCCCCGGCCCCGAAGGCGTCGTGCCAGGCACGGCAGCGGGCGCGGAAGTCGGCCTCGTCCAGCACGAAGGCCGGGGTGCCGAACTCGCGGGCCAGCTCCCGCACGGCGACCCCGGAGACAGTGAGCGCCCCGTCGGCGCCGCGCC